>NZ_JBSNCD010000009.1:0-236558 GCF_053764735.1 Rhodococcus sp. 5G237 | reverse complement strand
CCTTGACCGGAATACCGGCGTTGACCAATCGCGTGAGTTGGTTACCGAATCGGTCGCAGTCCTCCTGAAACGACATGATCGTCGCAACCTCTCGTTGAGAGTGTTGCGACGATCATGTGAACCCGCCCACGCCGCGGGGCCTCTCCGTGTGCCGGGCGATCCCGTCCGCGACCGGCGTGGATGCGGGCACGTGAGATCGGCCGCCCGGCCGTCACGAAGCGTCCGCGGTCGGTAGTGTTCACCCCGTGAAAGCACTGCGCCGGTTCACCGTACGAGCCCACCTTCCCGAGCGGCTGGCTGCGCTGGGAGCCCTGACGGCCAATCTCAGATGGTCGTGGCACCCGCAGACCCAGGACCTGTTCGAATCGGTCGACCCGGACCTGTGGCGCCGGTGCAGCAACGACCCCGTCCGGCTGCTCGGCGAGGTGCCGCCCGCCCGACTCGACGCGCTCGCCGAGGACGGCGACTTCCTCGCCCGGCTCGACGCCGCCGCCGCCGACCTCGAGCACTACCTCACCCGACCCCGCTGGTTCCACGAACAACAGGAGCGCGGCACGACACTGCCCGCCGGCATCGCCTACTTCTCCATGGAGTTCGGTGTCACCGAGGTTCTGCCGAACTACTCCGGCGGTCTCGGCATCCTCGCCGGCGACCACCTGAAGGCCGCCTCCGATCTCGGCCTGCCGCTCATCGGCGTCGGCCTGCTCTACCGCTCCGGCTACTTCCGGCAGTCGCTCAGCGCCGACGGTTGGCAGATGGAGCACTACCCCTCCTACGACCCGCAGGGCCTGCCGCTGCGACTGCTCACCGAGTCCGACGGCACCGCAGCGCTCGTGCAGGTCGCCGTGCCGGGCGGACGCACACTCGATGCGCGGATCTGGATCGCCCAGGTCGGGCGCGTCCCACTGTTGCTGCTCGACTCCGACATCCCGTCCAACGACGAGGAGCTGTGCGGGGTCACCGACCGCCTCTACGGCGGCGACCAGGACCACCGGATCAAGCAGGAGATCCTCGCCGGCGTCGGCGGTGTCCGCGCCGTGCGCGCCTACACGCGCATCCACGGCCTGCCCGACCCCGACGTCTTCCACATGAACGAGGGACACGCCGGCTTCCTCGGCGCCGAACGCATCCGCGAACTCGTCACCGGCGCCGGCCTCGACTTCGACGAGGCGCTCGCCGCCGTGCGGGCCGGCACGGTCTTCACCACCCACACCCCCGTGCCCGCGGGCATCGACCGCTTCCCGATCGATCTCGTGCGTCACTACTTCTCGGGCACCAACGGCGAGAACGAGTCGGCACTGCTGCCCGGCCTCACCGTCGACCGCATCCTCGCGCTCGGACGCGAGAGCAACCCGAACGTGTTCAACATGGCCCATCTCGGTCTGCGCCTCGGCCAGCGCTGCAACGGCGTGTCGAAGCTGCACGGCGAGGTCAGCCGCGGCATGTTCGAAGGACTGTGGCCCGGATTCGACGCCGCCGAGGTGCCGATCGGCTCGGTCACCAACGGTGTGCACGCCCCCACCTGGGCCGCGCGCGAATGGATCGCGCTCGCCAACCGCCTCGCCGGACCCGACCGGGTCGAGGAGGCCCGCGGCTGGGAACTGCTCCAGACCATCGACCGCAAGGAGCTGTGGTCGACCCGCAACACGCTGCGCGCCCAGCTCGTCGCCGAGGTGCGTCGCAGACTGCGCGAGTCGTGGCTCGAACGCGGCGCCACCGAGGCCGAACTGGGCTGGATCGAGTCGGTCTTCGATCCGAACGTGCTCACCGTCGGGTTCGCGCGGCGCGTGCCCACCTACAAGCGCCTCACCCTGATGCTGCGCGACCCCGAGCGGCTGCGCGCGCTGCTGCTGGACGACGAACGACCCGTGCAGCTCGTCGTCGCCGGCAAGAGCCACCCCGCCGACGACGGGGGTAAAGCACTCATCCAGCAGGTCGTGCGGTTCGCCGACGAGTACGACGTACGGCACCGCATCGTCTTCCTGCCCAACTACGACATGTCGATGGCCCGCTATCTGTACTGGGGTTGCGATGTGTGGCTGAACAACCCGCTGCGCCCGCTCGAGGCGTGCGGCACGTCGGGCATGAAGTCGGCCCTCAACGGCGGTCTCAACCTGTCCATCCGCGACGGATGGTGGGACGAGATGTTCGACGGCGAGAACGGCTGGGCCATCCCCACCGCCGACGGCGTCGACGACACCCGCCGCGACGACCTCGAGGCCGCCGCGCTGTACGAGTTGCTCGAACGCTCGGTGCTGCCGCGCTTCTACGACCGCGACCCCGACGGTGTGCCGGCCCGCTGGATCGAGATGGTGCGCCACACGCTCGAGAATCTCGGCCCGAAGGTGCTCGCCTCGCGCATGGTGCGCGACTACGCCGTCGACTACTACATCCCCGCTGCCGCCGCGGCCGCGAAGGTGACCGCCGACGACTACGCGGGTGCACGGGCGCTGGCCGATTACCGGCACCGCATCGAGGCGGCGTGGCCGGGAGTGCGTGTCGCGCAGGTCGATTCGACGCCGATTCCGGACGTGCCGCAGATCGGCCTGCCGCTGGGGCTGACCGCGCACGTCCAGCTCGGCGACCTGACCCCGGAGGACGTCGAGGTGCAGGCCGTGGTCGGGCGGGTGAGCTCCGACGACACGATCGGCGACCCTGTCACCGTGCCGATGGAACACATCGGCACCGACCCGTTGGGGGAGGAGTTCACCGCGACGGTGCCGCTGCCGCTCGCCGGAGCCGTCGGTTACACGGTGCGCGTGCTGCCCAGGCACGGCCTGCTCGCCTCACCCGCGGAACTCGGGATGGTCGCGCTCCCGTAGGAGACCGGACCCGCCGGGTACTCAGCCGCGCAGACGCGTGAGTGCCCGGCGGACCACCGCCGGATCGGCCGTCTCCCAGAACGGCGGCAGCGACGCACGCAGATAACCGCCGTACCGCGCGGTCGCCAGACGCGAGTCGAGCACGGCCACCACACCCCGGTCGTCGGTGCTGCGCAGCAGACGCCCGACACCCTGCGCCAACAGCAGGGCGGCGTGGTTGGCGGCGACCGCCATGAACCCGTTGCCGCCGCGAGCCTCCACAGCGCGCTGCCGGGCGACGAGCAGCGGATCGTCGGGGCGGGGGAACGGAATCCGGTCGATGATCACCAGCGACAGCGACGGGCCCGGAACGTCGACGCCCTGCCACAGCGACAGGGTGCCGAACAGGCTCGTCGCCTCGTCGGCTGCGAACTTCTCGACCAGCGCGCCGGTCGCGTCGTCACCCTGGCACAGGATCGGCGTGTCGAGACGCTCGCGCAGCGCCTCGGTGGCGGCCTTCGCGGCGCGCATCGAGGAGAACAACCCGAGCGTGCGCCCCTCGGCGGCGGTGACGAGTTCGGCGATCTCGTCGAGGTGCGAGGGCGGCAGACCGTCGCGGCCGGGTGGCGTCAGATGCTTCGCGATGTAGAGGATGCCCGCCTTCGCGTGATCGAAGGGTGACCCGACATCGATCCCGTTCCACGCGAGATCGCCCTTGTCGGAAGGCGGTTCGGCACCCGAAGCGGAGGTGGTGTCGCTGCGGGCGGGTGACTGCGGTGGCAGACCCCAGTTGACCGCGAGGCCGTCGAACGACCCGCCGACCGTGAGGGTCGCGGAGGTGAGGACGACCGTGGATTCACCGAACAACCGGCTGCGCAACAATCCGCCGACCGACAGCGGCGCGACCCGCACGGTGCGGCGCACGTTGCCGCGGAACTCGTCGGCGGCGAGCCACACGACGTCGGGGCGCTGCGACGGATCGCGCTGTTCGAAGGTCGTGAGCACCCGGACCGCACAGTCGTGCACCTCGTCGATCTCCGCCAGCGCCTGACTGCGGGCCGCGGCGACTTCGGGATCGGTGCCGGGCTTGGCCGGTCCGATCGCCGTGTGCACGGCCCAGGCGGCGTCGCGGATCGAGGCCAACGCGGCCGCGGCGCCCTCGGGCAGTTCGTCCCAGCGACCCGCCGGCAGTTCTTCGAGGAACGACTCCCAGTTCTCGGCGGCACCGTCGAGCCGGTCGATCTCCTCGTCCTCGACGAGCTTGACGCAGCGCCGCGCGGCCGCCGACACCGTGCCCGGCGACAACTCGGCCGTGGCGACGTTCGTGATCCGATCGACGAGTTCGTGCGCCTCGTCGACGACCACGACATCGTGCTCGGGCAGGATCGAGATGCCGGTGATCGCATCGATCGCGAGCAGTGCGTGGTTGGTGACGACCACGTCGACCTGCGCGGCCTCGGCGCGCGCGATCTCGGCGAAGCAATCTTCCCCCACCGGGCACCGCGACTTGCCGAGGCACTCGCGCGCGGTGACGGAGAGCTGACGCCACGCCTGATCGGAGACACCGGGCGACAGGTCGTCGCGGTCGCCGGTCTCGGTGGTGGACGACCACTCCGTCACCCGCCGCACCTCGCGGCCGATGCGCGAGAGGGCGAAGGCGTCGAACAGTTCGGCGTCGGGCGTCTCCTCGGCGAGTCCGGTATGAATCTTGTTCAGGCACAGGTAGTTTCCGCGGCCCTTGAGGATCGCGAAGCGCGGGCGTCGACCGAGCGAAACGGTGAGGGCGTCGGCGAGTCGCGGCAGGTCGCGCTCGACGAGCTGCCGCTGCAACGCGATGGTCGCGGTGGAGACCACCACGGTGCGGCCCGTCTTCACCGCGTACCGGATGCTCGGCACGAGATAGGCCAAAGACTTGCCGGTACCCGTGCCGGCTTGCACGGCGAGGTGTTCGCCGGTGTCGATGCTGTGCGCGACGGCGGAGGCCATCGTCAGCTGGTTGCGCCGCTCCTTACCACCCAGCGCGTGCACCGCGGTTCGCAGCAATTCTGGGACTTCGGGGAGATCCGGCACCGGCACAGGGTATCGGTCCCCACCGTCACCTTCGGTCTGCGACCCCACTACCTGTGACTTCGGTGATATCGGTGTCGCCGGGAAGGTCGGTGACCAGCTCGACACCGGCCTCACGCATCCGCTCGAGGGCGGGGCGGATCGTCGTCTCCGACACCCCCGCGGTGTAGGGCAGCAGCACCCGAGCGCCGAAACCCTCCTCGACCGCATCGAGCGCGGTGGCCCGCACGCAGTGGTCGGTGGCGATCCCGACGATGTCGACATCCGTCACGCCGCGGTCGCGCAACCACGACACCAGCGGCGTGCCCTCGTCGTCGATTCCCTCGAAGCCCGAATAGGCCGCGTCGTCGGCCCCCTTCGAGAAGACGGCCTCGAACCGGTCCGTGCTCAGCTCCGGATGGAAGTCCGCACCCGGCGTCCCGGCCCGGCAGTGCGGCGGCCACGAGTCGACGAAATCGGGTTCGGGAGAGAAATGGTCCCCGGGATCGACGTGATGGTCGCGGGTCGCGACGATGTGTACGTAGTCGTCACCGCGCGCCTGCAGGAACCGCGTGATGTCGGACGCCACCCGCGAGCCGCCCTCCACGGCGAGCGAACCGCCCTCGCAGAAGTCGTTCTGGACGTCGACCACCAGCAATGTGCGCGTGGCACTCACCCCTCACGGACGAAGCGGGTGGGGATGGCGGGATCCCCGGCCGAGAGCGTCAGGCCCTCCCACGGCAGACGCACCATGCCCTGCCGGAGATACTCCCGGCTCTCTTCCAGGGTAGGCAGATCGCCGACCGCCTCGCCACCACGGACCAGCGGGATCATCAGTTCGTGGACCTGCGAACCCTCGCCCGGCGGAACCTGCTCGGCGCGGGCCGGGTACACGACCTCCTCGACGAGCGTGCCCGTCCTCCGCGCGTACCGGACGGCCCGCTTGGCGCCCCCGCGGGACTCCTTCGCCGCACTGCGCTTCTCGACCGCGATGCCGTCCACCTCCACGAGTTTGAAGACCATCCCCGCCGTCGGAGCCCCCGACCCGGTGACCAGCGACGTGCCGACACCGTAGGCGTCGACCGGCTCGGCCCGCAGACCCGCGATCCCGTACTCGTCGAGATCACCGGACATCACGATCTTCGTGCGGGTCGCGCCGAGTCCGTCGAGCTGTTCGCGCACCTGGCGGGCGAGCACACCGAGATCGCCCGAATCGATCCGCACGCCACCGAGTTCGGGGCCGGCCACCGCGATCGCCGTGTTCACGCCGTCGGTGATGTCGTAGGTGTCCACCAGCAGGGTCGTGCCCACGCCGAGGCTCTCGACCTGGCTGCGGAAGGCGGACGCCTCGTCGCGGCCCTCCGTCGTGGTGTGCAGCAGGGTGAACGCGTGCGCGGCGGTACCCGCCGCGGGGATGCCGTACCGTTGCGCGGCCTGCAGATTGGACGTCGAGTCGAAGCCCGCGAGATAAGCGGCGCGCGCCGCGGCGACCGCCGCTTCCTCGTGGGTGCGCCGCGAACCCATCTCGATGAGCGCGCGGCCGTCGGCCACACTCACCATGCGCGCCGCGGCCGAGGCGATCGCACTGTCGTGGTTGAAGATGGACAGGGTCAGCGTCTCGAGCAGCACGCACTCGGCGAAGGTGCCGCTCACCGACAGGATCGGCGAACCAGGGAAGAAGAAGTCGCCCTCGCGGTAGCCGTCGATGTCGCCGGAGAACCGGAAGTCGCGCAGCCACTCGACGGTCCGCGGAGCGAGGAAACCGGCTGCGAGTCCGAGTTCGGCCTCGTCGAACCGGAACGATTCGAGTGCCTCGATCAACCGTGCGGTGCCCGCGACGACGCCGTACCGCCGGCCCGGGGGAAGACGTCGGGCGAAGACCTCGAAGACGCACGGGCGGTCGCCCGTGCCGTCCGCCAGGGCAGCCTCGAGCATGGTCAACTCGTACATGTCCGTGAACAGTGCGGTGCCGGGACGACCGGCAGGGTGAATGGCTTCGGGCACCCGATCACTGTAGAGCCACGGCCTCCGAGGCGGGTTTTTCGCGGTGCTCCGAAGTCGTACCCTGGGAACATGGCGCCGTGTAGTACGACCACTCCGCTCGACGTCCGCTCGACGGCCGGCCAGGCCGTTCCGGTCATGGCAGGACAGGCCGTTCCCGCCGAAGCCGAAATCGTCGAGGAGATCGAAGCGGTCGACAGGCCATGGGTGACCGTGGTCTGGGACGACCCCGTCAACCTCATGCACTACGTGACGTTCATCTTCCAGAAGCTGTTCGGGTACAGCAAGGCCAAGGCCACCGAGCTCATGCTCAAGGTCCACAACGAGGGCAAGGCCGTCGTGTCGAGCGGTTCGCGTGACAAGATGGAACACGACGTGCAGCGTCTGCACGCCGCCGGACTGTGGGCGACGATGCAGCGCGACGAATGATCCCCACAGGAGGGCCCGACCGACGTGCGGCAGTGGACCAGGAAGAACTCGCTCAGCGGCCCCAAGCTCCGGTCGGAGATGGACGCCCACGAAGCGTCGGTGCTGCGGTCGCTCGTGTCCTCCGTGCTGGGCATGCTCGAGGAACGCGCCGGACAGGCCCCGCAGGACGACCTCGCGGCGCTGACGGGTCTGCGCACCGGTAACGCCACCCCGCCCGAGATCCCGGCGCTGCGCCGCCTCCTGCCCGATTTCCACCGCCCGGACGCCGATGCCGTCGCCGATGTCGACGACGACGCCGCCGACCTCAACGGTGCGATGCGCAGCCTGCACGAACCGAGCATCATCGACGCCAAGCTCGCCGCCGGCGCGGTCATCCTGCGCACCGTGCCCGAAGGCGGCGGCAAGGTGGTGCTCAATCCCGAACAGGCCGAAGCCTGGCTGTACGGACTCAACGACGTGCGGCTCGCGCTCGGCACCACCCTCGGCATCGACGCCGACACCCCCGACGTCCTCGACGACGACGATCCGCGGGCCCCGCATCTCGACGTCTACCACTGGCTGACGTGGATGCAGGACTCCCTCGTCCAGGCGCTGCAGCCGTGATCGTGCCGGGGCCGACCGATTCGCTGCTCGACGTGGCGGGTCTGAGTGTCGGTCACTGGCAGCGCCTCGACCCCGAGGTCACCGTCGGCACCCCCGACATTCCCGGTACGGGCGCCGCCACGGGATGCACCGTCGTGCTCGCCGACCCGTCCGCCGTCGCCTCGGTGGACGTGCGCGGCGGGGGACCGGGCACCCGGGAGACCGACCTGCTCGATCCGAGCCACTCCGTGCAGCGCGTCGACGCGGTACTCCTCACCGGTGGCAGTGCGTACGGGCTGGCCGCCGCCGACGGCGTGATGCGTTATCTCGAGAAGAACGGCAAGGGGATCCCGATGGGCGCGCCCGGCGCGGTCGTCCCGATCGTCCCCGGTGCCGTCATCTTCGACCTGCCGGTGGGGCAGTGGTCCGCGCGCCCGACCGCCGATTCCGGCTGCACCGCCGCCGCCGCCGCCAGTTCCACGCACTTCGACCGCGGCAGCGCCGGCGCCGGCACCGGTGCCCGCGCCGGGGCGCTCAAGGGCGGCATCGGATCGGCGAGCGTGCGGATCACGGACGGTCCCGCAGCCGGGGTGACCGTGGCGGCGTTGATGGTTGCCAACCCTGTCGGTTCGGTGTTCGACCCCGTGACCGGCCTGCCCTGGGGCGTCGACGCCGCGCGAGCCGAGGAACTCGGACTGTCGTCGCCGTCGGCGTCGGATCTCGCCGCGGCCCGCGCGCTCGGCGACAAGGGCACCGTCCTCAACACCACGATCGGTGTGGTCGCCACCGACGCACCGCTGTCGAAGGCGGCGTGCCGTCGCGTCGCGGTCACCGGACACGACGGTATCGGCCGCGCGATCCGTCCCGCGCACTCCCCGCTCGACGGCGACACGATCTTCGCCCTCTCGACCGGCACCGCCGACGTCTCCGACGCACTCCGCGACGCCCCGTCGATCCCGGCCTTCGCCCCCGAACTGCCGATCCTCGCCGCGGTGTGCGAAGCCGCGGCGGTGGTGGTCGAACGCGCGATCGTCGACGCGATCCTGTCCGCGACCTCCGTGGCCGACATCCCCGCCTATCGCGACGTGCTGCCCTCGGTCTTCGGCCGCTGACCGGTACGTGACGGCAGAATGGTGCCATGACCATTCCCAGCGGTACCGGCGCCGACACCCGAATCCGGCCGATCTGGCAACGTGCCGGACTGTGGATCGGTGGGTTCGTCGCGATGCTCTACGGCATCGAGACCGTCGATGCGGTGCTCCCCGCCGATCTCGACGCGGCCGGTGTCGAACCCCGCACCGCCGACGGGCTGTGGGGCGTGCTGTTCGCGCCGATCCTGCACGCCGACTGGGCCCACCTCACCGCCAACACCGTGCCCGCGCTCGTCCTCGGCTTCCTGGTGCTGCTCTCCGGCATCGGGCGCGGCCTGGCCGCCACCGCGATCATCTGGGTTGTCGCAGGAGTGGGGACGTGGCTGATCGCGGGCTCGGGCGAGACCCACATCGGAGCGTCGAGCCTGATCTTCGGGTGGCTCACCTATCTGATCGTGCGCGGCGTGTTCACCCGCAAGGCCGGGCAGATCCTGCTGGGAGTCGTGGTGCTGTTCCTCTACGGCGGCATGCTGTGGGGCGTGCTGCCGAGCGAACCGTGGATCTCCTGGGAAGGGCACTTCTTCGGTGCCGTCGGCGGCGTCCTCGCGGCGTGGGCGCTGTCCGCGGACGCGCGTCGCGCCCGCCGCACCACCACCTCCGTCGTGCCGCGCTGACCACCCGCGCCGACAACCCACCGATCGGCCGCGCGAAGTGGCCGAACGATCCGCGCGTCACACCTTCCCGGCCACTGTGAGTCTGCGCCGCAATACGCGCGTTGGCTTCATCGAGGGACCTTCGGCATGGCAGCATGGCTGATATGCGCATGACCGTTCTGGGGTGCTCGGGCAGTGTGGCCGGGCCGGATTCCGCAGCCTCCGGCTATCTGCTGACGGCACCGGACACCCCGCCGCTGGTCATCGACTTCGGTCCCGGCGTCCTCGGCGCGCTCCAGCGCCACGCCGACCCCGGTGAAGTGTCGATCCTGCTGTCCCATCTGCACGCCGATCACTGCCTCGACCTGCCCGGTCTGCTGGTCTGGCGCCGCTACTCGCCGTCCCCGCCGCAGGGCCGCGTCCTCACCTACGGTCCCGCCGGCACCGCCCACCGCATCGGCGTGGCGTCCGCGGAGATCCCCGGCGAGGTCGACGACGTCAGCGACACCCTCGACGTCCGGATGCTCGGCGACGGCGAGCAGATCCGGTTCGGGAGCCTGACCATCTGCCCCGGTCGCGTCCATCACCCGCCGGAGGCCTACGGCTTCCGCATCACCAGTGACTCCGGCCGCACCCTCGTCTACACCGGCGACACCGGCATGTGCGATTCGGTCGTCGAACTCGCCCGCGGCGCCGACGTGCTGCTCGCCGAGGCATCGTGGACCCACGCGCCGGGGGAACGCCCCGAGGGCGTGCACCTCTCGGGCACCGAAGCCGGACGCGTCGCAGCCCTCGCCGGTGTCGGCGAACTCCTCCTGACCCACATCCCGCCGTGGACCTCCCGCGAGGACGTCATCGCCGAGGCCAAGGCCGAGTACTCCGGACCGGTCCACGCCGTCACCGCCGGAGACGTGTACCGCATCTGAAAGGCCCGTCCCCGGATCGCCTAGGCTCGGACGAGTGACGACACGAGAAGACGGCAGAGCGGACGACGAACTCCGGAACATTCGCATCACCCGGGGTTTCACCAACCACCCGGCGGGCTCGGTGCTCGTCGAATTCGGACAGACCCGCGTGATGTGCACCGCCAGCGTCGAGGAAGGCGTCCCCCGGTGGCGCCGGGGCTCCGGTCTCGGCTGGCTCACCGCCGAGTACGCAATGCTCCCCGCCGCCACCCACACCCGCAGCGGACGCGAATCGGTCAAAGGCAAGCTCGGCGGCCGCACCCAGGAGATCAGCCGGCTCGTCGGCCGGTCGCTGCGCGCGTGCATCGACCTCGCCGCGCTCGGTGAGAACACCATCGCGATCGACTGCGACGTGCTGCAGGCCGACGGAGGCACCCGCACCGCGGCGATCACCGGCGCCTACGTCGCGCTGTGCGACGCGGTGACCTACCTGCGTGCCGCGGGCAGCCTCGCCGACCCGCAACCCATCTCGTGCCAGATCGCCGCCGTCAGCGTCGGCGTGGTCGACGGCCGCGTCCGCCTCGACCTGCCCTACGAGGAGGACGTGCGCGCCGAGGTCGACATGAACGTCGTCGCCACCGAGACGGGCACCCTCGTCGAGGTCCAGGGCACCGGCGAAGGCGCGACCTTCCCGCGCTCCACGCTCGACGCGATGCTCGATTCCTCGCTCGCCGGCATCGAGGAACTGTGCCGGATCCAGCGCGAGGTGCTCGCCGAGCCGTACCCGGGCACCCTGCCCGAGCCGGTCGAGGCGGGGGTCGTCAAGAAGAAGTTCGGAGTCTGACGTGCGGGTGCTGGTCGCAAGTCGCAACGCGAAGAAACTGCGCGAACTGCAGCGCGTGCTCGACCGCGCCGGGATCGAGGGCATCGAACTCGTAGGCCTCGACACCGTCCCGCCCTACCCGGAGGCACCCGAGACGGGGGAGACCTTCGAGGCGAACGCCGGAGCCAAGGCCCGCGACGGCGCCGTCGCCACGGGGATGCCCTGCGTCGCCGACGACTCCGGTCTCGAGGTCGACGCCCTGCGCGGCATGCCCGGCGTGCTCTCGGCGCGCTGGAGCGGACGCCACGGCGACGACGAGGCGAACACCGCACTGTTGCTCGGCCAAATGCAGGACGTGCCGGACGAGCGGCGCGGCGCGGCATTCGTATCGGCCTGCGCGCTCGTGGTGCCGTCGGACGACGGATTCGTCACGACCGTCGTGCGCGGCGAATGGCGCGGCAGCATCGTGCGCGAGCCGCGCGGCGAGAACGGCTTCGGCTACGACCCGGTCTTCCTCCCCGAAGGTGAGGAACGCACCGCGGCGGAACTGTCCGCGGAGGAGAAGGACGCACAGTCGCATCGAGGACGGGCACTCGCCCAGCTCGTGCCCGCCCTCGCTGCGCTCGCCGCGAGCCGCTAGCGCGCGCCGGCCTGCGTTCCCGGTTCGGCGGGTACGGTCGGCTCGTCGCCGCGGGAGAGTTCACCGCCCACGACGGGCCAGCCCGCAGCGACCAGCTGTTCACGGACGCGCTCGACGTCCTGCGGGTCCGGTTCCTCGTGGATCACCCCTGCCACGATCTTCCGCAGGGTGTCGTGGTCGACCTGCCGCTCCGGGTGCTCGGACGCGGTCGCCGCTGCCGTCTCGATCGCCTCGAGGAGTTCCTCGTCGGTGAGACGACGCTTGAGCACGGCGAGCAACGCGAAGTGATCCTTCGCCGGGATCCCCTCGGGATATCCCGCACGCAACCAGTCCAGTACCACCCGTGGATTCCAACGCGCCATCGTCGCCTCCTCACTCACCGTCCCGCACGGACCCTTCGAACCGAAGGGTCCGGCGGAAACCCCCTGTCAGGGTCACAGGGTTCCCGCCACGATAGCGAGGAACACCTGATCCGCCCCGTCAGGGCAGTGAATGTCCCCTTTCAGGGCAGTGACATGTCCTGCAGATACGCCGTGACCATGGCAGTGAGTTCGTCGGCCACGACGTCCCGTTCCATCGGGGGACGGTCGAGAACGTAGGAGACGGCCACGTTCTCGACCGTGCGCACGAGAATCCACGCGATCGCCTCCACCGGACGGTCGCCGCGTCCGCGGAGATGGAAACGCAGCCACATGGTGAGCAGGTCGTCGATCCGCCGTTCGAAGGCGGCGAGCCGGCTGTCGGGGGAGCGCGGCAGTTCCTCGATGAGCACCCGCAGCAGACGCGGATTCTCGGCGAGCGCATCGAGCAACTCACCCATCGTGTCACGCACCGACACAGGGGTGGGTGGGCCTTCCAGTGCGTCCGCGAACACGCGCGAAATGCGAGCATGCATCGCATCCGTCCAACGGTCCACCACCTCGGCGACGATGGCGTCCTTGTCCGGGAAGTACTGGTACAGCGAGCCCGGACTGATCCCCGCCACGCGCGCGATGCGGTTCGTCGAAGCTCCCTCGTAGCCGTTGTCCAGCAGAACCGTGCGTCCCGCGGCGATGATCCGCTCGACCATCGCGCGGGAGCGTTCCTGTTGCGGCGCGCGGCGCCGACGCCGGTCGCTCGGGCTCATCGCCGCACCGGAAATGCGAATTGAACGCGAGTAACAGCTCGTGTGAACATCGCCTCATGGTGACACAGGAGTTGCTACGGGACGAGAGCACGCGCCCGTACCCCACGCGGTACGAGGGCAATCGGCCCCGCAACGAGCGCATCGGGAGACCGCTGAAGAAGTTCGCCCGGATCCACGAGGTGGATCAGCGCTTGCTCGACCGCATCGGCCGCAGGATGTTCGCACGCGACGAGGTGGGGGCCGCGCTCGTCCACGGTATGCGCCGCGACCGGGACGACCCGCAACGCGTCACCATGAAGCAGTTCCACCGGGCACTGGAACACGGCATCGAGTCCGTACCCGACGCTCCCGCCGCGCTGCGCGAGTTCTTCGCCGTCGTCGACACCGTCCCCGACTGGGTGGACTGGAACCTGCTCGAGCAGGGCGCACGGGCCTTTCGCCGTATGGGCCGCACCCGTAACGACGTGCTGCTCCAGCTGTCGCTCATCGGCGGCTACCGCTTCGGCGGACCTCCGGACCTCCTCGTGGAGACCGGCGGACTCACCGGATTCACCGCCATGCGCCGCCTCGGCGAGACCCAGAAGTGGGGCACCGCCGTCGGTGAACCCGGTGGCATGCGCCGGAACGGGGACGGCTTCAAGCTCACCGTGCACGTGCGCGCCATGCACGCACTCGTCAACGATCGGTTCGAGAACAACGGCCGATGGGATATCGAGCACTGGGGACTGCCGATCAATCAGACCGACCAGGCCGCGACCCTCGGACTGTTCAACGGCACCCTCCTCCTGGGCGTCCGCGCACTCGGTTACACCGTGAGCCGCGACGAATCCCGCGCCGTGATGCACCTGTGGAAGTACGTCGGCTGGCTCATGGGCGTGGACGAGGAGTGGCTGTTCGACTCCGAACGCGAGCAGCACCGCTTCAACTACCACGTGGTGCTCGTGCAGGACGATGTCACGCCGGCGGGCGCCGACCTGTCCCGTGCACTCGTCGACGGCCAGCGCACGCTCGACTACGGGCGTTTCTCCCGGCTCCGGGGTGCCTACGAGCGACTGCGGTTGCTCAGCATGCTGCGCTTCTTCCTCGGGGAGCAGGGACTCCACGATCTGGGGCTGCCGGTCACTCCGCCCTGGGCGGTCGTCCCGGTCCTTGCGACGAACATCGTCAAGTCCCAGGTGCTGAAGAGATGCGTTCCCGGACGTCGGCTGCTCGAGCACCTCGGCGACCGTGCGGCACGCCGCGAACTGGAACTGAAGTTCGGTTCTGCGAAGCCGGACGTGGGCGCCCTGCAGGTATGACGAAAGCGGCCGTGGGAGGAGCATCGTGCTCCTCCCACGGCCGCTTCGAATCGGGGAACTCGCGACGCGCGCCTACCGCGCAGATCAGCTCGCGTCGTGGGACGAGAGTTCGTCCCCGGCCCTGTCGTCCTCAGCCCTGTCCGTTTCGTCGAGGACCCACCGCATCTCGACGATCGTGCCCTTCGGGCCGGCCGAGACCCGGACGTCGCTGGCCAGATTGCGGATCAGCGTCAGCCCGTGACCGCGTGAACGTCGGGCGTCGCTGTCGACGGCGTCGTGCCAGGAGCCGTGGTCGACGACCCGCACGACCACCTCACCCTCGTCGGGTAGATACGTCGCCTCGTAGTCGAGCGTGCCGTGCGCATCGTCCGGCGCATAGGCGTGCTCGACGGCATTCGCGAGCGCTTCGTAGCTCGCGAGCAGTATGTCCTGTCGTTGGTCCTCGCTGAGGGGGAGCTTCGCCAGCCACCGCCTCGTGACGACCCGCAGGCCTGCAATCTCGGTCGGGTCGGCTCGCACACCCGACGAACGGATCTCGTCGGGAAAGAGCAAAGCTGACTCCTCGGGCGCAGACGACATGGCTCCTCGGTTCGACGGGTACGGCGGTCTACTCGGAGACGCCTTCCGGCGAGGCACCGAGGCCGACGAGCGCGTCGTCGAGCTTCGGATGGATCGCCAGGACCTCTCCGAGGCCGAGGAGTTCGAGCGGGCGTGCCGTGGCACTGCCGTGTGCCACGACGGCGAAACCGGTGCTGTCGGCGGCTCGCTTGGACAACTCGACCAACAGAGCGATACCCATCGAAGCGAGGAAATCAACCCCGCTGAGATCGACGATCAGTCCGGAGATGTCGGAGTCGAGGAGCGCGAGGGCTTCCTGCTCGAGGAGCGGGGCACTCGTCATGTCGACTTCGCCGTTGACGGACAGCACGGCCACGGAGCCGTTACGGGTCGTGGAAAGAGTCATATGCGGATGCGCGGTCATGGGATCGTTCACCTTGCCATCATGCAAGATCGTGCCGATAGATGCACACAACGGTCCATCGGCCGCGGCCGCGACCCGCCGTGACCACCCTGTGACCATGCTGTCGTCGAGTCTGTAATGTTCCCTTTCGAGCAGGGAGGGAGGGGCGCCGAGTGGACATGCACCGAGCGCAGAGCGAGTCGGTCGAACCACCGTCGTTGCTCCTCATCGAGGACGATCCGGGTGACGCGCTCATCGTGGAGGAACTCGTCGTCGACAGTGCCCCCGAGATGACCGTCGTGTGGGTGCAGACACTCGCGCAGGCCCGCGACGAACTCGCCACATCGGCTCCCGACTGCGTACTTCTCGACCTCCACCTGCCCGATGCGAGCGGCCTCGAAGCCGTCGCCCGCATCCAGGAGATCACCGATTCCGTCCCCATCGTCGTCCTCACCGGCCTCGCGGAGGAACAGACCGGCCTCGCCGCGCTGTCCGTGGGCGCCCAGGACTATCTCGTCAAGGGACGCGTCGAACCCGATCTGTTCGGCCGCGCTGTCCGCTACGCCATCCAGCGAAAGCAGACCGAGATCGCGGCGGCGGAACTCCAGGCGAGTCAGCTTCACGCGCAGGAGAACGCCCGACTCGAACGCGGCCTGCTCCCGTCCCCGCTCCTGCGCGACGGGCAGGACTTCGACGTCGTCGCCCGTTACCGACCCGGCCGGTCGTCGGCTCTTCTCGGCGGCGACTTCTACGACGTCGTGCAGACCGGCGACGGAACCGTCCACGTCCTCATCGGCGACGTCTCCGGTCACGGTCCCGACGAGGCAGCCCTCGGCGTGGGCCTACGCATCGCGTGGCGCACGCTCGTGCTCAGCGGGGTCGACGGCCCCCGCCGCTTGCACCAACTCGAGGAACTGCTCGTCGCCGAGCGCACGGAGAGCCGCTTCTTCGCGTCGATGACGAACCTCACGATGTGTGCCGACCGCAGCACCGTCGAGGTCATGCGCGCCGGTCATCCCGGGCTGCTGCTCCGCCACGGCGGAACCATCGACTGGGTCGAAGCGCCCGGTGGTCCCGCCCTCGGCCTGCTGCCGGGAGGGGCCACCTGGCCCGTTCACGAGTTGGATCTGCCCGAGGACGGCGCGATCGTGCTGTTCACCGACGGATTGTTCGAGGGCCATCGGGGCGACGGCCCGGAACGACTCGGTGAGGAAGGACTCCTCGAGCTCGCGCGCGAACGCGCCCATCTGCCGGCCGCCGACTTCACCGACTCGCTCATCGACGGTGCCGAGAAACTCGCGGACAGTCGGGGAGGACTGTCCGACGACGTGGCAGTCGTCCACGTGCAATGGAACAGGAAGTGATCACCACCGCATGACGAACAGCGACGCAACGGCGGAGACGGGGGACGTGCGTCGCCCTCCGTCTCGCAGGATGACGGTCCAGGCATGGTTCCTGCTCGTACTCGGCGTGATGGGTGTGCTGGTCGTCGTCGGCACCGTGGTCGGCAGTCACTTCCTCCGTGAGACGACCGAATACTCCAACTACGTGCGCGACCGGATCCAGCCCGCTCGCGTCGAGGCATACCGGTTGCAATCGGCACTGATCAACCAGGAGACCGGCGCGCGGGGCTACATCCTCGCCGCCGATCCCGATTTCCTCATGCCCTACGAGGAGGGGCGACGTGAGGAGGAAGCCGCGGCCGCCGAGCTGCGAGCCCTCGTCGGCGACGAGGAGAAGCTGATGGCGGACCTCGAAGCGATCGAAGCGCATGCGGCGGAGTGGCGACGCGTGTACGCCGAGCCGCTCATCTCCACCGTCGTGCCGGGGGAACCGCAGTTCGTCGACCCCGCGGTCGTCGCAGCCGGCCGGGACGCATTCGACCGGATCCGGACGGCGTTGGACGTCCAGAACGCCGACCTCACACAGGCCCGAGAGGACGGCATCGCAACTCTCGAGGACACCCGCACCACGCGCGATCGCATCCTCGCCGGCATGGTGGTGGTGTTCCTCCTCACCGGTGTCGGTCTGGCCGTCCTGCTCCAGACGATCGTGGTACGCCCGATCCAACGTCTGCGGCAGGCGTCGCGCAGCGTCGTCGCGGGGCAGAACTTCGAGCGCGAAATCGTGCCGCAGGGCCCCGCCGACATCTATGCGTTGGGCCGCGACGTCGAGGACATGCGCGAGCGGATCGTGCGCGAACTGCAGGTCGCGCACGAGCGTGAGGAGCAACTCGAGAACCAGACGACGGAACTGCGGCGCTCGAACTCCGAACTCGAACAGTTCGCCTACGTCGCCTCCCACGACCTGCAGGAGCCGCTGCGTAAGGTCGCGTCCTTCTGCCAACTCCTCGAGAAGCGCTACGGCGACAAGCTCGACGAACGCGGCACCCAGTACATCGCCTTCGCGGTCGACGGCGCGAAGCGTATGCAGGTGCTCATCAACGATCTGCTGACCTTCTCCCGCGTCGGACGCGTCAGCGACGCGCACGTCCGCACCGAACTGGACGTGACCCTCGACGCGGCCTTGACGAACATCTCGCAGGCGGTCGACGAATCCGGGGCGACGATCACGCGGCCCGAGTCCCTGCCGACGATCGTGGGCGATCCCACACTGATGATCATGTTGTGGCAGAACCTGATCGGCAACGCGATCAAGTTCCGCCATGAGGACCGTCCCGTGGAGATCCGGGTCGACTGCGAGGAGATCGTCGACGGGGACGACGAGTTCTGGCGATTCTCCGTGCAGGACAACGGCATCGGTATCGCGGAGGAGTTCGCCGACAAGGTCTTCGTGATCTTTCAGAGGCTGCACGGCCGGGACGTCTACACCGGCACCGGCATCGGCCTGGCGATCTGCCGGAAGATCGTCGAATACCACGGTGGAGAGATCTGGCTCGACCCGCAGTATCGGGAAGGCAGTCGATTCTGCTTTACGATTCCCAAGGCAGGCGACGACATGTCTGCAACCGAAGTCGCTCTGAAAGGGGCATCTGCATGAGCGTTTCCGGGCGGCCGATCGACGTCCTCCTAGTCGAGGACGACCCCGGCGACGAATTGATGACGCGCGAAGCGTTCGAGGACAACAAGATCGGAAACACCCTTCACGTGGTCCGCGACGGCGAGGAGGCACTCGACTTCCTCTACCGGCGCGGGGAGTACGAGAACGCCCCTCGGCCCGACCTGATCCTCCTCGATCTGAACCTGCCCAAGTACGACGGGCGGCAGGTCCTCGAGCAGGTCAAGTCCGACACCGACCTCACCGACATCCCCGTCGTCGTCCTTACCACCTCGGCAGCGGAGGAGGACATCCTCCGCAGCTACAAGCTGCACGCCAACGCGTACGTGACGAAGCCGGTCGACCTCGACCAGTTCATCCGCGCGGTGCGCCAGATCGACGAGTTCTTCGTCCAGGTGGTGCGCCTGCCGCGACGCTGAGCGCGCACACGGGCACAACGAAATCGGGCGGATCCTTCGAAAGGATCCGCCCGATTCGTGTTCGTGGAGGTTGCCGGCTCAGACGCCGAAGTCGGCCTTCACCTGCTGAGTGCGCTTGTGCTCGACGAAGAAGGACAGGAACGGGATGGTACCCGCCAGGAGCGTCCACACCGTCCGGGCGATCGGCCAGCGCACCTTGATCGACAGGTCGAAGGTGAGGACCAGGTACACCGCGTACACCCAGCCGTGCACGATCGCGATCCAGGCCGGCACGTTCTCGACACCGATGATGTACTTGGCGACCATCTCACCGGTGAGGATCAGCAGCCAGATACCGGTCGCGTAGGCGAGCACGCGGTAACGCAGCAGGGCGGACCGGATCTTCTTCCGGTCGGCCTCACTGACGACGCGCGGCGTGGTGGCTTGGCCGGACGCCTGCTCGGGGGTCGTGCTCACTGAGCGCTCCTATCGGACCTGCGCGCGAGTTGCGCGAGGTACTCGTTGTACTCGTTGATCTGTCGTGCGTCGGGATCCGCGGTTTCCTGCTCGCGTGCCTCGGCGAGCGTGCGCGGACGGGTGGGGAGAAGATCCTCGGGGATCTCGGTGGGCCCGTCCGGCTCGGACGGACGTCGTCCGCCGGTGCTCTCGGCTTCCTGCTCCTCCGCTTCGAGGCGCACGAAGCGTCGATAGGCGTAGACGCAGAAGAATGCGAAGGCAGGCCACTGGAGCGCGTAGCCGAGATTCTGGTAGGTGCCGCCCACCGCTTCGAAGGCGGTCCACTGCCAGTAACCGAGGCCGAGGCATCCGGCCGCGGCCACCAGGACCAGGATGATCAGGGCCAACCGGCGGGGAGGGCGATGCTCGGACACGCCCTCGACGGTACCCGAACGGTGCACCGACCTGCCAAGACCGGTCGGTGCACCGTGGGTGAGGTCACGTGGTGCGCGAGGGGGGACTCGAACCCCCACGTCCTATGGACACTGCGTCCTAAGCGCAGCGCGTCTGCCGTTCCGCCACTCGCGCGTCACGGACACAATACGTCACGAGGACGGCTCTTCCCTACGGAAGGTGAAGCGGCGTCGCCCGGCCCAGGTCGATGTCTGGGTGTGGCAGTTGGGGCACAGAAACCGGACGTTGTCGGGTCTCGAATCGTTGGGATTTCCGTCGATGTGGTCGACGTGGAAGACCAACGGCTGGCCGTACCAATGTGGCTCCGTGCCGCAACCCTCGCATTCGTGTGGGCGACCGGACTCGATGAGAGCCCGACGCAGCAGATGAGGTTTGGTTCGTGGCGAGCCTGCCGGTGTCTCGACCAGGATCGTGGTCCAGTGCCGCTTCACCACAGGCCCACCCTGTACGGGAGGGCGGCCGGTGAAGTGGGACGTATCGATACCGAGTGCCCTGATCCTGCGGGTCAGATGCGTGTGATGTCCTCCGTTGGGTTTGAGACCGAAGTACCGCATGACGTCGGCGAAGTTGACGCAGCTGCGAACTGCCTCTTCAAGCATCTCCTTCGTGTACTTGACCGGTCGTGTCACCGTGTCCCCGCTTCCGCCTCGATGCTCGACTCGGCTGGAGCCGCGTCGAGGGCTCGGATGGGTCGGTTGTGCCGGATCCTCCTGCCCCAGGTAGGTGTCTGGCTGTGGCAGTTGGGGCACAGGAAGCGGAGGTTCTCCGGACGGGAATCGTTCGGATTGCCGTCGATGTGGTCGACGTGCAGTGCGAGCGGCGATTTCCGCCATTCCGGACCGGTGCCGCAGTTCTCGCACCTGTGCGACCGCCCGGATTCGATGAGCGCTCGTCTGAGGCGGGCAGCTTCTCTACGGTTGGAGCCGGCCGGTGAGACCGTGAGCACCTCCGACCAGTGCAGGCGGTTCCGGGGCGGTATCCCCTTCTGGTGGGCCATACCCCGGAAGTGGGACGTGTCGATTCCATAGAGCTTGATTCGTCGGCTGATGTTGGCATGGTTGCCGCCGTCTTCCCGTAATCCGAATTGCCTCAACACGCCCGCGACGCTGGTCGCCTTCGCGACCGCCTCTTCGAGGACCTCCCGCGTGTACTTCACCCTTCTCCCCACCGTGCCCCCTGTCGAATATTTGTTCGATTGTCCCGAAGCTATCGCGGGGGTCCGACACGTTGTCGATCTTGCGATGCACGATCCGCGACGCCCGTCAACAGGTAACGATTCGATAACGAAAAACGTGAGGGATTCCTCGGGTTCATGGACGTCCACGCATCGGCGCAGCCAGGAGTGATTCGGGTTACCGACCAGTTACTTTCGAGCGAGCGTGTGAGCGAAATCACTGGTGGGAGGGGTGCCGGGCAAACTGCGTGAAACAAAACATGAGGAACCCCTCATGATTTTGTGCGAACCTTGGCGTGCCCGAACAGCGGACCACTAGTCCAGCAGCACACCGGCGCGCAGCGCTGACACACGAAGCCTCGACGCCGGGGTGTTCAGGAGAGGAACCACACGCGTGACGATCGACGAGACCACACCAGGCGACAACGGACGGAACTCGAAGGCATCACGACGCACCACCGATCGGTCCACGGCAGCCGCTCCGGCCCGTGCTCTGGTCGACAAGCTCCTCGCGGGTGAGCCCTACGCGCTCGCATTCGGTGGCCAGGGTGCCCCCTGGCTCACCTCGCTCGAGGAGCTCAGCCGCGACAACGGACTCGAACCGGTCCTCACCGACCTGGTCAACCGCGCCACCGCGCACCTCGCCCCGGTCGCGAGCGACCTCGTCGTGGTCCGCCCGACGGGCTTCGACCCCGTCGCGTGGATCCTCGAGGCCGAACTCGCCGACGAGGACGACGCGCCCGCCGGCCCCTCCGAAGCAGCTCTCACCTCTGCCGCCGTGTCGCTTCCCGGCGTCTTCCTCACCCAGGTCGCCGCGCTGCGCGCGCTCGCGAACCAGGGCCTCGACGTCGACTCCGTCGCGCCGAGCTCGGTCATCGGCCACTCGCAGGGCGTCCTCGCCGTCGAGTCCGTCGCCGCCGCCGGCCGCAAGGATGCCGAGATCCTCGCCATCGCTCAGCTCATCGGTGCCGCCGCGACCCTCGTCGGTCGCCGCCGCGGCCTGATCTCCGGCGCCGGCAAGTACCCGATGCTCGCCGTCGCCAACGTCGACCCCGAGCGCCTGCGCGCGATCGTCGCCGAGGTCTTCGAGGGCCAGGACCCCGAGCGCAGCGCCGTCGTCGCGATCCGCAACGCACGCCGTCGCGTCGTGCTGTCGGGCCCGCCCGCCGCTCTCGAGCGCGTGCAGCAGCGCTGCGAGCAGATCTCCGCCGCAGAGACCCGCGAGCGTGAGGCCAAGAAGCGCGGTGGCGCCGTGTTCTCCCCGACCTTCGAGCCCGTCGCGGCCGAGGTCGGCTTCCATCACCCCGCCTTCGCGGACGCCGTGGAGCAGGTCGCCGACTGGGCCGCCCGTTGCGAGCTCGACGCCGAGCTTGCGCGCAGCCTCGCGCAGGCCATCCTCGTCGCCCCGATCGACTGGGTCGAGCAGGTCGACTCCGCCGTCGCATCCGGCGCCTCGTGGATCCTCGACCTCGGTCCGGGTGAGCTCCTCACCCGCATGACCAGCTCGGGCCTGCGTGGTCAGGGTGTCGGCATCATCGCCGCCGCGACCCGCGGCGGTCAGCGCAACCTCCTCACCCCGGGCGCCGAGCCCGAGGTTCCGCGTGCCTGGTCGGAGTTCGCTCCGAAGCCGGTCGCGCTGCCCGACGGCCGCATCGCCGTCGAGACGGCCTTCACCCGCCTGACGGGCCGCTCGCCGATCCTGCTCGCGGGCATGACCCCCACGACCGTCGATCCGAAGATCGTCGCCGCCGCCGCGAACGCCGGCCACTGGGCCGAGCTCGCCGGTGGTGGCCAGGTCACCGAGCAGATCTTCGCCGACCACGTCGCCGAGCTCACCGAGCTGCTCGAGCCGGGTCGCGCCGTCCAGTTCAACTCGATGTTCCTGGACCCCTACCTGTGGAAGCTGCACGTCGGCGGCAAGCGTCTCGTGCCCAAGGCCCGCGCGGCCGGTGCGCCCTTCGACGGTGTCGTCGTCACCGCCGGTATCCCGGAGCTCGACGAGGCCGTGCAGATCATCTCCGACCTGCGTGAGGCCGGCATCGAGCACGTCGCCTTCAAGCCGGGCACGGTCGCGCAGATCCGTTCGGTGATCCGTATCGCCAACGAGGTTCCGGACTACCCGGTCATCGCCCACATCGAGGGCGGCCGCGCCGGTGGTCACCACTCGTGGGAGGACCTCGACGACCTGCTCCTCGACACCTACGCCGAGCTGCGCACGCGCCCGAACCTGGTGCTGTGCGTCGGCGGTGGCATCGGCACGCCGGAGAAGGCCGCCGAGTACCTGACCGGTCGCTGGTCGACCGTCTACGGCTTCCCGGCCATGCCGCTCGACGGCATCCTCGTCGGCACCGCCGCGATGGCGACTCTCGAGGCCACCACGGCTCCCGAGGTCAAGCAGCTGCTCGTCGATACCCCCGGCACCCCCGATTGGGTCGCCGCCGGCACCGCGACCGGCGGTATGGCCTCCGGCCGCAGCCAGCTCGGCGCCGACATCCACGAGATCGACAACGCCGCATCGCGCACGGGTCGACTCCTCGACGAGGTCGCCGGTGACGCCGACGCCGTGGCCGCACGCCGCGACGAGATCATCGAGGCCCTGAACGGAACGGCCAAGCCGTACTTCGGTGACCTCGACACCATGACCTACCTGCAGTGGCTCGAGCGTTACCTCGAGCTGGCCGTCGGCGCGGACAACGGTGCCGAGTTCGACTGCGGCACCGATCTGGCGGACGTCCTCGCCGAGGCGCACACCAGCCCGTGGCTGGACGTGTCGTGGCGTGAGCGTTTCCGCGACATGCTGCAGCGCGCCGAGGCCCGCCTGCACCCCGTCTGCCGGGGCCCGATCCCGACGCTGTTCGACGACGACGCGGTGCTCGAGCGCCCGTACGCCGCGATCAAGTCTCTGCTCGCGCAGTACCCCGACGCGGGCGACGTCGTGCTGCACCCCGCCGACGTGCCGTTCTTCGTGTCGCTGTGCCGCACGCCCGGCAAGCCCGTGAACTTCGTTCCGGTCGTCGACCAGGACGTGCGTCGCTGGTGGCGTTCGGATTCGCTGTGGCAGGCCCACGATCCGCGTTACTCCGCCGACCAGGTCTGCGTCATCCCCGGCACCGTCGCCGTCGCCGGCATCACCCGCGTCGACGAGCCGGTCGGTGAACTCCTCGACCGCTTCGAGAAGGCCACGGCCGACGAGCTCGTCGCCGAGGGAGCGGAGCCCGTCGAGCTTCCCGCGCGTCGCCACCGCGACATCGCGCCGGGTCTGCTCGACGCCGTGCTGTCCTCGTCCGACGTCTCGTGGGCGGGTCGCCAGACCCGCAACCCGATCCACCGTCTCGGTGATCTGGACGAGTGGACCGTCGAGTCGGAGACCGCTGCCTCGCACGCCCCGACGGGTGCGACCCTGACGATCCTCGACGACGAGCACGTCGGCCTGCGGGTTCCGCTGGTGCGCGACAAGGCCGTCGAGATCCGCCTGACCGTGCCCGCCTCGGTCGTCTCCGGTGGCGCGCCCGTCGTCACCGAGGCCGACGCCGACGCGTCGATGTCGGCTCTGCTCGGTGTCGCCGCCGGTCAGGAACTGCCCGAGGTCAAGAAGGGCGCTGCCCGTATCACTCTGGGCTGGCTCCCGGAGAAGATCGCCGACCACGCCGGTGTCACCGGTTCGGGTCTGCCCGCGACCCTGACGCCGAGCGGCAACGGTGTGCCCGACGTGCTCGTCGGTGCCTGCTGGCCGGCCGTCTTCGCCGCGCTCGGCGCCGCCCGCACCGAGACCGATCTCTCGGTCATCGAGGGCATGCTCGACCTGGTTCACCTGGACCACGCGATCGACGTCAAGAACGGTCTGCCCACCGATCCGGCCTTCCTGGGCGTCAAGGCCGAGGTCACCGGTGTTTCCGACACCGACCTGGGTCGCGTCGTCGAGGTCGACGTGGTCATCACCGCCGACAGCGGTGACGGCTCGGGCGACCGGGTGGTCGCCACCCTGGCCGAGCGGTTCGCGATCCGCGGCCGCACCGGCACCGCCGATCTCGCCGATCCGGTTCGCGCCGGTGGCGCTCTCACCGAGGCCGTCGCCGACACCCCGCGTCGCCGCCGCCGCGACGCCGTGATCGTCGCGCCGACCGACATGAGCGCCTTCGCGAAGGTCTCCGGCGACCACAACCCGATCCACACCTCCGACAATGCCGCGCTGCTCGCCGGTCTCGGAAGCCCGATCGTCCACGGCATGTGGCTGTCGGCCGCGGCCCAGCAGGTCGTCACCGCGATCGAGCAGGACGCGAAGCTGCCGGTCCGTCGCCTGACGGCGTGGACCACCCGCTTCCTGGGCATGGTCCGTCCGGGCGCGAAGATCGACGTGCGCGTCGACCGCATCGCCACCGACGGTGGAGCCGAGGTCGTCGAGGTCGGCTGCCGCGTCGACGGTGATCTGGTGATGGTCGCGACCGGCCGTATCGCCGCGCCGAAGACCGTCTACGCCTTCCCGGGCCAGGGCATCCAGCGTCCCGGCATGGGCCTCGACGCCCGTGCCCGCTCGAAGGCCGCCCGCGAGATCTGGGAGCGCGCCGACAAGCACACCCGCGAGGCGCTCGGCTTCTCGATCCTGGCCGTGGTCCGCGACAACCCGACGGTTCTCAAGGCTCGCGGTGTCACCCACAAGCACCCCGACGGCGTGCTGCACCTGACCCAGTTCACGCAGGTCGCGATGGCGACCCTCGGTGTCGCGCAGATCGCCGAGCTCAAGGAGGCGGGCGCGTTCGTCGACGACGCCTTCCTGGCCGGTCACTCGGTGGGTGAGTACAACGCGCTCGCCGCGGTCGCCGGTGTGCTGCCGCTCGAGGCCGTCCTCGAGGTGGTCTTCCAGCGCGGCTCCGCGATGCACGCCCTCGTGCCGCGCGACGAGCACGGCCGCTCGAACTACCGCATGGCCGCGATCCGGCCGTCGCAGTTCGGTGTGGACGATGCGGACCTGCAGGCCTTCGTCGCCGGTGTCGCCGAGGAGACCGGGGAATTCCTGGAGATCGTCAACCTCAACCTGCGCGGCTCGCAGTACGCGATCGCCGGTACGGTCGCCGGCCTCGAAGCCCTCGAGTCCGTGATCGAGCGCAAGGTCGCCGAGTTCGGTGGCAAGCGCGCGTTCATCCTGGTCCCGGGCATCGACGTGCCGTTCCACTCGACCGTGCTGCGCGGCGGTGTCGACGACTTCCGCGAGCGTCTGCTCGCCCTGCTGCCGCAGGAGATCGACCCGAACATCCTCATCGGCCGGTACATCCCGAACCTCGTGCCCAAGCCGTTCAACCTGGGCCGCGAGTTCATCCAGGAGATCGCCGACCTGGTGCCGTCGCAGCCGCTCGCCGACGTCCTCGCGGACTTCGACAGCTGGTCGGCCAAGCCGGTCGAGCTCACCCGCGTGGTGCTCGCCGAGCTGCTGGCCTGGCAGTTCGCGTCGCCGGTGCGCTGGATCGAGACGCAGGACCTGCTGTTCGCCGGCGAGGCCGACGGTGGTCTCGGTGTCGAGCGGTTCGTCGAGGTCGGCCTCGGTGGCGCGCCCACCGTCGCGAACCTCGCGTCGCAGACGCTGAAGCTGCCCGGTCGTTTCGGTCAGCCCGTCGAGGTGCTCAATATCGAGCGCGAGGCGTCGATCGTGTACTCGACCGACACCGATCCCGCTCCGGTCGAGGACGACGAGCCGGCCGCACCGGCCGCCGACGCCGCGCCTGCCGCTGCTGCGGCCCCGGCACCCGCCGCGGCTCCCGCTGCGCCGGCCGGTGGCCCGACCCCGGACGACATCGCGTTCAAGGCCGCCGACGCCACCAAGGTGCTCATCGCCCTGTGGACGAAGCTGCGCCCGGATCAGATCGGTCCCGCCGACACGATCGAGGCGCTGTGCGACGGCGTGTCCTCGCGCCGCAACCAGCTGCTCGTCGACCTCGGTTCCGAGCTTTCGCTCGGTGCGATCGACGGTGCCGCCGACGCCGACATGGGTGCCCTCGCCGGCACGGTCGACCGTCTCGCCCGCACCTACCGACCCTTCGGCCCGGTGCTGTCGGACTCGATCAACGATCATCTGCGCAAGGTGTTCGGTCCGTCGGGCAAGCGTCCCGCCTACGTCGCCGACCGCGTCACCAAGGTGTGGGGTCTGGGCGAGGGCTGGGCGTCGCACGTCACCGCCGAAGCTGCTCTCGGTAGCCGCGACGGTTCGTCCGTCCGCGGCGGTGACCTGGGCGGCCTGAGCGACGGTGCCCTCGCGGATGCTGCTTCGGTCGACAAGCTGATCGACGCCGCCGTGCAGTCGGTGGCCTCGCGTCGCGGAATCGCCGTGTCGATGCCGTCCGCCGGGGGCGGCGGGGGAGCGACGGTCGACGCCGCTGCCCTCGGCGAGTTCGCCGAGCAGATCACCGGTCGCGACGGGGTTCTCGCCAGTGCCGCCCGTCTCGTGCTCGAGCAGCTCGGCCACACCGAGCAGGTCTCGGGCCTGGCCGACAAGGCCGACGACGAACTCGTCGACCTGGTCTCCGCCGAGCTCGGCTCCGACTGGCCGCGTCTGGTCGCTCCGGCATTCGACGAGCGCAAGGCCGTCCTGATCGACGATCGCTGGGCCACCGCCCGCGAGGACCTGGCGCGCGTCTGGCTCGGGGAGCAGCTCGAGGTCGAGCGCTTCACCGGTGCAGGGCGGACCGTGGCTGCGCACGCCGAGTTCTGGGGCCGCAAGGCCACCGAGGCCGGTCGTACGGAACTCGCGCAGACCTACGCCGCGATCGCCGAGACCGCCGTCGTCACCGAGGGTGCCGAGTACGCGGACGAGGTCGCCGTGGTCACCGGCGCCAGCAAGGGCGGTATCGGCGCAGCCGTCGCCGCGAAGCTGCTCGCCGGCGGCGCGACGGTCGTCGTCACCACGTCCTCGCTGAACGACAGCCGCCTGGGCTTCTACAAGGAGCTGTACGCACGCAACGCTCGCGCCGGTGCGGCCCTGTGGGTGGTTCCCGCGAACATGGCGTCCTACAGCGACGTCGACGCCCTGATCGAGTGGATCGGCACCGAGACCGTCGAGGTCGCCGGTGGCGCGAAGAAGCTGATCAAGGACGCGCTCACCCCGACGCTGCTCTTCCCGTTCGCCGCGCCGCGCGTGGCGGGTTCGCTCGCCGACGCCGGTGCGCGCGCCGAGATGGAGATGCGGGTGCTGTTGTGGTCGGTCGAGCGACTGATCGCCGGACTGTCGAAGATCGGGTACGACCGCGACGTCGACACCCACCTGCACGTGGTGCTGCCCGGTTCGCCGAACCGCGGCAAGTTCGGTGGCGACGGTGCCTACGGTGAGGCCAAGGCCGCACTCGACGCGATCATCAACCGGTGGAGCGCCGAGCGCACCTGGGCCGAGCGCGTCACCCTCGCCCACGCCCTCATCGGCTGGGTGCGCGGCACGGGCCTGATGGGCGGCAACGACCCGCTGGTCGAGGCTGTCGAGGCCGCCGGTGTCCGCACCTGGTCGACCGACGAGATGGCCGGCGAGCTGCTGAAGCTGGTCGGACCGGAGGCCACGCGTCTCGCTGCCGAGGCTCCGCTCGTCGCGGACCTGACCGGTGGGCTGTCCGAGGTGGACGTCGACCTGCCGGCGCTCGCGAAGCAGGCGCAGGAGGCGGCCGACGCCGTCGAGGAGGACGAGGACGACACCGCGACCATCGCGGCGCTGCCCGAGCCTCCGCGTGCCGAGGAGCTGCCGACCCCCGAGTGGGGCACGGTCACCGCCGACCTCGCCGACACGGTCGTCATCGTCGGTGCCGGTGAGCTCGGCCCCTACGGCTCCGCTCGCACCCGCTTCGAGATGGAGGTCGACGAGGAACTGTCGGCCGCCGGTGTGCTCGAGCTGGCGTGGGTCACGGGCCTGATCGGCTGGGAGAACGATCCCAAGCCGGGCTTCTACGACACCGAGACCGGTGAGCTGGTGCCCGAGGCGGAGATCGCCGACCGCTACCACGACGCGGTGGTCGAGCGCTGCGGCATCCGCCGCTACGGCGACGACGGTGCGATGATCGACAACACGGCTCCGCTGCTGACCTCGGTCTTCCTCGACAAGGACCTGTCCTTCGTCGTCGGTTCCGAGGCCGAAGCCCGCGCGTTCGTCGACTCCGATCCGGAGAACACGGTTGCGTCGGTCGACGCCGAGTCGGGCGACTGGACGGTCACCCGCAAGGCCGGCACCGAGATCCGCGTGCCGCGCAAGGCGAAGCTGACCCGCACGGTCGGCGGCCAGATCCCGACCGGCTTCGACGTCACCAAGTGGGGCATCCCCGCCGACATGGCGGACTCGGTGGACCGGGTGGGTCTGTGGAACATCGTCACCACGGTCGACGCCTTCCTCACCGGTGGCTTCACCCCGTCCGAGCTGCTCCGCTGGGTGCACCCGTCGATGGTCGCCAACACGCAGGGCACCGGCATGGGTGGCATGTCCTCGATGCGGTCGCTGTACATCGACACGCTGCTCGGCGAGTCGCGGGCGAACGACATCCTGCAGGAGGCTCTGCCGAACGTCATCGCCGCGCACGTCGTCCAGTCGTACGTCGGTGGCTACGGCGCGATGGTGCACCCGGTCGCGGCGTGCGCTACGGCTGCGGTCTCCGTCGAGGAGGGCGTGGACAAGATCAAGCTCGGCAAGGCCGACCTGGTCGTCGCCGGTGGCTTCGACGATCTCGGTATCGAGGGCATCGTCGGCTTCGGTGACATGTCCGCGACCGCCAAGTCGGAGGACATGCAGGCCAAGGGCATCAGCGATCGTCGCTTCTCCCGCGCCAACGACCGTCGTCGCGGTGGATTCGTCGAGTCGGCCGGTGGCGGCACCGTCCTGCTCGCCCGCGGCGATGTCGCGCTCGAGATGGGCCTGCCGGTGCTCGGTGTGGTCGCCTGGGCCGGATCGTTCGCCGACGGTGTGCACACCTCGATCCCGGCGCCCGGCATCGGTGCGCTCGGTGCGGGTCGCGGTGGACGCGAGTCGGGTCTGGCGAAGGAACTGCGCAAGCTCGGTCTCACGGCCGACGACATCGCGGTGATCTCCAAGCACGACACCTCGACCGCCGCGAACGACCCGAACGAGGCCGAGCTGCACGAGCGTCTGGCCGGTGCGCTGGGCCGCAGCGAGGGCAACCCGATGTTCGTGGTCTCGCAGAAGTCGCTGACCGGTCACGCCAAGGGCGGCGCCGCCGCCTTCCAGCTGATCGGCCTGTGCCAGGTCCTCGCGCAGGGTGTGGTTCCGCCGAACCGCAGCCTCGACTGTGTCGACGAGAAGATGGCGGAGTTCGAGCACCTCGTGTGGCCGCGCACGCCGATCCGGTTCGGCGAGCAGCTCCCGCTCAAGGCGGGTCTGCTCACGAGCCTCGGCTTCGGGCACGTGTCGGGTCTGATCGCGGTGGTCCATCCGCAGGCGTTCGTCGAGGCGATCCCGGCCGAGCGCCGGGAGGCCTACCTGGCGAAGGCTGCCGAGCGCACCGTCGCCGGCAAGCGTCGCCTGGTGGACGCGATGACCGGTGGAGCGTCGCTCTACCAGCGGCCTGCGGATCGTCGTCTCGGTGACGATCACGTGCCGGCTTCGGCCACGCGTCAGCTCGAGGCGGACATGCTGCTCTCGCCGGAGGCCCGCCTCGGTGAGGACGACGTGTACCGCTCCGGTCTGCCCGGCTGCAAGTAGGCACGGGTCTCGGGATGGGAGTTGCGGGTGTCGGGTTCGACCTCGTGTCGGTGCCGGAGTTCGCGGAACAGCTGAGTCGGACGGGAACGACGATGCTGGCGAACTTCACACCGGGTGAGCGTCGCGACGCGAACACCCGCAGCTCCGATCCCGCCCGTCACTTCGCCGCCCGGTGGGCGGCGAAGGAGGCGGTGATCAAGGCGTGGTCGGCGTCGCTGTTCGGCAGCCCACCGGTGCTACCGGAGACGATCCATCAGCAGATCGAAGTGGTCTCGGACGCGTGGGGTCGCCCGAGCATCCGGCTGCACCGGCAGGTCGCCGAGAAGCTGACCGGCGTCCGGATCCATGTGTCGTTGACCCACGACGGTGACATGGCCGGCGCGTTCGTCGTCCTCGACGAGGTCGACGGCCGACGTACGTAGATGTGGGGAATCAGGCCGAGGGAGCGCGAGCTTCCTCGGCCTGATCCGTTTCGGTGTCCCGCCGGTCGGCCTGTTCGCGTACGGATCCCTCGCGTTCCTCACGGCGTTGGCGTCGCTTGGCCTGAGCGCGTGAGTCCTGTTCGGCGATCTGCAGATAGGCGACCATGATGCGCTTGAGTTCGACGACGGCGTCGGCATGGGTCTGGTCGTCCTGCACCGAGAAGTTGAGCATCGAGTACACGATGTGGACGAGCACCTCGGCCATGAGCTTGCGGCGCGGTCGCGGGGTGTCCGGGGTGAGCGGTGCCAGCATCCGCGCGACCTGCTCGGCGAACTCGCGTTCGTGGATGGCGCCGGTGGCCCGGGTGGACGGGGTGGACTGCATCGCGAGCCACACCTCGCGGCGGGACGGATCGGTGGTCCACAGTCCGGCGAGGTGGTCGACGAAGCTGTTGAGGAAGCGCAACCAGTCGACGGACGGGATCTTGCCGTTGAACTGGGCGAGCTCGCTCTGGACGCCGACGAGGTCCTGCCGGTTGAGCTCGCACACGATCACGTACTTGTTGGCAAAGAACTGGTAGAGGGTGCCGATGGGGACGTCTGCGCGGGATGCGACCTCCTCACAGGTGAACGACTCGAAGCCGACTTCGGTGAGCAGTTCACGCGAGGCGGCCAACAGGGCGTCGAACTTGCGGCGGCTCCGCTCCTGGGTGGGCCGCCGACGCGGCACGAGCTCCTGGGGCTCGGCCTGAACCTCGAGCGCCGGATCGATCCGGCGCGGGGCGCGGCGGCCGTTCGTTGCTGACTCCACGCGCCCAGGCTAGCCGGACGTCCGTGCTTTCCCGAATACTTGATGTGAGTCAGAGTGTCACAAACCGGGCAGCCACAGGTCACCGCGCGGTTCGATGCCGGAACAGTGCGGTGGCGGCGACCAGGCCGATCGCGGTGAACGCCGCGCACCACCCGACCGCGACGATCGCGGACGACCCGATCCCGGTGCCGGTGAGCAGCCCCCGGACGGTCTCGATCACCGGGGTGACCGGCTGATGCTCGGCGAAACCGCGCAGCCATCCGGGCATCGTCTCGGGCGGGACGAACGCGCTGCTCACGTAGGGGAGGAAGAGCAGGAAGAAGGTGAACCCGCTCGCGGCCTCCTCGTTGCCTGCGAGCATCCCCAGTGCGGCCGAGACGGCGGAGATCGCGAGGACGAACAACGCGATGACGCCCACGGCGGCCACCCATTCGACGAGACCGGCGTCGGGCCGGAATCCCATGAGCGCGGCCACCACGAACACCACGACGGTACTGGCGAGATTGCGGACCAGGCTCGCGACGACGTGCCCGGTGAGCACGGCCGAACGGGCGATGGGCATGGACCTGAACCGGTCGACGATGCCGCGGTGCATGTCGGAGGCGACCGCGACGGCCGTCTGCGCCGCCCCGAAGGACGCCGACAGCAGCACGATGCCGGGCACGACGTAGTTCGGATAGTCGGTGCCGGTGTCGATCGCGCCGCCGAAGACGTAGACGAACAGCACGAGCAGCAGGACCGGCAACGCGAGTCCCATGAGCAGCGCGTCGGGGCTGCGGAGCATCCGTCGCAGGTTCCTGCCGGTCACGACGGCGTGGTCGCGCGCGGCGAAGCGGAGCGGGGTGGGGTGCGCGAGGAGTGTCATCGGACGACCTTCGTTTCGTCGGTGGAGCCGGTGAGGGTGAGGAAGACGTCGTCGAGGGTGGGGGAGTGCAGCCCGAGCTTCTCGACGGGCACCGCTTCGGCGGCGAGGCGCTCGAGCAGGGCGGCGACGTGGGGTAGGTCGCCGTCGGTATGGACCTGCAGTGTCAGTGCGGCCCGGTCGATCTCGCCGTCGAGGACCGACGCGGCGTGGGCGAGGTCGGCGCCGGTGGCGAAGCGCAGTTCGAGGTAGCCGCCGCGCACGAGCGACTTGAGTTCGTCGGGTGTGCCCTCGGCGACGATCCGGCCGCCGTCGAGGACGGCGATGCGGTCGGCGAGCCGGTCGGCCTCCTCGAGGTACTGGGTGGTCAGGAAGATCGTGACGCCGTCGTCGGCGAGTTCGCGGATCGCCTCCCACATCACCAGGCGGCTGCGCGGGTCGAGGCCGGTCGTGGGTTCGTCGAGGAACAGTACCTGCGGGGATGCGACGAGGCTCATGGCGATGTCGAGGCGTCGCATCGTGCCACCCGAGTACGTGCCGGCGCGACGGTCGGCGACGTGCCCGAGATCGAAGCGTTCGATCAGGTCGCGGACGCGGCCGGGAATCGCGGCCGACGGCAGGTGCGCGAGGCGCGCAGCGAGACGGAGGTTCTCCGTGCCGGTGAGGACGTCGTCGATCGCGGCGTACTGGCCGGTGAGCGCGATGTTCTCGCGCGCGGCGTGGGCGCGGGCAGGCAGGGGCAGGCCGACCACCGTGACGGTGCCTGCGTCGGGGCGCAGCAGGGTGGTCAGGACGCGGACGGTGGTGGACTTGCCGGCGCCGTTCGCGCCGAGTAGTGCGAAGACGGATCCGGGCTCGACCCGGAGGTCGACACCGTCGAGAACGGTGGTCGGGCCGAACGACTTGCGTAGACCCCGGACGTCGATGGCAGGAACGGGACGAGACATGACATCTCCCTAACTGTGTATGACATATACCAATGTGTATAGCGTACACAGTTTTAGGATGGCGGCAAGACCCGAATTCTGGAGGAGCATGAGCAGTCCCGAGCCCGGCGATCCGCTGCCGCAGAGTGTGCAGCTGGCATGGGGTTTGAGCGACAGTGGCACCCGCGGTCCGCGACGGGGGCTCACCCTCGAGCAGGTCCTCGACGCGGCGATCGAGGTGGCGGGCGCCGAAGGGCTCGACGCGCTCTCGATGAGCCGGGTCGCCAAGCATCTGGGTTTCACCACCATGTCGCTGTACCGCTACGTGAGCAACAAGGACCAGCTCGTCGAACTCGCGTGGGACCGCGCGATCGGACCGCCTCCCGAACTACCGGCCGTAGGCGAGTGGCGGGAACGGCTCGACGCGTGGGCGATGGCCGAGTACCGGAGTCTGCGCGCGCACAAGTGGTTGACGCAGTACCCGATCCGCACGGCGCCGTACTATCCCAACAACCTGCTCTGGCTCGACGCCGGACTCGACGCGCTGTCCGCCACGCCGCTCGACGAACCTGCGAAAGTGCAAGTGGTGACCATGATCTCGCTCTACGCCATCGGTCGCGCACGCTTCTCGTGGGAGCTCGGAAGCGATGCTGCGGACGACCCGACCGACGCCCCGGCGATGCTGCGGCGCATCCTCGACCCGGGGAAGTACCCCTCGGTGCTGGCGGCGGTCGAGGGCGGCGCGTTCGACCCCGACGAGAGTGACGCCGACGACGAGGCAGTATGGCACGAACAGGACTTCCGTTTCGGTCTCGAACGACTGCTGGACGGAATCGACGTACTCATCCGACGTGCGGAGGACGGATCATGACAGCGACAGACACCGACGCGACACAGCGCATCCGGGAACGGATCCGGGAGGCGATGCCCGCCGCGCGCGACGACCTCGCGCAGCTCGTCGCGATCCGCTCCGTCGCGGATCCGCGCCAGTTCCCGGTGGAGGAATGCGTCGGTGCGGCGAACTGGGTGCGGGATGCCTTCGCCGAGGCGGGGATCGAGAACGTCGAGACGGTCGAGACCGCCGACGGCTCGCTCGCGGTGCTGGGCCACGCACCCGCACCCGAGGGCGCCCCGACGGTTCTGCTCTACAGCCACTACGACGTTCAGCCGCCCGGCGACGAATCGCTCTGGCACAGCGAACCGTTCACGCTCACCGAGCGGGACGGCCGCTGGTACGGCCGCGGCGCCGCGGATTGCAAGGGCAACGTCGTCATGCACCTGCTCGCGCTGCGGGCCCTGCGCGCGGACGGCCCGCTGCCCGTCGGTGTCCGCATCGTCATCGAGGGCTCGGAGGAGATGGGCGGCGCCGGCCTCGACCACCTCGTCGCCGAACGACCTGAACTGTTCGACGCCGATCTCATCGTCATCGGCGACAGCGGCAACGCCGAGGTCGGCCGTCCCACCCTCACCACGACGCTGCGCGGCATCGCGAACGTCGACGTCCACATCGAGACGCTGAGGGGCGAAATCCACTCCGGGATGTACGGGGGAGCGGCACCCGACGCGCTGGCCGCGCTGATCCATCTGCTCGGCACCTTGCGCGACGAGCACGGCAACACCGTCGTCGACGGACTGGACTGCACCGCGACCTGGGACGGCGTGCCCTATCCCGAAGACCGTTTCCGCACCGACGCGGGCGTGCTCGACGGTGTCTCGCTGCCCACCTCCGGCACCGTCGCCGACGCGGTGTGGGCGCGACCGGCACTGACCGTCCTCGGGATCGACGCCCCGCCCGTGGTCGGATCGGCCGCGGCGGTCGTGCCGCGTGCGTCCGCGCGCCTGAACCTGCGCGTGCCGCCCGGCATCGACGCCCGCACCGCCCAGGACGCGCTCGTCGCCCATCTCGAGGCCCACGTGCCGTGGGGAGCGCATCTGCGCATCGACCGCGACGTCCTCGGCGAACCCTTCCGGGCGGCCACGGACGGTCCCGGTTACGCCGCGCTGCGCACCGCGCTCGAGACCGCCTACGGCCGGGAGGTCGGGACCGCCGGGCAGGGCGGCTCGATCCCGCTGTGCACCGCGCTGCAACGCGCCGTGCCGCGGGCCGAGATCGCCCTGATCGGCGTCGAGGAACCGCGCTGCGTCATCCACGCGCCGAACGAGAGCGTCGATCCCTCCGAGATCGAGAATCTCGCCGTGGCCGAGGCGTTGCTGCTGACCTCGCTGGCGCCGCGGTAACGCCGCCGGCCGGGCTGCCGGGCGTCAGACGGACAGGTCGCGGCGCAGCTTCGCCACGTGCCCGGTCGCGCGGACGTTGTACTGCGCGACCTCGATCTTCCCGTCCTCGTCGACGAGGAAGGTCGAGCGGATGACGCCGGTGACGGTCTTGCCGTACATCTTCTTCTCGCCGAAGGCGCCCCACGCCTGGAGGGTGGTCTTCTCGGGATCCGACAGCAGCGGGAACGTCAGCTCTTCGGCGTCGCGGAACTTCGCGAGCTTGGCCGGCTTGTCGGGCGAGACGCCGATCACCTCGAGGCCCGCTTCGTTCAGTTCGGCGAGACTGTCGCGGAAGTCGCACGCCTGCTTCGTGCATCCCGGGGTGCTCGCGGCGGGGTAGAAGTACACGATGACCTTGCGTCCGCGATAGTCCGACAGTGACACCTCGTTGCCGTCGGCATCGGGAAGGGTGAAATCGGGTGCGGGATCACCGGGGGCGAGTCTGCTGTTCTCGGTCATGAAGGCGACAGTAGTGGACCGTGCAGCCATTCCCGGTGCGCGTCCATTACCGTGGTCGCAGCACACTGCAGCGACCTTCTGGAGGACACGTGGCTAGGGACACCGAGGACATCGAGCGGGAGATCGAGAAAGCCCGCAATCAGCTCGCGAGCACACTCGACGAACTGAGCGTCCGCGCCAACCCGAAGAATCTGGTGGCGAGCACGAAGCAGACCCTCATCGCGAAGGTGAACCAGCCGCAGGTGAAGAAGTACGCAGCGATCGCGGCCGGCACGGTGGTCGGATTGCTGGTGCTGCGCAGGATCCTGCGCTGACCCATCCGCTCCACCGCGTGACAGGAGGGCACCCACGTCGACTCGGCGTGGGTGTTCCTCGTTCCGGGGACGGAGCCGCCGCGAGAGCGTCGTCGGCCGTGAACGACGAAGGCCGGACACCGTTTCCGGTGTCCGGCCTTCGTGTTGTGCGCCATCAGGGACTCGAACCCCGAACCCGCTGATTAAGAGTCAGCTGCTCTGCCAATTGAGCTAATGGCGCGTGGCGATGTGTCTCCCGGTCGCCGTCCGGGCGACGTGGAGGACGGTGTCACCGCCAGAACGAAGGCCGGACACTGGGTGTCCGGCCTTCGTGTTGTGCGCCATCAGGGACTCGAACCCCGAACCCGCTGATTAAGAGTCAGCTGCTCTGCCAATTGAGCTAATGGCGCTTGACGATCTGTTCCCGGGATGCCGTCCCAGCAACGAAGAGAACATTACACACCGTCGCGCGACGCGCCAAATCGCCTGGTCAGGATGTTTTCTGTAAGGTCGTCGATGTAACGGATCGGACGGTCGGAGCGATTGTCATTCGAACGTTACCGACGTACGGGGGAGTCGCGTCGGGTCGGCCGCAGGAGGGGCTGGCATCATCGTGTCCGGTGTTGTGACATGCGTTTTCGGTGCCTTGGGGGAGGCGGGATCGGAGTATGGAAGTGGCGGAATCGAGTGCGGGGAACCCCCGGGGTCGTCGAGTACGGGGAATCCTCGGAGTGGTCGTCGTCGGCGTTGTTGCGTTCGTCACGGGATGCGCCGGCGGTTCGGGAACGGGCGCCGAGGAGGTGCCCATCGATTCCAATCCCGTGGCCGCGCTGATCAAGCCGACGGTGTCGTCGAGTGTCGCCGACGGCTCGGTCGGCTTCTCACCGATTGATCCGGTGACGGTCTCGGTGGTCAATGGCAAGCTCGACTCGGTGACCCTGCTCAATCCCGCAGGCGAGCCGGTGCAGGGCGAACTCGCCGCGGACGGACTCACCTGGGTGAACACCGAACCGCTCGGCTACAACCGCTCCTACACGCTCGAGACCGTCGCGTACGGGCTCGGTGGCGCGACCACCTCGACGGCGTCGTTCACCACGTCGTCCCCGGCCAACCTCACCCAGCCCTACGTGCTGCCCGGTGAGGGTTCGATCGTGGGCATCGGTCAGCCGATCGCCGTGCAGTTCGACGAGAACATCCCGGATCGGCTCGCGGCCGAGGCGGCCATCACCGTCACCACGAACCCGCCCGTCGAGGGCGCCTTCTACTGGGTCAACAACCGCGAGGTGCGGTGGCGCCCGGAGAACTACTGGGTGCCCGGCACCGCCATCACCGTCGACGTGAACGTCTACGGCAAGGATCTCGGCGACGGCCTCTTCGGTCAGTCCGACGTCCACTCGTCCTTCACCATCGGCGACGCGGTGGTCATCACAGCGGACGACGCGACCAAGCAGGTCACCGTCACCCGCAACGGCGTCGACGTCATCACGATGCCGACCTCCTTCGGCAAGGACTCCACGCCCACGCCCAACGGCGTCTACATCATCGGCGACCGGTTCGAGTCCATGATCATGGATTCGTCCACCTACGGTGTGCCTTCCGACTCGGCGCAGGGTTACCGCACGCCGGTCGAGTGGGCGACGCGGATGTCCTACAGCGGCATCTTCTTCCACTCCGCGCCGTGGTCGCTCGGCGACCAGGGTGTGCGCAACGTCAGCCACGGCTGCCTGAACCTCAGCCCCGCCAACGCCAAGTGGATCTTCGACAACACCAAGCGCGGCGACATCGTCGTGGTCCGCAACACCGTGGGCGGTACTCTCCCCGGAACGGACGGACTCGGTGACTGGAACATCCCGTGGTCGACGTGGAAGGCCGGCAACGCTGCGGCGTGACGGGTGAAGGGGGATCGATGACCGTTCGGGGGAGATGGTTGCGCGCTGCCTGCTGCGGTGCCGTACTGCTCGCAGCCCTGACACCGACGGGGGCCGCGGCCTCGCCGGTCGCGTCGTCGACCGCACCCGCACCGGGTTCGGTGGTCTCGCAACAGCCGCTGCCCGACGAACTGTCGGTGCCCGGTGCCGCGACGGCCACCAAGCTCGAATACTCCACCGAGTGGCGGTCGGGTGAGCCGACCGTCGCCACGGGCGCGTTGTTCCTGCCCGAGGGCGACGCCCCCGAGGGTGGCTGGCCCGTCATCGCATGGGCACACGGCACGACCGGCGTGGGCGACGACTGCGCACTCACGACCCGCACGCCGCGTTCCGATCTCGAGCGGACCTATCTGCAGCACTGGCTCGATTCCGGGTACGCGGTGGTCTCCGCCGACTTCCCGGGTCTGGGCTCCGAGGGGCTCCACCGCTATCTCGACGGCCCCAGCGCTGCGAACAGCATCGTCGACATCGTCCGGGCCGCCCGCGACAGCGGGGCGCCGCTGTCGGAGCGCTGGATCGTGATGGGGCAGTCGCAGGGAGGGCACGCGGCGCTGCACACCGCCGCGATCGCGACCTCCCGCGCTCCCGAACTCGACTTCCGCGGAACGGTCGCCACAGGCGCCCCGGCGAACCTCGAGCGGGCCTTCACGATCGGTGTCCCGGGCTTCCCCGATCCGGGCCTGTGGGGCCTGGTCAGCTTCAGCGGGTATATCTTCGCCGGGCTGCGCGACGCCTACCCCGAGGCCGACGTCGAGGGCTACCTGACCCCGATCGGCCGTGAGGTCGTCGATCGGGCCGAAGAGCTCTGCTACGACGATCTCGAGGAATCGGTGCGCGACATCCCGGTCGGGGAGCTGCTCGCGCGCCCGCTGGCCGAGGGCCCGATGCCGGCGCTGCTGGCCGACTATCTCGCCGCGCCGACGGACGGCTACGACCGGCCGGTCTTCCTCGCGCACGGCATCCACGACGTGATGGTCCCGTTGCCGCTGTCCGCGGCGCTCGCCGCCGAGATGAAGGCCGCAGGGGCGGACGTCGACTACCGCGTCTACATGGCCGGGCACTACACGACGGTGGAGCGCTCCCGGGTCGACGTCGACGCCTTCGTGACGCGCTCGTTCGAATAGGCCGGCCTCGCGCCCCGAACCGGGCCTTGCGCGCGCTGCATCGGCGGCGAACCCCGGTTCGGCGCGCGAGGAGCCGCTGTGCGTGAGGAACCGCCGTGCGTGAGGATTCTCCGGGAACGAGAAAACCCCCGATCGGAAATCCGATCGGGGGTTCTCTTCGGGGTGAGTGACGGGACTCGAACCCGCGACAGCCAGGATCACAACCTGGTGCTCTACCAACTGAACTACACTCACCATCGCATTCGCCGGCAACCTCTCGGTCGCTTGCGCCTGCGGTACAGATACTAGCCTGACGAAGACGAAAAAGACGAATCGGCTGGTCAGGCCGGTCCCAGGTCCTTCACGACGGCCGCGAGGTCGGCGGGAGTGGGGCCGGGAGGCGCCACGAAGGCCGTGCGCCGGTAGTAGCGCAGTTCGCGGATCGACTCCTTGATGTCCGCGAGCGCCCGGTGCGACAGCCCCTTCTCCGGCTGACCGAAGTAGATGCGCGGATACCAGCGCCGGCACAGCTCCTTGATCGAGCTGACGTCCACCATGCGGTAGTGCAGGTAGTTGTCGAGCTCGGGCATGTCGCGGGTGATGAACGCGCGGTCGGTCGCGATGGAGTTGCCGGCCAGCGGCGCCGTGCCCGCCTCGGTGACGTGCTCGCGGATGTACGCGAGGACCTGTTTCTCTGCTTCGGCGAGGCTCACCGTCGAGCGGCGCACCTCTTCGGTGAGGCCGGACCGCTCGTGCATCTGCTGCACGACCTCCGGCATGTCGGCGAGGGCGTCGTCATCGGCGTGGATCACGATGTCCACGCCCTCGCCGAGCACGTTGAGATCACTGTCGGTGACCAGAGCCGCGATCTCGATCAGTTTGTCGCTGCCGAGACGCAGCCCTGTCATCTCACAGTCGATCCATACGAGTTTGTCCTGCACGACAGACAGACTATCCACCGACGCCGCACCCACGAGGCGCGGCGTCGACGGTCCGGGACGAAATGTGCACCGTCACGCCTTCACGGCGACGGTGCGCGGCGCGGCCGGGCGGGCGGGACGACGTGCCGCCGGAGTGTGCTGCCGCTCGAGGGTTCGGCCCTCCGAGGTCACGTCCGGGGCGGTGAACCGCCCCTCCGGGGTCACTTCCGGGACGGTGAACCGCCCCTCGGCGGTCACTTCCGGGGCGGTGAAGTCGTGGCTCAGGAAGGACTCGGGGGAGTCGTCGACGATCTCCATCCACGGTGCCGGCAACGGCGGAGCGACGGTGCCGGTCAGCGTCGAGGCATAGCTGTTGTTGCGGTAGCCCATGATGTCGCGCTTCTTGTCCTGCTTCCACTGCTTGAACACCTCGCCCTGGCGTTCGACGTGGAACTCGGGGTAGTCGGTGCGGTCGACGAGATCGCGAATGTAGGCGGCCTGGAAGTCGATGTCCTCCACCGGCGACGACAGCTTCTCCTCGCGAGCCCGCCAATGATCGATGTCCTGCTCGCGGGCGTCGAAGTCGGGCAGGGCGACGCGGCCGAGCATGAAGTCGCGTGCGTACCAGGCCTGCGCGTCGAACATGTTGAACGTGAAGTACTGGTCCTGCGCGCCGAGGTACATCAGCTTCGGGTTGCGCTGGAAGAAGATGCCCTTGTAGATGTCGCGCGGGTAGAGCCGGTTGCCGGTGCGCAGTGCGAGTTCGTCGGGCAGGAACGGGTAGTGGTGCTTGTACCCCGTGCACAGCACGATGGCGTCGACCTCGCGGGTGCTGCCGTCACGGAAGTGGGCGACCTTGCCGTCGACGTGGGTGAGCAACGGCACCTCGGAGAACTGCTCGGGCCAGTCGTGACCCATCGGTGCGCTGCGGTAGCTGAAGGTGACCTGTTCGGCGCCGTACTTGATGCACTGCGTTCCGATGTCCTCGGCCGAGTAGCTGCTGCCGACGAGCAGCAGTCGCTTGCCGGCGAACTCGCGGGCGTCGCGGAAGTCGTGGGCGTGCAGCACGCGTCCCGGGAACCGGTCGAGGCCGTCGAAGTGGGGAACGTGCGGGGTGGAGAAGTGTCCGGTGGCGACGACGACGTAGTCGAACTCGTCGGATTCCAGCGCGCCCCGGTCGTGGTTCATCACCGTCACGGTGAACTTCTGTGTCTCGTCGGACCACTCGACCCACCGCACAGCGGTGTTGAACCGGATGTACTTGCGCACGTCGCTCTTCTCGACGCGACCCATGATGTAGTCGAGCAGGACGGCCCGCGGCGGGTACGACGGGATGGGACGTCCGAAATGCTCCTCGAAGGAGTAGTCGGCGAACTCGAGGCATTCCTTCGGGCCGTTGGACCACAGGTAGCGGTACATGCTCCCGTGGACGGGCTCACCGTTCTCGTCGAGTCCCGTACGCCAGGTGTAGTTCCACATTCCTCCCCAGTCGGACTGCTTCTCGTAACAGACGATGTCGGGGATCTGCTCCAGACCGGCCTTTCGGGCTGCTTCGAAAGCGCGCAGCTGCGCGAGTCCACTGGGACCTGCTCCGAGAATGGCGATCTTGGGCGTCAATGTGTTTCTCCTGTGTTCGTCGAATATGTCGCGTAGTTCGTTGCTAGCACACGTCGTTGTTTTTGCGAACGATCCTCGCGTCGTCGACGACGAGGATTCTCTCGGAGAAATCGCAGGTCAGCACGGTTCGCGAAGCGGCAAACCTCGTCGCCGCTGTTGTGATCGGAATCACTGTAATGCGACAATTCTGGCGCCCGATAGAAATGGTCCTTCCGTGGGTTCGACGGCCCGGTACCGTCGCGGTGGGCGAGGTCGAGGCCGGAGGGGGCGAGCATGACCGACAAGCCGGAGAACACTGCCGCGACCATCGCGGCCGGGTACGAGGTGATCGGCGAGGCGCTGGAACTGGGCGCCGTCGTGCTCGACGGCGTCGCCGATCCCGAGGCGCCGGTGCGTATCCCGCTCGCCACACTCGATCGTCACGTGCTGGTCGCCGGTGCGACCGGCACGGGCAAGACCAAGACGCTGCAGGTCATGGCGGAACAGCTGTCGGCGGCGGGGGTTCCGGTGGTGATGGCCGACATGAAGTCCGACCTGTCGGGTCTGTCGGCCGCCGGTGAGCCGGACGATGCGGTGATCACCCGTGCGGCCGACACCGGCGACGAGGACTGGACGCCCACAGGACATCCCGTGGCCTTCTACTCGCTCGGCACCGACGGGGTCGGTATCCCCGTCCGCGTCACCGTCACCTCGTTCGGGCCGCTCCTGCTCTCGAAGGTCCTGGGGCTCAACGCTACTCAGGAATCCACTCTCGGGCTGATCTTCCACTGGGCCGACCGCAACGGCCTGCCGCTGCTCGATCTCGCCGACCTGCGGCAGGTGATCCGGCACCTGGCGAGCGACGAAGGGCGCGGCGCACTCGACGACCTCGGCGCCGTGCCGCCGGCGACCGCGGGGGTCATCCTCCGTGCGGTCGTCGACCTCGAGAACGCGGGCGGAGACGGATTCTTCGGCGAACCCGAACTGGAGGTCGAGGACCTGCTGCGGGTGATCGACGGTCAGGGCACGATCAACCTGTTCGAGTTCGGCGACGAGGCCACCCGCCCCGCCCTGTTCTCGACGTTCCTGATGTGGTTGCTCGCCGACCTGTTCCAGTCGCTTCCGGAGGTCGGCGACGTCGACACGCCGCGGCTCGTGTTCTTCTTCGACGAGGCGCATCTGCTCTTCACCGATGCGTCGAAGGCGTTCCTGCAGCAGATCGAACAGACCGTGAAACTCATCCGGTCCAAGGGCGTCGGCGTGGTCTTCTGCACGCGGTCGCCCACCGATATCCCCCGGAGTGTGCTGTCGCAGGTCGGAGCGCGGATCCAGCACGCGCTGCGCGCCTTCACGCCCGAGGACGAGGCCGCGCTCGCGGAGGTCGTGCGCACCTTCCCGAAGACCGACGCCTACGACCTCGCCGACGCTCTGACCGGCCTGGGGACCGGTGAGGCGATCGTGACGGTCCTGTCCGAGCTGGGCGCGCCCACGCCCGTCGCCTGGACGCGCCTGCGACCGCCGCATTCGCTGATGGGCACGGTGGGGGAGAGCGCGATGCGTGCGTCGGCGCAGGCGAACCCCCTCTACGGGAAGTACGGCCGCACCATCGATCGTGAATCGGCCTACGAGAAGCTCACCGCGTCGGTGGTCGGGGCGACCGACGTCGAACCCGTCCCGGACGTGCCGCTGCAGGCGTCGGACGATGCCGGGGTGTCGGTCGTGGAGCAGGTGCTCGGCAGTGCGGCGGTGCGCAGTTTCATCCGGTCGGCGGCGTCCGCGGCCGGTCGGGAGATCGGCCGGAGCCTCTTCGGCACGGGACGCCGCCGACGGCGGTGAAGGACTGCTTCAGCAGGCGGTGGCCCGTCAGTTGCCGCCGAGCTTCTTGTAGAAGGCGCCGGCGATCGGGGCCGAGATCGACCGCGGCGAGAACTGACCGGCGGCCGACATGGCCTTGCTGATCACGCCGGGCACGATGCGCATCCGGTTCGCGGCGAGCGCGTCGAGCGAGACCTTCGCGGTGTGCTCGCTCGAGATCCACAGGAAGTCCGGAACCAGCTTGTCGACGATCGACGCCTCGGCCGGGTCGGGTTCCTCGGTGCGGACCGGGCCGGGGGCGAGCAGCGTGACATGCACGCCGGTGCCCTTGAGTTCGCCGCGCAGCGACTCGGAGAAGGTGTTGACGAACGCCTTCGTCGCGGCGTAGGTGGCGTTGTTCGGGATCGGCATGTTGCCGGCGGCCGAACCCACCATGAGGATGGCGCCGGAGTTCCGCTCGACCATCTGCGGCAGCACCGCGAGGGTGAGGTCGTGCACGGCGACGGCGTTGAGCTCGACCTGTGCCCGCTCGTAGGCCGCGTCGAGTTCGGCGACCGCACCGAAGGTGGCGATACCGGCGTTGTTGCACAGGATGCTGATGCGCCGACGTCCGAGTTCGTCGACGAGCGGTGTCCGTGCGTCGCGGTCGGACAGATCGCACGCGCGCACCTCGACGGTCACGCCGTGCTTCGCGCGCAGGGTCTCGGCGAGGGCCTCCATCACCTCTCCGCGACGGGCGACCAGGATCAGTGAGTGGCCGCGGGCGGCGAGTTCGGTTGCGAGGGCCTCGCCGATGCCGGAGGACGCTCCGGTGACGACGGCACGGGCATCGGGATGGGGATTCGGCAGAGTCACAGTGGGTCAGCGTAGCGGCAGGCACAGGAGCGGCGACCGGGCCCGCCTTCCGGTCGTGCGGCCGAGTCGTTCGGTGCCACGCGACGGAGTCGTTCGGTGCCACGGCAGCTCCGGAAGCCTAGGCTCCGGGGCATGAATGCGTTCACGGACACGGCGAGCGGGGCCGGGGAGGCCGCGACACGTCGTCAGGTCGTCTCGTGGGGTCTGTGGGACTGGGGTTCCGCGGCGTTCAACGCCGTGATCCTGACGTTCGTGTTCTCCGTCTATCTCACCGACGCGGTCGGCGACGACCTGCCGGGCGGGATCTCGGCGAGCACCTGGCTCGGATGGTCGCTCGGTATCGCCGGGTTCGTCATCGCTGTGACCGCGCCGGTGTCGGGTCAGCGGTACGACGCCGCCGGGCGGCGGAAGTGGTCGCTGGGCATCCTCACCGCGGTCACCGTCGCGGCGATGGCGGCGATGTACTTCGTGCGCGACGACTACCACTATCTGTGGCTCGGTCTGGTCCTGCTCGGTGTGGCGTCCGTGATGGCCGAGCTCGCGCAGGTGCCCTACAACTCGATGTTGCGTCAGGTGTCGACGCCGGACGACATCGGACGGGTGTCGGGTTTCGGTTGGGCGATGGGCTATTTCGGTGGCATCGTGCTCCTGCTGCTGTGCTACACCGGGTTCATCGCCGGCGACGGCGACACCCGCGGTTTCCTCGGGGTGCCCACCGAGGACGGCACCAACATCCGGCTCGTCGCGCTGTTCGCGGCCGTGTGGTTCGCGGTGTTCGCCGTGCCCGTGCTCCTCGCCGTCCCGGAGAAACCGGTCGCGCGTGGCGACGTCGCCCGCCGCGCCGGTTTGGTCGAGTCCTATCGCGTGCTGTGGCGCGACCTGACGGAGTTGTGGCGGGCGGATCGTCGCACCATCTGGTACCTCGGGGCGTCGGCGTTGTTCCGGGACGGCCTCGCCGGTGTCTTCACCTTCGGCGCGGTCCTCGCCGTCACGGTCTACGGGATCGGAGCGGGCGACGTGCTCATTTTCGGTGTCGCCGCGAACGTCGTATCCGCAGTGGGTGCACTGGTGGCCGGACGCGTCGACGACCGGGTCGGACCCAAGGTGGTGATCGTGGGCTCGCTGGTCGCCATGATCGCGACGGGCATCGTCCTGCTCGTGGTCTCGGGCCCGACGATGTTCTGGATCTTCGGTCTGGTGCTGTGCCTGTTCGTCGGTCCCGCCCAGTCGTCGGCGCGCACCTTCCTGGCGCGACTCACTCCACCGGGCCGGGAAGGGCAGATGTTCGGTCTCTACGCGACGACGGGTCGCGCGGTGTCGTTCCTGGCACCGACGCTGTTCGGGTTCTTCGCGTGGTGGTTCGGCACCGACCGGGCAGGCATCGTGGGATTGCTGATCGTGCTCGGCGCGGGCTTGGTGGCGTTGCTCGCCGTGCGGGCTCCCGAGACGTCCGAGACGGTGTGAACCCGCTCAGTCGGTGATCGTGGCCAGCACCTGGTCGGCGGCGTTGCGGTGCCCGGCCGCGTTCGGATGCAGCGGGATCGATCCGGCGGTCGGCTGCAGGCCGGCCATCCACCGGGTCTCCGGGTCGGCGCACGCGTCGTGGTCGCGGCTCGACTCACGCAGGTCGACGTAGTCCGCCTCCGCGGCCTCGGCCTGTTCACGCATGACGGTGTTCAACCGGTCGATCTTCGCCTGCAGATAGGTCGCGTCCTCGGGCCACATCCGCTGTTCGGGGAAGCATCCGCCGTCGCGGATCCCGGTGGGGTAGCCGACGAGCACGATGCGTGCCTCCGGGGAGCGCCGGCGGATCTCGTCGATCACCGTGGTGTAGACGGGCGCGAAGGCGTCGATGGCGGCGTCGACACGGTCGGCGCCGTCCGGTGCGTTCGTGATCGCGCACGACGTGCCGTCGGGCGGTGCCGAGAGATTGACGCACCCCAACGCCAGTTGGACGAGACCGATGTCGTTGCCGCCGATACCGACGGTGACGAGTTCGGTGTCGGGGCGCAGCGCGTCGTACTGCGGTGGCACCGTCGCGCCACGGAAGGTGGTCTGCGGCATCGCGAAGTCGAGGGAGGTGGCGGCACCGCACGACGCGTCGACGAAGTCCTCGATACCGAGATCGGTCGCGACGAGGGTGGGGTAGTTGCTCGCCGACCGCCCGCACGGATCACCTTCGGTCTGCGGCGGGATGCCGGGCCCGGAGGTGAACGAGTCTCCCAGGGCGACGTACGACGCGTAGTCCGCAGCCGGGGGTATGTCCTGCGTGTCGGCGCAGGCGACCGTGCCCACGGTCGTGAACGCGATTGCGGCGCAGGCGATGACACCCGACCGTCGGAGGAGTCTCGGCATCGTCACAGTGGACCTCGCAATCGGGTGAGCAGATGTTCTCGAGGCTACAGGTGTGCCGGTGACCGGGACGGGCGCCGAACGCGGCCGCTCGGGTCAGGCCTTGAAGTAGACGATCTGGTGCGAGGTCGCGAGGAGAACGCCGTCGCGTCCCCACAGTTGTGCGCTCTGGTCGAAGAAGCCCTGTTCGAAACGATTCGCGCGTGCGGTCGCGAGTACGGGGTTGTCGGATTGCGCGGCAACGGTCTCCGGGTCCGCGTGGAAGTAGACGGTCATCGAGACCGTGCCGGCCGGCAGCGCCCGACCCAGACGAAGGAAGGCGCGGGGGTAGAAGATGTCGCACATCGCGGTGAGCGAGGCGAAGTCGAGAGGGCGCGGCGGGACGTCGCGGACCCACAGCGTCGACGTGGAGTCGGCGACCTCCGTGCTGCCCTCCTCGGGAACGACTCCCGCGGTGTACCGCATCTCGTAGTTGCGTGCCCACGCGATGAAGTCGGGCAGCGGTGTCGGCTCGAGCGAGTCGGGTGCAGGGGCGGCCGGCGCCTGCAGTTCGGTCGACGACCAGGTGGGGCGACGGAGACCGAAGACGGCCGTCGCGGTGGTGGCGACCTCGCCGTCCTGCGACAGTTCGATCGACCAGTGCTGGGTGGTCCGGTTCGTGCGCACCGGTCGCACCGCGATGTCGAACGGTCCGTCGGCGATGGGACCGGCGTAGTTGATCGTCAGGGACAGCGGCATGCCGAGGACGTCCGGGTGTCGTTCGACCGCTCGGAGGAGAGTCGCGGCGGTGATGCCACCGAACGGACCGACCATGTTCGCGTAGGCGGGGTGCGTGTGCCCTTCGGTGCGATCGTCCCGGACCTCGAACAGGTCGACGGCAGCGTCGAAGACATGAGTGGTCACCGAGACGTCGGTCATGGCAGGGTCTCCTCGAAAATGGTGTCGCCCAGCGTCGGATCTGTACGACTACATACATAGAATATGGGTGACAACCACCACTGCCGGAGGAACGGGTGAGCGCTGCAGAACGGCGGGACGGACCGCGCGCTGCGATGATCGCCAGCGCGATCGCGCTGATGAGCGAACGAGGTGTCGCGGCCACATCGTTCCGGGACGTGCTCGAGCACAGCGGGGCGCCGCGCGGCTCCATCTACCACCACTTTCCCGGCGGCAAGGCCCAACTCGTCGAAGAGGCCACAGACCAGGCCGCAACCCGGATCGAGCGGTCGCTGACGGCGAAGGTCGACGGTCTCGGCGTGGTGGAGACGGTGCGCGCCGTCGTCGACCTGTGGCGCGAGGGTCTCGTGGCCACCGACTACGTCGCGGGATGCCCGGTGGTGGCCGCAGGTCTCGGGACCGAACCGCGGGCGCGCGCACGAGCAGCGGAGGCCTTCGACACCTTCGTCGACGTCGTCGCGCGGTCCCTGGTGGCCGACGGCGTCGGCGCGGAGCGTGCGCGGTCGTTGGCGAACCTGGTCATCGCAGCTCTGGAGGGCGCACTGGTGGTGGCCCAGGCGCAGCGCAGTCCGGCTCCGCTCGATGCGGTCGTCGCCGAACTCGAGGTGCTGCTCGCCCCGGTCGTGGGCTGACGGAAGCCGCGGTGGGCGGGCTCTCAGCCGTTCCGCCGCCGCGTGATCGCGTTCGCGATCTCGTCCGGGGCCTCCTCCGGAATCCAGTGCGAGACGTCGGGCAGGACCACGAAGTCGTACTCGGCGTCTACGAACTCGCCGCACCGTTCGGCGCCGGCGCGGCCGATCGCGATGTCGGCGGTGCTCCAGATGTAGGTCGTCGGGACGCGGACCGGGGGAGTCGAATCGAGATCCCGCGTCATGGCGCGATACCAGTTCAGGGCGGCGGTGAGAGCGCCCGGCGCGGACATGGCGGCGACGTAGTGGTCGACCGAGTCGTGGTCGACGGCGGAGGTGAACATCGCCCGCAGGCGCCGCGCGTCGTCGGCGAGGAGGAGGTCCTCCGCCTTGCCCTCCTCGCGGAAGAGCCCGATGTAGGAGGAGCGTTCGCGCTGGTCGGCGTCCTCCCGCAACGCCCAGCCGTAGGCAGCGAGGTGGGGGACCGAGACCGCGGTCAACGCCGAGACGCGGTCGGGATTGTGGGCGGCGAAGTACCACGCCACAGCGGCGCCCCAGTCGTGCCCGACGAGGTGGACGCGATCGAGCTCGAACTCGTCGAGCAGGCCGAGGACGTCGCCGGCGAGTGCCGGCACCCCGTAGTGCTCGACGCCGGTCGGCCGGGCACCGGGGGAGTATCCGCGCTGGTCGGGGGCGATCACGCGGAAACCGCGCTCGACGAGCAGGCGCGCCACCGGCGTCCAGCTGCGTGACGTCTCGGGGAAGCCGTGCAGGAGCACGACGGGTGTGCCGTCCCTCGGACCCGCCACACGCACGTCGAAGGTCAGGTCGTCGTAGGTGGCGGGTCCGGTCGATGCCATGGGAACCACGTTACGGAAGGGGAGTGTCTGCGACAGGATTTCCTGTCCACCTCGACGAACCGGCGTCACCCCGACCCGTCACCGGTCGCCGGACGTCCGTCGCGGCCGCCACGCCGCCGCGCCCAGCAGGATCAGACGCATCTGTTTCTCCGCGCGCGTGACCACCTCCGATTCCTGCGCGCTGCCGGGACGTTCGACGGCGAGCAGGTCGAGGACGAAATCGAGCATCGCGGTCACCAGCAGGTCGGCGGCCATCTCGAGATCGTCGAAATCCCAGTCTTCGAGTCCCGGGGAGCGACCCAGGTCGGCGGCGAGCTCGCTGGTCAGCAGGCGCACTTCGACGGAGATCGCGGCGGCGACCTCGGGAACGCCGCCGTGGCGTTCGCGTGCCAGGAACCGGAAGGCCGCTTTGTGTGCCCGTACCTGCTGGACCAGCACGTCGAGGGATTGCCGCGCACCTGCCGGGCCGGGTGTGCGACGCGCGTCGCGCAGCAGGCGCCGCAGCACCCGCATCGTGTCCGCGGCAAGGGCGACACCGAGCTCGTCCATGGACGAGAAGTGCCGGTAGAACGCCGTGGGCACGATGCCCGCGTAACGGGCCACCTCCCTCAGGCTCAGCCCGCCGAGTCCCCGGTCGGCGGACAGGTCGAGGGCGGCGTCGAGAAGCGCCTGACGTGTGCGTTCCTTGCGTTCGGCGCGTGTGGTCGGCGGAGGTACGGAAGCGGTGGACACCCCCCGAGTCTAGGCACGACGTTCCGCGCGGTGTCCGTACATCTGTGTCGGCAGTCACATCGGGGTTGACAGGCAGGTGTGTCCGGCTGTCACACTGATTTCAGTGCACATTCGTTCACTGAGCACGCAGAGGTCTACCGAAAGGCGGACAGACATGATCGTGCGCGACCGTCCGACACCCGTCCCGCGCCCAGGTTCGTTGCGAAAACTGCTGGTAGAGGCGCTTGGAATGCTGTCCTATCCGCATCACCCGGACCGCTACCTGGAACTCGCCGACCCGCTTCTCGTCACGTCGGCGAATTATGCCCGGATTACAGATGTGGACCGAAGTGCCACCGATTCGCTCACGGTCACGGTGCGCCCCGCGCAGCCGTGCCGACCCCTTCCCGGGCAGTACGTGACCGTGTCGGTCCGCGTCGACGGCGTGCGGCACACGCGCTGCTACTCGCCGACGCTCGTCGACGCGGGGTCGAAGCGCCGGCCCGATCTGCGGTTCACCATCGGCAGGCATCCCGAGGGCACCGTCTCGCGCCACCTCCACGACCGTGCGCAGGTCGGAGACGTCGTCGAACTCGGTTCTCCCGTAGGCGAGTTCGTGCTGCCGAGTCCGCGTCCCCGACGCCTGCTGTTCGTCGCCGCGGGCTCCGGGCTGACGCCGGTGCTGTCGATGCTGTCCGGTCTCGTCGCCGAGGGGTACGACGGGTCCGCCGTGCTGCTCTACTACACCCGCACCCCCGGACACGTTCCGCGCCGCGCCGAACTCGAGGCGCTCGCCGACCGGCCCAACATCGAGATCGTCCACGCCCACACCCGCTCCGACGACGGGATGCTGCAGGGGCGGTTCGACCGCAGCCACCTCGCGGCCGTCGCACCCTGGTACGCCGACACACCCGCCTTCGTGTGCGGTCCGGCGGAGATGGTCACGAGCATTCGCGAGGCCTACGCCGAGCGGGGCGCCGAGACGATGGTGAACACCGAGGAATTCGTCCTCGCGCCTCCGGTCGTGTCGACGGACGATGCCGGCGGTGAGATCTCATTCTCCGAATCCGGAGTCGTTGCCGAGAACACCGGGTCGACGCTGCTCGAGCAGGCCGAAGCGGCCGGGCTCACGCCCGAACACGGATGCCGCATGGGCATCTGCCACAGTTGCACCGCCGTCCGGCTGTCGGGGTGCACGCGCGACGTGCGTACCGGCGACGTCGATTCGGAACCCGGCCGCCGCATCCGGATCTGTGTCAACGCCCCGGTCGGCGACGTCGCCGTCGAACTCTGAACCGACCGGTCGACACCACCGAAACCATTGGAGGACATCATGTTCGGATTGTCCCTACCCACTGTCCCCTTCCTGCCCTTCCTGTCCGGCCGCAGTTCTGCGGTCGAGAACGAACCGCTCGTCCTCGACCACGACAGTGTCGAGGAGATCGGCCGCGAACTCGACGCGCTGCGGGAGCAGACGCTCGCATCACTCGGTGACGAGGACCGCGAGTACCTCTACCGGATCATCAGGGCGCAGCGCGGATTCGAGATCGCCGGTCGCGGTCTGCTCTTCGTCGGATTCCTCCCGCCCGCATGGGTCGCCGGTGTCGCGGCGCTGAGCGTGTCGAAGATCCTCGACAACATGGAGATCGGGCACAACGTCATGCACGGTCAGTACGACTGGATGCGGGAACCGTCGCTGAATTCCCGTGTCTTCGAATGGGACACGGTGTGCCCGTCGGACCAGTGGCGACACTCGCACAACTACGTGCACCACACCTACACCAACATCCTGGGCCAGGACCGCGACATCGGATACGGGATCCTGCGCATGGACCCGGCCCAGAAGTGGCATCCCTACTATCTCGGCAACCCGGTCTACGCGACCGCCCTCATGTTCCTGTTCGAGTGGGGCGTGATGATGCACGACGCGGAGGTCGACCGGATCGTCGCCGGCAAGCGGTCGTGGCGCGACGTGATCCCGATCGCGAAGGGATGGTGGCGCAAGGCCCGCCGTCAGGTGATCAAGGACTACATCGCGTTCCCACTGCTGAGCGGCCCGATGTTCGTCCCGACCCTGCTGGGCAACGTCACCGCCAACGTGGTGCGCAACGTGTGGGCGTACTCGATCATCTTCTGCGGCCACTTCCCGTCCGGCGTGCAGTCCTTCACCGAGGAGGAGACCGCCGACGAGACCCGTGGTGAGTGGTACGTCCGGCAGATGCTGGGCAGCGCGAACATCACCGGTTCCCCGCTGTTCCACATCATGTCCGGCAACCTGTCGCACCAGATCGAGCACCACCTGTTCCCCGACCTGCCGGCGCACCGCTATCCGGAGCTCGCCCCGAAGGTCAGGGAACTGTGCGACAAGCACGGACTTCCGTACAACACCGGTGGCCTCACCGCCCAGGTGACGTCGGTGTGGAAGAAGATCTTCACGCTTGCTCTCCCGCCCGGCTGGTTCGCGCCCGAACCCGAGTCGCAGGTGATCATCCAACGTCGTCGCTCCACCGATCGCCGGCTCGACGATGCGGGTACCCTCGCGGACGACACGATCGAGGGGGTCGACCATGGTGGGAAGATTCGAGCGTAACAAGGACACGATCCAGGAGGTCACCGAGTCGGCGGCCACCCACGTCGGCGCAATTGCGGGGATCATCACCGGAGCGGTCCGCGATGTCACCCGTGAGATCGGTGAACTGATCACCGACGCGATCGAGATGCGGGAGGCTGCTCGCGCGGCGCGCGACGACGAGGAACGCGGAGAAGGGCCGGCGACGTCGGATCGTCGCTCGGCCCCTCCCACGGAATAGCGGATCGGAACAGCGGATCGAGTTCCTACCGCGCGGGGACGCTCGAGGTGGCGCGGGTGACGAACCCGGCCACCTCGTCGCGCATCTCGCCGCTGCGCGGCACCGCACCCGACATCCAGAAGGCGCCGTGCACGAGCCCGTCGAACCGGCGGATCGCCACGTCCACGCCGGCCTCGCGTAGCCGTCGTCCGTAGAGCTCACCTTCGTCGCGGAGCACCTCGTTCTCGGTGGTGATCACCAGGGTCGGTGGCAGGCCGTCGACACCGGCCGCGCGTGCGGGAAGCGCATACGGAGTATCTGCGTCCTCGGGTGAGGTGAAGTACCGGTCGAGGAACCAGTCCATGTCGGCTGCCGTGACGATGTACCCCTCAGCGAACTCGTGGCGCGAGGGCAGGTCGGCAGCGCGGTCCAGCGCCGGGTAGATCAATACCTGTCCGCGCAGCGCCGGTGCGCCTTCGTCACGGGCCCGCAACGCGACTCCGGCTGCGAGGTTGCCACCGGCGCTGTCGCCCATCACCACCAGGTTGTGCGGGTCGCCGCCGTGCTCGGCGATGTGCGCGGTGACCCACTGCAACGCAGCCCACGCGTCGTCGGCCGCTGCGGGGAACGGATGTTCCGGCGCCAGGCGGTATCCCGCGGTCACGACGGTGGCCCCGGTCGCGCGGGCGACCGCCCGCGCCGGTTCGTCCACGACGGTGAGGTCACCCGCGACGAACCCGCCGCCGTGGAAGTAGAGCACCACCGGACGCGGCCCGGTGTCGGCCCCGGGGGTGTAGATCCGGAGGGGGAGACGGGTGCCGTCGCTCTCGTAGTGGGTCTCGTCCACACGCTCGACGTCCTGCGGTGGGAGTTGGAGGTCGGTGAAGGTCGCGATCGTCGCGCGGACCTGATCGACCGTCATCTGCGAGAACGACGTGAATCCTTGCTGCCGAAGTCCTGCGATGAGGCCGGCGGCGTGGTCGTCGAGTGCCATGGGTGGTTTCCTTCCGGGAGGTGGGGGAATTCGGTGCTCTACGAGGCGGCCGGGACGGTGGCTCGTGCGGGGGCGAGGTCGAAGCCGACGTAACCGCCGTCGACGACCTCGGCGCAGACCTGCCGGTAGGTCGGGGCACCACCGAGGTAGACCATGCAGGCACGCGGTTTGCCGGGGATGTTCGCGCCCATGTACCACGAGTCGGTCTGCGGCAGCAGCGTCTGCTCGGCGATCTCGGTGGTGGTGCGCACCCAGTCGGCTTCGGCGTCGGGGGTGGGTTCGATGACGTCGAGATCGTGTGCGCGCAGATACGCGATCGCGTCGGTCGCGAAATCGACGTGGTCCTCGATCGCCAGCGGCATGTTGTAGAGCACCGAGGGCGACTGAGGTCCGGTGATCGTGAACAGGTTGGGGAACTCGTTGCTCATGATGCCGAGATAGGTGCGGGGCCCGTGTGCCCACCTGTCGGCCAGGCGCACACCGTTGCGGCCGCGGATGTCCATGGCCATGAGCGGTCCGGTCATCGCGTCGAAGCCGGTCGCGAGCACGATGGTGTCGACCTCGTAGGTGTGGTCGCCGACGCGCACACCGGTTTCGGTGATCTCGCTGATCGGGGTGCTCTTCACGTCGACGAGGTGCACGTTGTCGCGGTTGTAGGCCTCGTAGTAGTTCGTCTCGAGCGGGGGACGTTTCGTGGCGTAGGCGTAGCCCCGGGGTGCGAGCGTGTCTGCCGTGGCAGGGTCCTGCACCCGCTCGCGGATCCGTTCGCGGATGTACTCGGCGGCGGTGTCGTTGGCCTTCTTGTCGAAGAGGATGTCCTGGAAGCTGTCGATGAACAGGCGGAACCCGCCCGCGTTCCAGCGTTCGTCGAACACCCGCCGACGCTCCTCGGCATCGACGGCGAGCGCCGACGGCTGCACCTGGTCGAACGGAACACCCAGGAAGTGGTTGCGTGCGGCCTCTCGCAGTTCGGGGTAGACCTTCTTGGCGTCGTCGAGCACCTGCGGGTCGAGCGGGCCGTTCCCGAGTGGGGTGGCGAACTGCGGTGTGCGCTGGAAGACCACCAGTTCCGCGGCCTGTTGCGCGATCAGAGGGATTGCCTGGATCCCACTGGCGCCGGTGCCGATGATCGCGACGCGCCTGCCGGTGAAGTCGACGGGTTCGTGCGGCCAGTTACCGGTCAGCAGCACCTGTCCGCGGAAGTTGTCGATGCCTCCGAACTCGGGCTTCTTGGGGACCGAGAGGTTGCCGGCGCCGGAGATGAACCACCGGGCCGTCACGGTCTCGCCGGTGTCGGTACGGACCGTCCACCACGAATTGTCGTCGTCCCAATGCACACCGATCACCCGCGTGCCGAACGTGATCGTCTTCCGCAGGTCGAAGCGGTCGGCCACATGGTTCAGGTAGCGGAGGATCTCCGGTTGCCCGGCGAACTTCTCGCTCCACTGCCATTCCTGCTGCAGGTCCTCGTCGAACGAGTACGAGTAGTGGATCGACTCGATGTCGCAGCGGGCGCCGGGATAGCGGTTCCAGTACCAGGTGCCACCCACATCGTCGCCGGCCTCGAAGACCCGCACGGACATGTTCATCCGGTCGCGCAATCTGTGCAGCGCGTACAGGCCGGCGAAACCGGCTCCTACGACGACGACGTCGGTGTCGGGGGTGATGGAGGAAGTGGTCATCTGTCCTGGCTCCTCGGTATCGGGGATGTGGCTCCGGCGGGTGAACCGAAGGTCTGCATCGACGATGACTTGGATCACACTCATGGACTCGGGGTGAATTACCCCATTCGATACCTGTGTTGGCCGTCACACGACCACCCGGGTATGTTGGGCCCACTATCTCTGAGAAGCGTGACGATGGAATCTGCCCTGCCGGAATCTGCACCACCCCGCACCGCGGGGCCCACCCGTTCGGTGACGACCTTCGTCGGTCGCCGTCGCGAGATCGACGAGGCCCGGTCGTGTCTCCAGCGGACCCGGCTGCTGACGATCCTCGGTCCGGGCGGAGTGGGGAAGACCCGGGTGGCCGAGGAACTGGCGGTGCGTACCTCGCGCGCGTTCCGTGATTCGTTCCGCTGGATCGATCTGGCGGTGGTGCGGGATCCGGAGTCCGTTCCCTCGGCTGCGGCGGCCGCTCTGGGCGTGACCGACCAGTCCACCAGACCCGTGATGGACAAGATCATCGATCGTCTCCGCGACCAGCACATGCTGATCGTGGTCGACAACTGCGAACACCTGATCGCGACCGTGGCCGACTTCGTCGCTGCCGTCCTCGGTGATGCACCGGAGGTGCGGATCCTCGCAACGAGTCGTGAGCCGCTCGCGGTGGCAGGGGAGACGGAGTATGTGCTTCCACCTCTGACGACACCGGAGGGATCGACGGGGAACCGGGCGGCCGATCTCGAGCGGTTCGAAGCGGTGGGTCTGCTTGCGGAACGGGCTCGGCAGGTGGTCCCGGACTTCGAGGTGACCGATGACAATGCCGATGCCGTGGCGCAACTGTGCATCGCGCTCGACGGCGTGCCGCTCGCTCTCGAACTCGCGGCCACCCGGCTGCGTTCGTTGTCTCCGGCACAACTCGTCGACCGACTCGATCGTCGTTTCGCACTGCTCACCGGAGGCAGTCGCGTGGCGGTGCCACGGCAGCAGACGTTGCGCGCCCTGATCGACTGGAGTTACGAACTGTGCTCCGACGCCGAGCGGACGCTGTGGGCGCGGTTGTCGGTGTTCACCGGCAGTTTCGACCTCGAAGCCGCGGAGACCGTCTGCGCCGACGACGATCTGCCGAGCGAGCAGGTCATCGACCTGCTCGACAGGTTGATCGCGAAATCGCTTGTGGGTGTCGATCGTTCGTCGTCGGTGTTGAGATACTCGCAATTGGTGACCGTGCGCGAGTACGGACACGAACTGCTCGACGCCCGCGGGGAACGCGAGCAGCTGTACCGGCGGCATTGCGAGCACTATCTCGACCGTGCCCGCCGCTGCGCCGAGAGCTGGTACGGGCCGAGACAATCCGCCCTGCTGTCGTCGATGCGCGCCGACCACGCGGATTTCATGGCCGCGCTCGACCGGTCGATCCGGAACGACGAGGAACTCGCCACAGGGGCGGCACTCGCCGTCGCGCTGCGCTATCACTGGATCGCGGGCGGCTACCTGTCCACCGGGCGGGCCCGGCTCGAACGACTCCTGCAACGACTTCCGCTCTCGAGCAGCGAGCGCGGCAACGTGCTGTGGGTGACCGCGTGGACGGCTCTCATCCAGGGAGATCGCGACGGAGCGGCGGTCCACCTCGACGAGTGTCGTTCGATCGCAGACGAATCCGGCGACGTACGGTTGCGGGCTCATTGCGATCACTGGAGCGCTCTGCACGCACTGTTCTGCGGGGCGACGGCCGAGGCGATCGACCTCTACCTCCGTGCGGCCCGGGTGCATCGTGCGCACGGCGACCACGCCGCCCACCTGACCTGCCTGTTCCAGCTGGCGATGGCGCAGACCTACGACGGGCGACTCGACGACGCCCTGGAGACGTGCGCTCGTGTCGTCGAGATGGCGGATCAGCACGGCGAGCGGTGGAACAAGGCCTATGCGCTGTGGGTCTCGGGACTCGCCCATTTCCGTCTCGGGCGCCTCGACTCCGCGGTCGACGCGGCGAACGGTGCCCTGGCCGTACAGCGCGACTTCGAGGACAAGATCTGCACGGCGCTGTCGCTCGAGTTGCTGGCCTGGTCGGCGGGCGCCGAAGACGATCCGGAGAAGGCGGCACGGCTGTTCGGGGCCGCACGGACGGTGTGGCAGCTCCTCGGTACGACGATCGCAGCATTCGGACCGCATATCGAGCAGGACTCGATCGCAGCGGAACGTCGCCTCCGGGACAAGGTGGGCGAGACGGACTCCGTCGGATCGCCTCACCCGCAGTCCGGCACGACCATCGTCGATCTCGTGGACAGCGCGCTGGAGCCGAGGAAGTCCTCGGGGAGACGGGCCTCGCGTGCTCCGGTCTCCGAACGGCGGCACCGCGGTGGAGGCGAGTCCGCCTCCCGGACATCCCCACTGACGAAGAGGGAGCAGGAGATCGCGGGACTCGTCGCCGGAGGTCTGAGCAATCGCGCGATCGCCGACCGGCTCGTGATCTCACGCCGGACCGTCGACGGTCACGTCGAACGGATACTCGACAAACTCGGCGTGCACTCCCGCACACAGGTCGTCTCGTGGTTGCACGGCCACGAAGCGCCCCGAGTGTGAGCGAGCAGGGCGGCGATCCGGATCAGGACCGGGCCGAGGCCGACTCCCGGCGTGCTGCGGGTACCTTCGTGATCATCGTGAGCACGACCGATACGAGCGCGATGATGCCGATGGTGGTGTAGGCGAGGGTGTAGGCCTTGTCGTCACCGAGGAGCGTGGACGCGATGATCGGGCCGATGATGCCGCCGATGCTCCACCCGATGAGCATCAGGCCGTAGATGGCGCCGGCGTTGCGGACCCCGAAGAAGTCGCCCGCAGTGGCGGGCATGGTGCCGAATGCGCCGCCGTAGCAGAGATAGATGATCGCGGCCAGGATCGAGAACAACACCACGCCGGTGGCATGCGGCAGCACGATCAGGCACACGCCCTGCAGTACCAACAGGGCAGTGAAGGTCTTCATCCGGCCGATGCGGTCGGAGATCGCCGCCCACACGATCCGGCCGGCGCCGTTGAAGATCGCGAGCACGCCCACGAGGGCCGCCGCGCCGGAGGCGCTGAAACCGGCGATGTCGGACGCACTCGGCTTCGCCTGCGAGATCAGGGAGATGCCGGCGGTCACGCACAGGGTGAGGATGGCGGTCAGGAGGTACCACTGGGGCGTGCGGAGGGCCTCGCCCTGGGTGTACTCCTTGCCGCGGTCCGCTCCGCCGCCGTCGCGGCCGACGGGGTCGAAGCCCGGCACGGTGTACCCCTCGGGCGGGTTGCGGAAGAGTGCCGCACCGGCCAGCGACATCACGAGGTAGGCGATACCCAAGGGCAGGAAGGCGCTCGTGGGATCGTCCGGATTCCGGTCGATGAGCCACTGCGCGACCGGCGAGGTGAGCACGGCGCCGAACCCGAAGCCGCCCACCGCGAGTCCGGTGATGAGACCGGTCTTGTCGGGGAACCACTTCTGCAGCATGGCGATCGGGACGATGTACGCGAAGCCCAGCCCGAAACCGCTGATGATGCCGTACCCGAGGATGAGCAGCCAGTAGTCGTCGGCTCCGTCGGTGAACGAGGCGAGGAGGATGCCGAGCGCGTAGATGATGCCGCCGATCAACGCGACGACCCGGGGACCTTTCAGGTCCTGCAGTCGGCCACCGAGATAGGTGCCGATGAAGATCATGCCGATGGTGACGGTGAACGGCAGTGAGGCCCGGACCGTGCTCAGTTGCCAGGAGTCGGCGCTCTCGAGGGCTCCGCCGAAGACCGACCACGCGTAGACCGCGCCGATCGAGAACTGCAGCAACAGACCCCCGGCGACGAGGAGCCAGCGGAAGCTGCCCGGAGGCTGTGCCGTCGCGGCGTCGCCGTGTGGTTCGCGCGTGGGCTTGCCGGAGTCCATGCGTTCTCCTTCGTCCTACCCGCGAGCCGGATCTCAGCTGCGGTAACGAACGGGTTCCCCGCGATCGACTCGTTCACGCTGGGGAACGACGGTGTACTTGGGATCCTTCGCCGACGCGATGCCGGCCTCGTAGACTCCGACTCGCGTGCACAGCGAACCGACCATGAGTGCGGCACCGGACACTGCCGACACCATCCGATTGCGGCGGCCGACGAGTGCGCCGAGCGCGCCGGCTACCGTCAATGCCTTACTGGCCTTCATCAGTCGCCCGGGGCGGCCCTGGTGGAGCGTCTCGGCCGACAGGCCCATCGACTTCTCCATCTGCTGCTCGGTCGCGAGTTCGACGAGCGCACCGCCGACGGCGAAGGCGCGCGCCGGCCCGGCCTCGGCGACCGGCGCACCCAGCAGTCCGAGACCACCCGATGCGGCCGCCGCCGACCCGCAGAACACGAAGGGGATTTCCTTGTAGGCGGAGTGCCAGGCAGGGGTTGCGGTGTCGGACAACAGGACTCCGGTGTAGGCGGCGACCGGCGGTGCCGTCAGCGCACCCACGATCCCGGCCGGCCGGCCGAGGGCGAGCAGCAGGCGCACCGGTCCGCGCTTCCATCGGGCGGGGAGCATCTCGGCGATCTCTGCGACCGCCGCGACGCCCGCGAACGGACCGTGCAGCGACAGGATCCACGTCCCGACCGACATCGGGGAGGTCGGTTTGGCGACCCGCAGCATGTTGAGGAAGCGGCTCGGTTTGCCGAGATCGTGGACCAGCGCACCGACACTGACGAGCAGCGATGTGAGCGAACCGAATCGGGCGACGCGACGGAGGGCGGGCCGCCCCGTGAGATCGGCACCCGCAGCGAGCAGCGAACTGCCTGCGGCCACGCCGCCGGTGAACAGATAGATCGCGATGTCGTGTTCCCACGGAGCCGGTTTCACGATCTGGCGTCCGTAATAGGACTCGAAGTCGGCCTCCGGCACCATCACCCGGTCGCCGCCGCGACCACCTCCGGACCGGCGGGGGTTGCCCGGGCTGCCGCCGTGCTGCACCTGGGTCATCAGCGCCTCCTCAGGAAGGACGCGGCGGCGCCCGCCAGCATCGCGACCGCTGCCACGGCGGCGCGGGTCCACATCTCCGGCAGATCCTTGGTCGTCACCACCGGATCCGGCGGCAGGCCGTAGACCTCCGGTTCGTCGAGGAGCAGGAAGAAGGCGCCGGTCCCGCCGACCCCGTCCTCGGGATCGTTGCCGTAGAGCCGTGCCTCGCTCACGCCGCGCTCGTGCAGGGCAGCCAGCCGTTCCTCGGCGCGAGCGCGCAGTTCCTCGACGTCGCCGTACTGGATAGACTCCGTGGGGCACGCCTGCGCGCAGGACGGGGTCTGGCCGTCGGTGAGCCGGTCGTAGCACAGCGTGCACTTCTGGGCGATACCGACCTTCGGGTCGCCCTCCGGACCCTTGCGGCGGTCGATGACGCCGTACGGGCAGGCGGCCACGCAGTATCCGCAGCCGTTGCAGATGTCGTCCTGCACGACCACCGTGCCGAACTCGCTGCGGAACAGCGACCCGGTCGGGCACACGTCGAGGCACGCCGCGTGGGTGCAGTGCTTGCACACGTCCGAGGACATCAACCAGCGGAAGTCCGGCTTCTCCTCCTCCGGAAGTTCCGTCGGGGTCGCGCCGACGGTCGGCATCCCCAGCGAGACCGGGGGTTTCGACTCCGCAGGGCGCTCGATGAAGGCGACGTGCCGCCACTGGTTGGCGTTGAGCGAATGACTGTTGTCGTACGAGGTACCGAGCATCGCGAATGCGTTCTCGGGGACGTCGTTCCACTCCTTGCAGGCCACCTCGCAGGCCTTGCACCCGATGCACACACTGGTGTCGGTGAAGAAGCCCTTGCGAGCCGGCGGATCCTCGTACCCGGCATCGGGTGCCGGGTCGATCGGTCCGAAGAAGCTGTTGGGGCCGGTCACTCGTCCTCCTCCGGGGCACGTGGGTCGTCCGAGGCCTCCGGGGCACGTGGGTCGTCCGAGGCCTCCGGGGCACGTGGGTCGTCCGCGGCCGTATCACCGTCCGGGACGGTCACGATGGGTGGGTACACGTGGTCGGTTACCCCGGCCCGCCGCGCATATCCCTCGACGTACTCCCGCAGTGCCGTTCCGGACGGTCGGCGTCCTGCCCGGACGTCGCACGTACCGACCTTGGTCTCCTGGATGAGCACGTTGGGGTCCAACGTGATGCCGAACAGATCGTTGGTCGAGTCGCCGGTCACCATGCCGCCGCTGCCCCAGTGATAGGGCATCCACACCTGGTGGACGGTCCGTCCCTCCACCTTCAGCGGGCGCAACCGCTCGGTCACCAGCACCCGGCCCTCGATCGCGGAGCGGGCGGTGACGACGTGGCACCAGCCCATGTGCTCGAGTCCGCGTTCGGCCGCCAGGGCAGGGGAGACCTCCACGAACATCTCCGGTTGCAGTTCGGCGAGATGTTCGAGATAGCGGCTCATCCCGCCCGCGGTGTGGTGCTCGGTGAGACGGCTCGTCGTGAACACGAAGGGGAACACGTCGACGTGGTCCTCCGGCGGCGCCGGGTTCATCGGGTTGTCGTCACGCCGGTACTCCTTGCGCGTCGGGTTGGCCTGCTGCGCGTAGAGCGGGTTGCGGAACGGCGACTCCACCGGTTCGTAGTGCGTCGGCATCGGACCGTCGACGAGCCCCTGCGGCACGTAGAGGGCGCCCTTGCCGTCGCCCTGCATGATGAACGGGTCGATCCCTTCGAGCGCCTCGACACCGTCGGCGCCTTCGGGGGAGCGGTAGTTCGGCGGCTTCGTCTTCTCGAAGTCCGGAACATCCGCACCCGTCCACTGCTGCGCGTCGTCGTCCCACCACACGTAGGCCTTGCGTTCGCTCCACGGCCGGCCCTCGGGGTCGGCGGAGGCCCGGTTGTAGAGAATGCGGCGGTTCATCGGCCACGCCCAGCCCCACTCGGGAGCCACGAACGACTGCTCGTGCCGGGACTTGCGCCGGTTGGCCTGGTTGACGCCGTCGGCGTAGACCCCGGTGTAGATCCAGCAGCCACCGAGGGTGGAGCCGTCGTTCTTCATCTCGGTGAACGACGACAGCGGCCGGCGGGTCGCGACGTCGTAGCCGTTGATCTCCATGAGCACCGCGTCGGCACTGGGCTCGTCGTACTCGCCGTGCACGGGGTAGTCCCACGCCAGGTCGAGCAGCGGCCGGTCGCGCTCGTCGGTCGACTCGGCCAGACGCTCCCGCATCATGCGGCCGAGGTGGTAGAAGAACCACAGTTCCGAGCGGCAGTCCTCCGGTGGTTCGACGGCCTTCTCCCGCCACTGCAGCATCCGTTGGGTCTGCGTGAAGGTGCCTTCCTTCTCGGCGTAGGAGGCCGCCGGGAAGAGGAACACCTCGGTGGGGCACTCCTCGGTCACGATCTCACCGGTCTCGATTTCCGGGGAGTCCTTCCAGAAGTTGGCGCTCTCGATCTCGAACAGGTCGCGCACCACGAGCCAGTCGAGGTTCGCCATCCCGAGCCGCTGGGCGCGCCCGTGGGCGGAGCCGACGGCCGGGTTCTGCCCGAGGAGGAAGTAGCCCTTGACCTCTCCGTCGATCATGTCGAGCACCGAACGGTAGGTGCCGTGGTCGCCGGTGATCTTCGGCATGTAGTCGAAGCAGTAGTCGTTGTCGGCGGTCGCCGCGTCGCCCCAGTAGGCCTTGAGCAGGTTCACCGCGTAGGCGTCGGCCTTCGACCAGAAACCCTTGCTGCCCGGGTTGCGCACGCTGTCGACCCAGTCCGTGAACGAGTGGTGCTTGTTCGCGTCGGGCATCGGCAGGTAGCCGGGCAACAGGTTGAACAGCGTCGGGATGTCGGTCGAGCCCTGGATGCTGGCGTGACCACGCAGCGCCATGATGCCTCCGCCGGGGCGGCCCATGTTGCCGAGCAGCAGCTGCAGGATCGCGCCGGTGCGGATGTACTGCACACCGACACTGTGCTGGGTCCAGCCCACGCTGTAGACGAGCGCCGTCGTCCGCTCCCGGCCGGAGTTCTCGGTCCACGCGCGGCAGACGTCGAGGAAGTCCTCCTGCGAGACGCCGCACACCTGCTCGACCACCTCGGGGGTGTAGCGGGCGAAGTGCCGCTTGAGCACCTGGTAGACGCACCGCGGGTGCTGCAGCGTCTCGTCGCGCCTCGGATGACTCGACGTCTGCATGCCGTGGGACTCGTTCTGCAGGCCCGCGGCGGTCTCCCGGTGCTCGGCGTGCTCGTCGGAGCCGTTGGCCTGCGACTTGTGCAGGTCGCCGGATTCGTCCTCCACGTCGTACTGCCAGCTCGTCGGATCGTAGGTCCGCTTCTCGGGGTCGAAGCCCGAGAAGAGCCCGTCGAGATCGTCGGTGTCCTCGAACTTGTCGCTGACGAGCACCGCGGCGTTCGTGTAGTTGACCATGTACTCGCGGAAGTCCAGCTCGTTGCTCAGGACGTAGTTGACGATGCCTCCGAGGAAGGCGATGTCGCTGCCTACCCGGATCGGGACGTGCTTGTCCGCCACTGCGCTGGTACGGGTGAAGCGCGGATCGATGTGGATGACGCGGGCACCACGCTTCTGGGCCTCCACGACCCACTGGAAGCCCACCGGGTGGGCCTCGGCCATGTTGGAACCCTGGATGATGATGCAGTCAGCGTTTGCAAGGTCGGCCGTGTAGCCGGTGGCGCCGCCGCGTCCGAAGCTGGTCCCCAGACCGGGGACGGTGGCGGAGTGTCATATGCGGGCCTGATTCTCGATCTGGACCGCCCCCATCGCTGTGAACAGCTTCTTGATGAGGTAATTCTCTTCGTTGTCCAGCGTGGCACCGCCGAGGCTGGCGATACCCATCGTGCGCCGGACACGGTGGCCCTTGTCGTCGAACTCCTGCCAGGTCTCGCGGCGGGTCTTCAGCACGCGGTCGACGACCATCTCCATGGCCGTGTCGAGATCGAGGTCTTCCCATTCGGTGCCGTAGGGCCGACGGTAGCGGACTCGGGTCTCGCGCAGCTCGCTGGTGACGAGGTTCTTGCTCGCCGAACCCTTGGGGCACAGTCGCCCGCGGTTCACCGGGCTGTCGGGATCGCCTTCGATCTGGACGACCTGCTCGTCCTTGACGAAGATCTTCTGTCCGCATCCGACAGCGCAGTAGGGGCACACGCTGCGGGCGACACGATCGGCCGTGGAGGTGCGCGGTTCGATCTCCTCGGTACGACGGGACCGTGCGGCCTTGCCGCGCCCGAGCAGATCCTTGCCGAGGAACTGGCGCAGGACGGGCCAGGGGAGGGACGTGTCCTTCTCCGCCATCGGTGCTCCTTTCCTGCGCTCTCGTTCCGAAGCTACCGTCTACCCCCGGTTCGTGCCGGTTAATCCGGTGCAGGTGTGTCGGCATGTCCGACGATGAACGGGGTCAGCGCACCCGGATCGCGTGTTCCCCCGCGGGGACCACCTCGCCGATGACCGGATGGCCGGGCAGCTCACCGACGACCAGCAGACCGCCGGACGTCTGGGCGTCGGCGAGCAGGAGCAGTTCGTCGTCGTCCACCTCGGAGTCGACCGCGTCGCGTACCCAGTCGAGATTGCGCCGGCTCCCGCCGGGGACGAATCCCTCCGCGAGCGACTCCCGCGCCCCGGCGACGTACGGCACGGCCGCGGAGTCGATCACGGCGGTCGTACCGCTGGCCCGCATCATCTTCATCAGGTGCCCGAGCAGACCGAAACCGGTGACGTCGGTGGCGGCTCGGACACCGGCCTCGTGCGCGAGTTGCGCCGCCTCGCGGTTGAGAGTCGTCATCACGGCGACCGCTTCCTCGAAACGCTCGCCGGTGGCCTTGTGCCGGTTGTTCAGGATGCCGAGACCGAGCGGCTTGGTGAGAGTCAGCGGCAGGCCGGGCGTGGCAGCGTCGTTGCGCAGCAGGCGATCCGGATCGCCCAGACCGGTCACGGCCAGCCCGTACTTCGGCTCCCGGTCGTCGATGCTGTGCCCGCCGGCGAGATGAGCACCCGCCTCGGCGCACGCGTCGGCGCCACCGCGCATCACCTCGGCGGCGAGTTCGAACGGGATGAGTTCGCGCGGCCAGCCCAGGAGGTTGACCGCGATGATCGGCGTGCCACCCATCGCGTAGACGTCGGACATGGCGTTGGTGGCGGCGATCCGTCCCCAGTCGTAGGCGTCGTCGACGACCGGGGTGAAGAAGTCGGCCGTCACGATGACGGCCCGGCCGCTCCCATCGGGCGCCGGATCGATCCGGACCGCGGCACCGTCGTCGCCGTTCTCCACGCCCACCAAGAGTTCGCCGGCGGCCCGTCCACCCTGCAAACCGCCGAGCACCCGTTCGAGTTCGCCCGGCGGAACCTTGCATGCGCAACCGCCGCCGGCGGCGTACTGGGTGAGTCGGATGGCGCCCTCGGGAAGGTCGACGTGTGCGGTCATGAACCCAAACATACGGGCGAGTCGTAACCGAGGGCCCGACTTCGGTTAGGGTGAGCGCGGAGGTGGTTCTCGTCTGGTGACGGTCGCGGTCTTCAAAACCGTTGTGGCCCAGTATCTGGGCTGGGCGGGTTCGATTCCCGTCCGCCTCCGCCAAATGTTTTCGTCGACCGTGGGATGGGAGCGCGTGCCGGATCCGAGACGGGACGTTCCCCGCACCGACCAGGTCCTGGCCGATCCGCGCCTGCGAGAGGCCGTCGACCGGCTCGGCGCCCGACTGGTCAAGCAGACCGTCGTCGCGGCCCAGCAACGGTGCCGCGACGGCGAGATCGCGCCCGATGCCGTCGCCGACGTCGCGGTCGCGTCGCTGCCGCAACAGGCGACCACCCTGCGCCGCGTCGTCAACGCGACCGGCGTGGTGGTGCACACCAATCTCGGTCGCGCCCCGCTGTCCCGAGCGGCGGTCGAGGCCGTGTCCACCGCGGCGGGTGCCACCGACGTCGAACTCGACCTGGCCACCGGCCGGCGCGGACGGCGAGGACGCGGCGCCCTCGAGGCGCTCGCCGAACAGGTACCCGACGCCGGCGGCGTCCACGTCGTCAACAACGGTGCCGCGGCTCTCGCCCTGGTCACCCGGGTGCTCACACGCGGTGGTCGCTCGATCGTGATCGCACGGGGCGAACTGGTCGAGATCGGCGACGGCTTCCGGATCCCGGAACTGCTGGAATCCGTGGGCGCGACGCTGCGTGAGGTCGGCACCACCAACCGCGTGCGCCTGAGCGACTACGCCGCGGCCGTCGACGACGACACCGCCTTCGTCCTCAAGGTGCACCCCTCGAACTTCACCGTCAGCGGCTTCACGTCGTCGGTGTCGGTCCGGGAACTCACCGGGCTCGGACCGCCCGTCGTGGTCGACATCGGATCCGGTCTGCTCGCGCCGCATCCGCGGTTGCCGAACGAACCCGACGCCACCACCGCGCTGCGTGCCGGCGCCGACCTGGTGACCGCCTCGGGCGACAAGCTCCTCGGCGGCCCGCAGGCCGGCCTGCTGCTCGGGCGGGCCGAACTCGTGGAACGTCTGCGGCGCGACCCGTTCGCGCGGGCGCTGCGCGTCGACAAGCTCACCCTGGCCGCTCTCGAAGCGACCCTGACGGGACCGATGCCACCCGTGGCGGCGGCGCTGGCCTCCCGCCCGGAGGATCTCCGTGCCCGCGCACAGGCGATCTGCGTGGCGTTGCCACCGGAGTGCGACCCCGAGGTGGTCGACTCCGACGGCGTCGTCGGGGGCGGCGGCGCCCCGGACGTCGTCCTGCCGAGCGTCGCGATCGCCCTGCCCGAACACCTCGCACTCCCGTTGCGGCTCGGTGAGCACCCCGTCGTCGGCCGCGTCGAACGCGGCCGGTTGCTGCTCGACCTGCTCGCGGTCGACCCCGCCGAGGACGGCGAGTTGATCGACGCCGTGACGCGCGTGGCTACTCGCGAAGGATCCTGATGCACGTCGTCGCGACCGCCGGTCACGTCGATCACGGCAAGTCGACGCTGGTCGAGGCGCTCACCGGTGCAAATCCGGACCGGCTCGCCGAGGAACGGCGACGAGGACTGACCATCGAGCTCGGCTACTGCTGGACGTCCTGGTCCGAGGTGGGGGAGGTCGCCTTCGTCGACGTCCCCGGACACGAGCGATTCCTCACGACGATGCTCTCCGGAGTGGGATCGGTCCCCGCCGCGCTGTTCGTGGTGGCCGCCGACGATCCGTGGATGCCGCAGGCGGCCGAACACCTCGCAGCGCTCGACGCGCTCGGCGTTCGTCACGCGGTCGTCGCCGTCACCCGCGCCGATCTCGCCGATCCGGGACCCGCGGCCGCGCGGGCCGCGGCGGAGGTCGCCCGTACGAGTCTGGCGGGGGCTCCCGTCGTCGCCGTGAGTGGGCGGACCGGGATGGGCCTCGACGATCTCCGGGGCGCCCTGACGAGGATGGTCGCCTCGCTTCCGGACCCCGATCCGCAGGCCGACGTCCGGCTCTGGGTGGATCGCCGGTTCACCGTGCGTGGATCCGGAACCGTCGTCACCGGAACGCTTCCCGCGGGCACGGTGCGCGTGGGGGACACCCTCGCGCTCGGGGACACACCGCTGCGGGTCCGCAGCCTGCAGGCACTCGGTCGCGACCGGACCGCGGTGAGTGGCGTGGCCCGGGTCGCCCTCAATCTCACCGGCCGGGTCGACGACCTGGGACGGGGCGGTGTGCTCGTCACGCCCGGCGCGTGGCACCACACCTCCGTCGTCGACGTGCGGATCAGCGGCGACGACCGGCCGCCCGTCGCTCCGGTGCTGCACATCGGAGCCGCGGACGTCGGTGTCCGGTGCCGTCCGCTGGGCGACGATCTCGTCCGGCTCACCCTCGACCGCCCGTTGCCCCTGCGGATCGGCGACCGCGCCCTGCTGCGCGACCCGGGCCGCCGGATGATCTGGCGGGCCGACGTTCTCGATCCCGATCCACCCCGATTCCGGCGTCGCGGCGCGGCGGCACGCCGCGCGTTGCAACTGGCGGGGGCCGACGGAACGCCGCGCCTGGCCGACGAACTCGCCCGCCGCGGACTCCTGCATCGGCAACGGTTGCGACAGTTGGGCATCCCGCTCGAACGGGGAGAGCACCTGACGGTCGGGCCGTGGCTCGTCGCACCCGGCCTCGCGAAGGCTGTCGCCGACCGGCTGCCCACACTCGTGCAGGCCCACGCCCGCGCCCACCCACTGGATCCGGCGGCGCCGTTGACGGTGCTGGCGTCGCAACTTCGTCTTCCCACACCCGACCTCGTCCGGGCGCTGGTGCGACCTCCGCTCGAAGTGGTCGGGGGACGGGTGATCGCTCCCGGTGCCGACGGTCTACCGCCGAAGATCCGCAAGGCCGTCGAGCAGGTGCGCCGCGATCTGTCGGCCGCTCCGTTCGCGGCTCCGACCGCCGATCGCCTGCGCGAGCTCGGCCTCGACGACCGGGCCCTCGGCGCGGCCGAACGCAGCGGACGGTTGTGGCGGGCGGGCCCGGGCATCGTCCTGCTCCCCGACGCCGCCGACACGGCCGTGGAGCTGCTGGGCGAATTGGACCAGCCGTTCACGACCAGTGCCGCGCGCGAGCGGCTGGGAACGACACGGCGGGTGGTCCTGCCGTTGCTCGACCGGCTCGACAAGGCGGGTCGCACACGCCGGCTCCCCGACGACCGCCGCGAGATCGTCCGCTAGAACAGCCGTCCCCGCCCTCCCCGAGGCGAGGATTCTTCACCCGAAACACGAAGTGCGGGTACCGAACTCCTCGGTACCCGCACTTCGCATGAAGAATCGGTCGTCAGATGACGCCCGGTGCGAACACAGCGTCAGATGACGCCCAGTGCGAACATGGCGTCGGCGACCTTCACGAAGCCGGCGATGTTGGCGCCGTGGACGTAGTCGCCCGGCTTGCCGTACTCGGCGGCGGTCTCGACGCACCGGCCGTGGATGTCGGCCATGATGCCGGCGAGGCGCTCGTCGGTGTAGTCGAAGTGCCACGAATCGCGCGAGGCGTTCTGCTGCATCTCCAGCGCGGAGGTCGCCACGCCACCGGCGTTGGCGGCCTTACCGGGTGCGAAGGCGACTCCGGCGTCGCGGAAGACGCTGATGCCGCCCGGGGTGGTGGGCATGTTGGCGCCCTCGGCGACGATCTTCACGCCGTTGTTGACGAGGGTCTTGGCCGACTCCTCGTCGAGCTCGTTCTGCGTGGCGCACGGCAGTGCGACGTCGCAGGGCACGTTCCAGATGTTACCGCCGGGGAAGAACTCGGCGTCGCCGCGCTCGTCGACGTACTCGGAGATGCGTCCGCGGCGGACCTCCTTGATCTCCTTGAGGAGAGCGACGTCGAGGCCCTTGCGGTCGACGATGTAGCCGGAGGAGTCGGAGCACGCGATCGCGGTGCCGCCGAGCTGGTGGATCTTCTCGATGGCGTAGATCGCGACGTTGCCCGAACCCGAGACGACGGCGGTGCGGCCCTCGAGCGAGGTGCCGGCGGTCTTGGCCATCTCGTTGACGAAGTAGGCCGCGCCGTAACCGGTGGCCTCCTTGCGCACCTGCGAACCGCCCCAGGTGAGGCCCTTGCCGGTGAGGACGCCGGACTCGTAGGAGTTGGTGAGGCGCTTGTACTGGCCGAACAGGTAGCCGATCTCGCGGCCGCCGACGCCGATGTCACCGGCCGGGACGTCGGTGTACTCACCGATGTGGCGGTGCAGCTCGGTCATGAACGACTGGCAGAAGCGCATGATCTCCTGCTCGGAGCGACCCTTGGGGTCGAAGTCCGAGCCGCCCTTGCCGCCGCCGATGGGCAGGCCGGTGAGGGCGTTCTTGAAGATCTGCTCGAAGCCGAGGAACTTGACGATGCCGAGGTTGACGCTCGGGTGGAAGCGCAGGCCACCCTTGTAGGGGCCGAGAACGCTGTTGTACTGCACGCGGAAGCCACGGTTGACGTGGACGTTGCCCTGATCATCGATCCACGGCACGCGGAAGATGATCTGTCGCTCCGGCTCGCACAGGCGCTCGATCAGGCCGGATTCGAAGTATCCGGGGTGACGCTCGAGCACGACATGCAGAGACTCGAACACTTCGGCCGCAGCCTGGTGGAATTCGGGTTCACCTGCGTTGCGGGCCTTGACCTGCTCGTAGATCTCTTCGATGCGGTCCGATGTCGACACGCCCACCTACCTGACTCTGTGAGGATTCTGTAACAAGGGTTTTACGACGAAAACTATAGGGTGTGGCCCTTAGCATGTGTTAGCCCGCCTCCAAGGTGGGATGAGAAACACACGGTCCGAACGGCCTGTCCGTCGGGTGGATTGCCCGGTTCATCGGTACGATGTGCGACCCCGCGGCGGGCACTGCGCCGACGGTCGGAGGTGCCCCCGGCAGGACTCGAACCTGCGACCTAGAGATTAGAAGGCTCTTGCTCTATCCATCTGAGCTACGGAGGCGCGGCCAGAATCTTAGCGGGTGCTTCCTGTGGTCGCCGCACACACCCTCGTACCCGCCGGGATCAGCGCTCGAGCGTGCTGCCGCGTTCGTCGTCGGGGCTCGATTCGCCCCGGGGAATGTCCACTCGACCGGTCTTGAACCGCTGGATGAGATGGTCGATTCCGACACCCAGGACCACTGCGACGCAGATGGCGACCGCGGCGCCGAACAGGGGCTGCGATTCGAACCAGCCGCCGACGAGACGCCCCACGAACGCCGAGTACAGCGCCCAGGTCGTACCGCCGAGAATCGTGAGCGGCACGAACTTCTGTCGCGGGTAGCGGGTCGCTCCGGCCGTCATGTTCACGGCGATCCGACCGATCGGGATGTATCGCGCCGTGAGGATCACTGCGGCGCCGCGCTTGTCGAGTCCGCGCCGCGCCCACGCGAAGGCGGCCTGCGCCTTCGGGCGGCGCATCCATCGGAACCGTTCGGTGCCGACCTTCCGTCCGATCGCGTAGGCGATGTTGTCGCCGATGATCGCGCCGAGCGCCGCCAGCACGATGACGATCCACAGATAGGGACGTCCCGTCGAACCCGAGAGGGACGACAGGGTGACCAGGACGGTCTCGCTGGGCACCGGTGGGAAGAAGCCGTCGAGCGTGCACACGGCGAAGAGCAACGGGTAGACCCACAGGGCTGCGGCCTGGCCGATGATGAATTCGTTGATCACGTCCATGGATATGCGTGGTGCTCCCGTCGCGTCGGCCGGTCGGCTCCTTCCACGCTATCCGCTCGCGCCGCCGAGAGCTCCTGACGAGGACGGTCGGCTCTCCACTCGCCGCCCCGGACATGGGGGGTTCGGTCCAGATCGTCCGTTTCGCCCCACGGATCGTGGCTCGGGGCTAACCTGGGCGCCGAAGGGGGAAGTGCGGACGGATCGGCGGGGGACAACCGATGCGTCCGCCCGAGGGTGGGAGTTCTTCATGCAGGTTCCTGGCCCGTTCGACTACGCGCGCGCAACCGGAGTGGAGCACGCCGTCGAGTTGCTCGACCGGCACGGAGAAGGTGCCCGCGTCGTCGCCGGCGGACACAGCCTTCTCCCGATGATGAAACTGCGGCTCGCGAATCCGGAATACCTGATCGACATCAACGACCTCGGGGACGAACTCGACCACATCACGGTCGAACCCGAGGTCGTTCGCATCGGTGCCCTCGTGCGCCACCGTCGACTGCTCGAATCCGACGAACTCGCCGACATCTTCCCGATCTTCCGGGACGCGGAGAAGGTCATCGCCGATCCGGTCGTCCGCAATCGCGGGACGCTCGGAGGGTCGATCTGCCAGGCCGACCCCGCCGAGGACCTGTCGACGGTCTGCGCGGTGCTCGGTGCGACATGCGTCGTCCGCGGGCCGGCGGGGGTGCGCGAGCTCGCCTTCGACGACTTCCATCTCGGTGCCTACGAGACGGCGGTCGCTCCGAACGAGTTGCTCGTCGAGGTGCGACTGCCGCGGAAGGGCACCGCCTCCAGCGCGTACGAGAAGGTCGAGCGTCGCGCGGGGGACTGGGCGGTGGCCGCGGCGGGCGCCGCGCTGTGGATGTCGGACGACGGACGCATCACCGACGCGCGTGTCGGGCTGACGGCGGTGCGCGCCGACGAGGCGGCGCTGTCGAGGGTGTCCGAGCTGTTGCGCGGCTCGCCGGTCTCGGAGGAGTTGTTCCGCGAGGCGGGAGCGGCGGCCGCGTCGGCATGCGATCCCGAGACCGATCAGCGCGGCACCGCCGCCTACAAGCGTCACCTCGCATCGGAGTTGACGGTGCGGGCCCTGCGCCGATCCGCCGAACGTCTCGGCGCCACCGAAAGGGTGTGAACCGATGCAGATCTCGATGACGGTCAACGGCGAGAGTGTCACCGCCGACGTCGAACCCCGGACACTGCTCGTGCACTTCCTGCGCGACCACCTCGGTCTGACCGGAACGCACTGGGGATGCGACACGAGCAACTGCGGAACGTGTGTCGTCGCCGTGGACGGCGAGCCGGTGAAGTCGTGCACCACGCTGGCGGTCATGGCCGCCGGCCACGAGGTGCTCACCGTCGAGGGACTCGAACGCGACGGTGTCCTCGACCCCGTGCAAGAAGGCTTCGTGCGTTGCCACGGACTGCAGTGCGGCTTCTGCACCCCGGGAATGATGATCACCGCGCGGTCCCTGCTCGACCGCGATCCCGACCCCGACGAGGCGACCATCCGCGAGGCGATCTCCGGGCAGATCTGCCGCTGCACCGGCTACACCACCATCGTCCGGTCGGTCCGGTGGGCCGCCGAACACTCCTCGAAGGCGCAACCCACGGAGGTGTCGTGATGACCGCGGTCGAACCGGACACACGCCCGGAGGAACAGGACAACGATCGCAAGCCGTGCGGACACGGCCGGATGCTGCGCAAGGAAGACCCGCGGTTCGTGCGCGGCCGCGGCAACTACGTCGACGACGTCCGTCTGCCCGGCATGCTGCATCTCGCGGTGCTCCGATCGCCGGTCGCGCATGCCCGCATCAACGGCATCGACACGTCCGCCGCCCTCGCGCACCCGAAGGTGCGGGCGGTGATCACGGGCGCCGATCTGGCCGAGAAGGGGCTCGCCTGGATGCCGACGCTGTCGAACGACGTACAGGCCGTGCTGGCCACCGACAAGGTGCGCTTCCACGGTCAGGAGGTCGCCTTCGTCGTCGCCGACGACCACTACTCGGCGCGCGACGCCCTCGAACTGATCGACATCGACTACGAGATGCTCGACCCGGTCGTCGACGTGCGCACGGCCCTGTCGCCCGAGGCACCGGTGATCCGGACCGATCTCGACGGCAAGACCGACAACCACTGCTTCGACTGGGAAGCCGGCGATGCCGCGGCGACCGACGCGGTCTTCGCGAAGGCCGACGTCGTCACCCGGCAGGAGATCGTCTATCCACGCGTGCATCCCGCGCCGATGGAGACCTGCGGTGCGGTCGCCGACTACGACCGGATCTCCGGGAAGCTGACGCTCTGGTCCACCACGCAGGCCCCGCACGCCCACCGCACGCTGTACGCGCTGGTCGCGGGTCTGCCCGAGCACAAGATCCGCGTCATCTCACCCGACATCGGCGGAGGATTCGGCAACAAGGTCCCCATCTACCCCGGCTATGTCGGGGCGATCGTTGCCTCGCTGGTCACCGGGCACCCGGTCAAGTGGATGGAGGACCGCAGCGAGAACCTCATGAGCACCGGCTTCGCGCGCGACTACATCATGGTCGGCGAGATCGCGGCGACGAAGGAAGGCCGCATCCTCGCGATCCGGTCGCGGGTCCTCGCCGATCACGGCGCCTTCAACGCCACCGCCGCCCCGGTGAAGTATCCGGCCGGCTTCTTCGGTGTGTTCACCGGCAGCTACGACATCGAGGCCGCCTACTGCCACATGACGGCCGTCTACACGAACAAGGCACCCGGCGGCGTCGCCTACGCCTGCTCGTTCCGCATCACCGAGGCCGTGTACTTCGTCGAACGGCTCGTCGACTGCCTCGCCCACGACCTCGACATGGACCCCGCGGAACTGCGCCTGAAGAACCTCCTGCGCCCCGATCAGTTCCCCTACACGAGCAAGACCGGCTGGAAGTACGACTCGGGCGACTACGAGACCACCATGCGCAAGGCCATGGACATCGTCGGCTACGACGAACTGCGTCGCGAACAGGCCGAACGCCGCGCGCGGGGTGAGCTGATGGGTATCGGCATGTCGTTCTTCACCGAGGCCGTCGGAGCCGGTCCGCGCAAGGACATGGACATCCTCGGTCTCGGCATGGCAGACGGATGCGAACTACGCGTCCATCCCACCGGCAAGGCCGTCGTGAGGTTGTCGGTGCAGTCGCAGGGACAGGGGCACGAGACGACCTTCGCGCAGATCGTCGCGGAGGAGATCGGCATCCCGCCCGACGACATCGACGTCGTGCACGGCGACACCGACAACACCCCGTTCGGGCTCGGCACCTACGGAAGTCGATCGACACCGGTGTCCGGGGCAGCCGCCGCGCTCGTCGCGCGGAAGGTGCGCGACAAGGCGAAGATCATCGCCGCGGGCATGCTCGAGGTCTCGGTCGCCGACCTCGAATGGGAGAAGGGCCGCTTCCACGTGAAGGGCGACCCGGGAGCGTCGGTGACCATCCAGGACATCGCGATGCGCGCCCACGGCGCCGGCGACCTGCCGGAGGGTCTCGAAGGTGGTCTCGAAGCGCAGATCTGCTACAACCCCGAGAACCTCACCTACCCCTACGGGGCCTACTTCTGCGTCGTCGACGTCGATCCCGGCACCGCGCAGGTGAAGATCCGCCGGTTCCTGGCGGTGGACGACTGCGGCACCCGCATCAACCCCATGATCATCGAGGGTCAGGTGCACGGCGGCATCGTCGACGGGATCGGCATGGCCCTGATGGAGATGATCGCGTTCGACGAGAACGGCACCTGCCTGGGCGGTTCGTTCATGGACTATCTGATCCCCACGGCCCTCGAGGTGCCGACGCTCGAGACCGCGTTCACCGTCACCCCGTCGCCGCACCATCCGATCGGCGCGAAGGGCATCGGCGAATCCGCCACCGTCGGTTCGCCACCCGCGATCGTCAACGCGGTCGTCGACGCGTTGAAGCCGTTCGGCGTCCGGCACGCCGATATGCCGCTGACGCCGTCGCGGGTGTGGGAGGCCATGCAGGGCCGCGCGACCCCGCCGATCTGAGCGACGCGACCGGAGGATGCCAGTGGAGCGATCGGAGGACGGGGACATGGATCTCGCGGTGCGGGCGGAGCAGTTGCGCAGTGAACGACGACCGTTCGTCGAAGCGACGGTCGTGCGGGCGCAACCACCGACGTCCGCACATTCGGGCGACCGGGCACTCGTCCTCGCCGACGGCACGATCGAGGGGTTCGTCGGCGGGCAGTGCACCGAGAGTTCCGTGCGCGAAGCGTCCCGCACGGTGCTCGCACGAGGGGAGAGCATGCTCCTGCGGGTGCTGCCCGCCGGGGCCGGCGAGTTCCCCGACGCCCCGGGAGCGACGATCGCGGTCAACCCGTGCATGTCCGGTGGGGCCACCGAGATCTTCCTCGAACCGCGGATGCCCGCGATTGTGGTGGCCGTCTTCGGGGACTCGCCCGTCGCCGAGGCCGTGGGCGACTTCGCGCGGCGCGTCGAGTACTCGGTGGAACCGATCCGGGGGACGCGCGTGCCCGCCGAGGCGTCGGTGGTGATCGTCGCGAGCCACGGGGGCGACGAGGCGAGTGTGATCCGTGCGGCTCTGGATGCCGGGAGCCGATACGTCGGCCTGGTCGCGAGTCGCACCCGGGGTGCCGCGGTGCTCGACGAGGTGGAGCCGACCGACGAGGAGCGTGCCCGCATCCACACCCCGGTCGGCCTCGACATCGGTGCCCGCACCCCGGCGGAGATCGGTTTGTCGATCGTCGCCGACATCGTGCGGGTCGCGCGCAGCGGTGGGTTGGCCCGATCCTCCGAGGAGAGCGCGCAACGCATCGAGGTGCCGAGGGAGACGGGCCCGAAGCCGCGCACGGCCGTCGACCCGGTGTGCGGGATGACCGTCACGGTCACCGAGTCGACCCCGCACCTCGTCGTCGCCGGGCGGACGGTGTGGTTCTGCTGCCCGGGCTGCCGCCGCCGCTACGAGAAGGACGACGTGGCGTGAGCGATCCGTCGTCCCCGGGCATCTTCACCGACGTCGACGACGTGGTCGCCAGGTTCGACGACCACGACCATCTGCTCGATCAGGGCACCGCCGCCGCGATCCACCTCGCGGTCGCGCTGGGCCGACCACTGTTGCTCGAGGGCGAACCCGGGGTCGGCAAGACCACCGCAGCGAAGGTCCTCGCGCAGATCCTCGGTAGCCCGCTGATCCGGTTGCAGTGCTACGAGGGACTGTCGGTCGCCGAGGCCCTCTACGACTGGAACTACCAGCGTCAACTGCTCGCGATCCGGCTCGCCGAAGCGCGCGGCGAGGTTCCCGCCGAGGCCGACCTGTACTCCGAGGAGTATCTCCTCGAACGCCCGATCCTGCGCTGCGTCCGCCATCGCGGCGACGGACCCGCCGTCCTGCTCGTCGACGAGATCGACCGCGCCGACGACGAATTCGAGGCGCTGTTGCTCGAATTCCTGGGGGAGTTCGCCGTCACCGTCCCGGAGCTCGGCACCCTCACCGCGACCCGCCCGCCCGTCGTGGTGCTCACCTCCAACCGGAGCCGCGACCTGCACGACGCACTGCGAAGGCGCTGCCTGTACCACTGGATCGACTTTCCCGACCGTGCCCGCGCGGTGGCGATCCTGCGTCGCACGGTACCGTCGGCGAACGCCGCGCTCGTCGAACGTGCCACGGATTTCGTCGCGGTGGCCCGCGGGCTCGATCTCGACAAGGCGCCGGGGATCGCGGAGACCATCGACTGGGTATCGGCCCTCGCGGCGCTCGGCGTCGCCGACCTCGTCCGGCCCGAAGCGGCGATGTCGCTCGCGGCACTGGCGAAGACTCCCGACGACGTCGATGCGCTGGGGGAGGCGCTGACCCGGTTCGTCTCCACCGAGGTGTCGTGAGCGCTCGGTTGCTTCCCGGGGTCGATCACGCAGCCTTCGCGGTCGGACTGGTCGACCGGCTCAGGTCCGCCGGGATCGTGGTACCGGCGGACGGAGCGGCGACCCTCACGCGTGCTCTGCGCGTATGCCCCCCGAGCACCCGGAGCCGTTTGTACTGGACGGCGCGGCTCACGCTCGTCGACCGGCACGAGAGCCTCGCCACCTTCGACGCGGTGTTCGACCGCATCTTCGGCGATGCTCCGCTCCCACTCGACCCACACGCCCGCCGCACCGGGCCGGAGGACGACGGCCCGCGCGCGGCGCCCACGACGGACGCGCCCCGCCGCATACGGGACGCTCCGGCCGGCGGCCACGACGTCCCATGGGTCACCCGGACCGTCGTCGAATCGGCGGAGGGGGAGCGGGCGGCCGATCGGCCCGGCCGCGAGGTCGCGAGCGCACTGGCGGCGATCGCCGACCAGCGGTTCGACGACCTCGACCCCGCACGACTCGCACTGCTCGAATCGTGGATCGAGGAGGCCGGGGTCCGATGGGCCACCCGCCGCACCCGTCGCCGGGTCGAACGCCGCACCGGTCGCGTCGACGTGCGGGCGAGCATCGCCGCCTCGCGCAGTACCGGGTTCGAGCCGCTCCGGCTGATCCGCACCCGCCCCGATCGACGGCGGCGGCGGATCGTCGTCTTCTGCGATGTCAGCCGGTCGATGCGCCCCTACGTCGGGGTGTATCTGCATCTCGTCCGTGCTCTTGCGCACACCGGAACGGCCGAGGTCTTCGTGTTCTCCACCACAGCGACGCGTCTGACCCCGGTCCTGCGGCACCGGTCGGTGGAGCAGGCGATCGACGTCGCCAACGAGCGTGTGCGGACCCGGTTCGGGGGCACGCGCATCGCCGGATCCCTCGCCGAGGTGGTCGCCTCCCATCACGGACACCTGCTGCGCGGAGCGATCGTCGTCGTCGCGTCCGACGGTTGGGACAGCGACGATCCCACCGCACTCGCCCACGTCCTGGCCAGGATCCGGCGCCGCGCCCACCGGGTGGTGTGGCTCAACCCCCGGGCCGGGCAGTCCGGATTCACACCCTCCACCGGGTCGATGTCCGCGGCGCTCCCGCACTGCGACGCGATGGTGGCGGCCGACACACTCCTCGCGCTGCAGCACGCCGTCGACGTCGTCACAGGCACCGCTACCGGCCCCGGAGGGCTCCGACGGCGTGTCGTAGGTCATGGCGTGGACGTCCTACCCTGGTAGGCATGGCAACATCCGAGCTCGCGTCTCCCGCGCAGCCTCCGGCGCCCGCCCCTACGAGGGGAAACCCGCCGGCACTGCTGATCCTCCTCGGCCTCCTCGCCGCCCTCGTCGCGGCGTTCGCGGTCGGGCTGTCCGCTGCGCAGGCTCTGGTGTTGCTCGGCATCCCCGACCCCGGTCCGCTCACCACCTACGGTCTGCCCGCGGTCCGCGCGATCTCCGAGATCGCGACCGTCATCACCATCGGATCGCTGTTCTTCGCCGCCTTCCTCGTGCCCCCGCAACGAGGGGGTGTGCTCGACGTCGGCGGCTACCGCGCCGTGCGGACCGCGGGCGTCGCGGCGACGGTGTGGGCGGTCACGGCGGCGCTGATGGTGCCGCTGACCCTGTCCGACACCTCCGGCAGCCCGCTGAGCGAGGCGATCCGGCCGGAGAACCTCTTCTCGGCGCTCGGTCAGGTGGAGGCTGCGTCGGCCTGGGCCTGGACGACGGTGCTCGCCCTGATCACCGCCCTGCTGATCCGGCTCACGGTGCGCTGGTCGTGGACGCCCTATCTGCTGCTGCTGTCGGTCGTCGCACTCATGCCGATCGCCCTGACCGGGCACTCATCGTCGGGTGGTTCGCACGACATGGCGACCAACAGCCTCGTGCTGCACCTCGTCGCGGCGTCCGTCTGGGCGGGCGGGTTGTTCGCCCTGCTCGCGCACTCCATGCGGGGCGGTGAGCACACCGACATCGCGGCCCGGCGGTTCTCCTTCGTCGCCGGACTCGCCTTCGTCGTCATGGCCGTCAGCGGCGTCATCAACGCCGCGGTCCGCATGTCGTTCGACGACCTGACCACGACCACCTACGGCAGGCTGCTGCTCGCGAAGATCGTCGCGCTGGTCCTGCTCGGCATCTTCGGCTGGGCGCAGCGCCGCCGGGCACTGCCGGCACTCGAAGCCGACCCCACCAGCCGGTCCGCGCTCGTGCGGTTCACCCTCGTCGAGGCGTTCGTCCTCGCCGCGACGATCGGTCTGGCCGTGGGACTCGGCCGCACGCCCCCGCCGCCGCCGGCTACGGTGCCGACGATCCAGGAGGTCGAGCTCGGCTACCAGCTCGACGTACCGCCGTCGTTCGTGAGCCTGTTCTTCGGGCAGTGGCGTTTCGACCTGATCTTCGGCACGGCTGCTCTCGTGCTCGCCGCCGCCTATGCAGTCGGACTGTGGACGCTGCGCAAGCGCGGCGACTCGTGGCCGATCGGCCGCTCGATCGCCTGGTTCTCGGGCTGCTTCGTGTTGTTCGTCGCCACCAGTTCGGGCGTCGGGATGTACTCGCCGGCGATGTTCAGCGTGCACATGGGCGCGCACATGGCCCTGTCGATGCTCGCCCCGGTGCTCCTGGCGCTCGGCGGGGCGATGACCCTCGCCCTGCGTGCGTTCAAGCCGGCCGGACGCAACGCCCCTCCCGGACCGCGCGAATGGATCCTCGAGTTCCTGCACAGCCCGCCGTCGCGCTTCTTCACACATCCGATCGTCGCGTCGGTCATGTTCGTGGGCGGCTTCTACGCCCTGTATCTCGGTGGGATCTTCACCACGTTCATCGACAGCCACACCGCGCACGTCCTGATGAACCTGCACTTCCTGCTGAGCGGCTACCTCTTCTACTGGGTGGTGATCGGCGTCGACCCGTCGCCGCGCGATCTGCAGCCCGTGACGAAGCTGGCCATGGTCTTCGGCTCGCTCCCGTTCCACGCCTTCTTCGGCGTGACCCTCATGAGCATGGGCACGGTGATGGCCGAGAGCTACTACCGCGGCCTGGCACTGCCGTGGAACTACGACCTGTTCTCCGATCAGAAGGTCGGCGGCAGCATCGCGTGGTCGGCCGGCGAGATCCCGCTCGTGCTCGTGATGCTCGCTCTGCTCGTCCAGTGGTCGCGCAGCGACCGGCGCACGGCGCGACGTGTCGACCGGGCCGCCGAGCGTGACGACGACGCCGATCTCGCGGCACACAACGCGATGTTCGCGGAGCTGGCGCGCCGCGACCACGAGGGTCGCTGACCGCACCCGCTCCGACGCGCACATCTCGTCGCGCCACGCCGAAGCGGACCGACGAGATGTGCACGTCCGAGGGAATCAGGCGGCTGCTGTCGTGCGGGTGGGGGAGCGCTCGGCGCCGATGCGCGCCACCACGGTGGCCACGACCGCGATGACCGCGGCTGTCACGGCGGCGACCGCTGCGGGAGTGGACACCAGACCGCCGTCACCCGTGCGGGCGACCGCGATCCATGCCAGACCCCACACGAGCGCACCGGTCACGGCCAGTCGGCCCCGACCTGCCGTCGCGAGGACCACGGAGACGGCGGCGACGACGGCCAGCACGATGATCGCCCACACGTCGGCTCCCCAGCCGAACGGATCGATGTCCTCGTAACGCAGCGCCGCGGCGGTGTTGGCGACGGTCGCCACCGACACCCAGCCCAGGTAGACGAACATCGTGCCGTCGACGACCACCGCTTCGAGCCTGCTCGACGGCAGGACGCGCGTGAAGATCAGGAACACCCGGACGAGCACGGCGAGCAGCGCGACGATCACCACGACACTCAGCCAGACCTGATCGAACTGGATCGCCGTGATCCACGCTGCGTTCAGCAGCATCGACGCAGCGATCCACCAGCCCGCGGCGCGTTGACGCGCGTCGGTGTGGTTCGCCGGCAGTGCCTGCCACACCGCGAGCGCGAGCAGACCGGCGTAGATGAGGGTCCAGATCGAGAAGGCCGGGCCTCCGGGCGCGACCGCCGTGGAATCCGCCGACAACGCACCACCTGCAGCTTCCGCGACCGGCGTCCCACCGGCCGCACCCGAACCGAAGAACGACACCACGACGGCAAGCGGAGCGCTCACCGCCACGGCCACGACGCGGGCGATGTCGCGCCCGGTGCGGGTCGCGGGGGATGTGGCGGGCGCGGATCCGTGGGAATGGGATGTCATGCCTGGAGGGTGCCCGTCCTGCGGATCACTCAATCCCGATCCGGCGAATCGGACGAATGCGAACGCACCGGCCGCACGACCCGTATCGTCCACGACGTGACCCGTACCGCGCGTGTCCCGGCCCTGCTGCTCACCTGTGCACTGGCACTGCTGACGCCACTCCTCGCACCTCCCGCGGTGCACGCGAGTCCGGCACCGGGGGCCGTCGTCGACACGCCGGGGACCGTCGTCGATGTCGCCCCGCTCGAGCTCGGGTTGTCGCTACCCGGCGCGTCCTCGGCGCGGGCCCTGACCTACACCACGCAGTGGCGCAGCGGCGCTCCCACCACCGCGACCGGGGCGTTGTTCCTTCCCCACGGCACGCCTCCCGAGAGAGGGTGGCCCGTCGTCGCGTGGGCGCACGGCACCGTCGGCCTCGACGATTCGTGCGCACCCTCGCGGTTGCCGCGTACACCGCGCGACACCGCCTATCTCGACCACTGGCTCGGGCAGGGTTACGCCGTCGTGGCAGCCGACTATCCGGGTCTCGGGTCGGACGGGTTGCACCGTTATCTGGACGGACAGAGCGCCGCGAACAGCGTCATCGACATCGTGAGGGCGGGACGCGCCGTCGAACCGTCGCTGTCCGACCGCTGGGTCGTGATCGGGCAGTCCCAGGGCGGGCACACCGGCCTGCACACCGCGCGCGCCGCGACCGCCCGGGCACCCGAACTGGACTTCCGCGGGACGCTCACGACCGGCGCCCCGTCCAACCTCGAGTACCTGTTCCCGCTCGGATTCCCGGGCCTTCCCGATCTCGGTCTCGACGGACTCACCACCTTCGCCGCCTACATCTTCGCGGGCCTGCGCGACGCCGATCCGGCCCTGGACCTCGACGGATATCTCACACCCCTCGGACGGGAGATCGTCGACGCCGCCGAACGCCTCTGCTACGACGACCTGAGCGACCGGTACGGCGAGGTCGGCGTCGGTGAGGTCCTCGCTCGACCGCTGAGCGACGACCGGTTCCGTGCGGCGTTCACCGACTACCTGGCCGTGCCGACCGCCGGATACGACCGGCCGCTGTTCCTCGCCCAGGGCCTGCGCGACGCGACGGTGCCCGCGCCCCTCGCGTTCACACTGATCGCGGACCTGTGGGCCGGTGGCGCGAACGCGCAGTTCAGGACGTACCCGACAGGGCATTCGGAGACGATGTTCGCGTCGCTACCCGACACCACGGGCTTCGTCGCGGAGCTGCTGCACCCCTGACAGCGGGAGCTGCTGTGACCCCGGCAGCGGAGCTGCTGTGACCCCGGCAGCGGAGCTGGTGTGACCCGGCCGGAGGCTCCGGCACCTGCCGGACTCCGGCGCCGGCCCCACCTGTCGTGTTCGCACGATGTGGGTTATCGACCGTCGCCCGATACGCTGGTGGTCATGGCGGAGTTCATTTACACGATGAAGAAGGTGCGCAAGGCGCACGGTGACAAGGTCATCCTCGATGACGTCACCATGAGCTTCTACCACGGCGCGAAGATCGGCGTCGTCGGACCCAACGGCGCGGGCAAGTCGTCGATTCTCAAGATCATGGCCGGGCTCGATCAGCCCAGCAACGGCGAGGCCTTCCTCGATCCGGAGGCCACCGTCGGCATCCTCCAGCAGGAGCCGCCCCTCAACGAGGAGAAGACGGTCAAGGAGAACGTCGAGGAAGGCCTCGGCGAGATCAAGGTCAAGCTCGACCGCTTCAACGAAATCGCCGAGCTCATGGCCACCGACTACTCCGACGAGCTGATGGAGGAGATGGGCAAGCTCCAGGAGGAGCTCGATCACGCCAACGCGTGGGATCTCGACTCGCAGCTCGAGCAGGCCATGGACGCGCTGCGCTGCCCTCCGCCGGACGAGCCCGTCACCCACCTCTCCGGTGGTGAGCGCCGCCGTGTCGCGCTGTGCAAGCTGCTGCTGAGCAAGCCCGACCTGCTGCTCCTCGACGAGCCCACCAACCACCTCGACGCCGAGTCGGTGCTGTGGCTCGAGCAGTTCCTCGCGTCGTACCCGGGCGCCGTGCTGGCCGTCACGCACGACCGGTACTTCCTCGATCACGTCGCGCAGTGGATCTGCGAGGTCGACCGCGGCAAGCTGCATCCCTACGAGGGCAACTACTCCACCTACCTGGAGAAGAAGGCCGAGCGCCTCGAGGTGCAGGGCAAGAAGGACCAGAAGCTGCAGAAGCGGCTCCGCGAGGAACTCGAGTGGGTCCGCTCCGGCGCCAAGGCCCGGCAGACGAAGAACAAGGCGCGTCTGGCCCGTTACGAGGAGATGGCTGCGGAGGCCGAGAAGCACCGCAAGCTCGACTTCGAGGAGATCCAGATCCCGACGCCGCCGCGTCTGGGCAACGTCGTCGTCGAGGTCGAGCACCTCGACAAGGGCTTCGACGGCCGCGTCCTGATCAAGGACCTGTCGTTCACGCTGCCGCGCAACGGCATCGTCGGTGTCATCGGCCCCAACGGTGTCGGCAAGACCACTCTGTTCAAGACGATCGTCGGTCTCGAGGAGCCGGACAGCGGCACCGTCAAGGTGGGCGACACGGTCAAGCTCAGCTACGTCGACCAGAACCGCGCGAACATCGATCCGAAGAAGACGGTCTTCGAGGTGGTCTCCGACGGTCTCGACTTCATCGAGGTCGGGCAGAACGAGATGCCCTCGCGTGCCTACGTGAGCGCGTTCGGTTTCAAGGGCCCCGATCAGCAGAAGCCGGCCGGTGTGCTGTCCGGTGGTGAGCGCAACCGCCTGAACCTGGCGCTCACGCTCAAGGAGGGCGGCAACCTGATCCTCCTCGACGAGCCGACCAACGACCTCGACGTCGAGACCCTGTCGTCGCTCGAGAACGCGCTGCAGCAGTTCCCGGGCTGCGCCGTCGTGATCTCCCACGACCGCTGGTTCCTCGACCGCACCTGTACCCACATCCTGGCGTGGGAGGGCAACGTCGCAGAGGGCCAGTGGTTCTGGTTCGAGGGCAACTTCGAGGCCTACGAGGCGAACAAGATCGAGCGCCTCGGTGCGGACGCCGCACGTCCGCACCGTGTCACGCACCGGAAGCTCACGCGTGACTGAGCCTGACGGGCACCGGCACTACCGGTGCCCGATCGAGGTGCGCTGGGGCGACTCCGACCGGCTCGGACACGTCAACAACGCCAAGGTCGTCGAGTACCTGCAGGAAGGACGCATCAAGTTCTTCCTGAGCGAGTTGCCGTCGCGCGACGCAGTTGTCGTCCGGAAGATGGACGTCGAGTTCCTGCGGCCGCTCAAGGACTCGTCGGCACCGATCGAGGTCGAGACGGCGGTGCTGCGTCTCGGCACGAGCTCGTTCACGGTGCGCCAGACGATCCTCGACCGGGAGGGCGCGGTGTGCGCCGTCGCCGACACAGTGCTCGTCGGCTTCGATCCCGAGACCGATACGTCCCGGCCGTTGACCGACGAGGTACGGGCGGTGCTCGACCGGCACCGCGCCGTCGCGCCCACCGGCTGAGCCGGTACATCGTGTCGGCCGGCCGAGCCGGTTACCGACCCGCCGGTTCCGACCCCCCGACTGCGCGCCGCGGATAGGCTCGATCACGAGTCCGTCCGCGGCGCGCGGTGTATCCGCCCGATAGAGCAGGAGGGGTGTCGATGGCCGATCCGGCTGTGGCGCAGACAAATTCAACGGGCAGTGATACTCCCCCCGAGGCAGTCCTCGAGCGGATCTATCAGGGCTCCGGAGAATTCACCACCGACCACGGCGCGGCCGCGTTCGAGCACGTCCGCCTCGGTCGCCGCCGCGCACCGGACACCGCTGTCGTCGGCGTGCGCCGCACCGACGGCATGGGCGTCGCCGTGCAGATCGTCACCGACGACATGCCGCTGCTCGTCGAATCGGTGCTGGCACTGCTCTCCCGGCTGGGCGTCTCGGTGGGGACGGTCATCCATCCCGTCCTGTCGGCGCGTCGCACTGCCGACGGCGACCTCGAGAGCCTGGCCGACGAAGGCGGACGGGCCTCGGGCGGAGCCGCCGAATCGTGGATGCACATCGAGCTGCGTGGGCCCGTCGACGACGAGTCGGTCGAGGAGATCGATCACGGCCTGCGGCGCGTGTTGTCCGACGTGCGGCAGGTGGCGTCGGATTCCGCGGAGATGCACGCCCTGCAGCGCGACCTCGCGGACGCGCTCGACGACCTGGCCGCCGATCCGCCCGCGCAGTACACTGCCGACCAGCTCACCGAAACCGCCGAGCTGCTGCGATGGTTGAGCGGCGGGAATTTCACACTGCTCGGCTACCGCCGATACGACTTCGTACCCGACGGCGGCGCCGACCATGTCCGTGCGACACCCGTACCCGGCAGCGGCAGGGGAGTGCTGCGCACGGACGCCTCGGTCGCGGACCCGCTCGACCTGCCCGGTGAGGTCGGCACGGGCCGCCGCCCGCTGCTCGTGCTCACCCAGGGCGCGCTTCCCGCCACCGTGCACCGGTCCGTCTACCCGTACTTCGTCGGCGTCGCCCGGCTCGACGCCGACGGCGCGGTCGTCGGAGAGGACCGTTTCCTCGGTGTCCTCACGGTGACCGCTCTGCACGAGAACATCCTCGACATCCCTGTGGTGTCGCGCCGGGTGCGGGAGGTCGTCGCGCGGGCGCGGGTCGAACTGTCGTCCTACAGCGGTCAGGCGATGCTCGAGATCATGCAGACGGTGCCCCGCGCGGAACTGTTCTCGATGGACACCGACACCCTCTACGAGACCGTCACCGCGGTGGTCGACATCCGCCGGCAGGTGCGGTTGTTCGTCCGCGTCGACACCTACGGGCGATACATCTCGTGCCTGGTCTACCTGCCGCGCGACCGCTACACGACGAAGGTGCGCGTCGCGATCCAGGACATCCTGTTGCGCGAGTTCGGCAGCGGCGTACTCGACTACACCGCGCGTGTCTCCGAACGCGACCTCGCGTTGCTGCATGTGACCATCCGGTTCTCCGGTCGCGCGCGTCGCGAGGTGGACACCTCCGAGGACAACCGTCTGCGGATCCAGGCGATGCTCGCGGAGGTGACCCGCAACTGGGCCGATCGGCTCGGTGAGGCGGCGGCCGCGACCGGCGATCTCGATCCGTTGCTGGTGCAGCGGTACTCCGAGGTCGTGCCCGAGGCGTACAAGGAGGACTTCGGCTCCGAACGCGCCCTGGACGACCTGCGGCGTCTGGAAGCGCTCGACTCCGGTGATCTCGACACGCACCTGTACCGGCCGGGATCCGACGATCCGTTGTCGTTGCGCTTCACCCTGTACGTCGCGGACGAGACGGTCACCCTCGGCCGTATCCTCCCGGTGTTGCAGAGCCTCGGCGTGGAGGTCGTCGACGAGCGACCCTACCGGCTGCCACGATCGGACGGGATCGACTGCTGGATCTACGATTTCGGGCTCTGCCTGCCCGAGGACATCGAGCCCGACATCGTCGAGACCGATCCGACGCTGGCGGGTCGCCTCACCGACACCTTCACCGTGGCATGGCGGGGTGCGGTCGAGACCGACCGGTTCAACCAGCTCGTGCTGCGCGCCGGGCTCACCTGGAGGCAGGTCGTGCTCGTCCGGGCCTACGCGAAGTACCTGCGCCAGACCGAATTCCCGTACAGCCAGTACAACATCGAAGGTGTGTTGCTCGGCGCCCCGCGCACCGCGGCCCTGCTCGTCGGACTGTTCGAGTCCCGGTTCGATCCGGAGAATGCCTCCGCCGAACGCGAACAGCAGATCGCCGAGGAAATCACGACCACGATCGCGGAGGTGACCGCACTGGCCACCGACCGCATCCTCCGCGGACTGTTCTCCCTGATCCGTGCGACCCTGCGCACCAACTTCCACGTGGCCGGCGGGATCGGGCACGAGCGTCCGGACGGCCGGGCGTTGTCGCTCAAGTTCGAGCCGCGGCGGATCGCCGAACTACCCCAGCCGCGACCGGCTTTCGAGGTGTTCGTCTACGCCCCGGCCGTCGAGGGCGTCCACATGCGGTTCGGTCCCGTCGCCCGCGGTGGTCTGCGCTGGTCGGACCGCCGGGAGGACTTCCGCACCGAGGTGCTCGGCCTGGTCAAGGCGCAGGCCGTGAAGAACGCGGTGATCGTGCCCGTGGGGGCGAAGGGCGGCTTCGTCGTCAAGCACTCGCCCCGTCCGACCGGCGACGCCGAGGCGGATCGTCGTGCCGTCCGCGAGCGCGGCGAACGGTGCTATCGGCGCTTCATCGCCGGTCTGCTCGACATCACCGACAATCTCGATGCTGCCCGCAACGAGACGGTCCCGCCGCAACGGGTCGTGCGTCACGACAGCGACGACCCGTATCTCGTGGTGGCCGCGGACAAGGGCACGGCGTCGTTCTCCGATCTCGCGAATTCCGTTGCAGCGGAATACGGTTACTGGCTCGGCGACGCGTTCGCCTCCGGTGGTTCCGCCGGCTACGACCACAAGGAGATGGGCATCACCGCGCGCGGTGCGTGGGAGAGCGTCCGGCGTCACTTCCGTGAACTCGGATCCGACCCGCAGACGGACGATTTCACCGTGGTCGGCATCGGCGACATGAGCGGCGACGTCTTCGGCAACGGCATGCTGCTCAGCCGGCACATCAGGCTCGTCGCGGCCTTCGACCACCGGCACATCTTCCTCGATCCCGATCCCGATCCGGAGCGGTCGTTCGAGGAGCGGCGCCGGTTGTTCGAACTGCCGCGATCGTCGTGGAAGGACTACTCGGCAGAGCTCATCGCGGCCGGGGGTGGGGTGTGGGACCGGACGGCCAAGTCGGTGCCCGTCGGCCCCGAGGCGCGGGCGGTGCTCGACCTGCCCGACGATGTCACGGAACTCCCACCGCCCGAATTGATCCGCGCGATCCTGCGCGCACCCGTCGACCTGTTGTGGAACGGCGGCGTCGGCACCTACGTGAAAGCGTCGACGGAAACCCATGCGGACGTGGGGGACAAGAGCAACGACGGCGTGCGCGTCGACGGGCGGGAGCTGCGCGCCCGAGTCGTCGGCGAGGGCGGCAATCTCGGTGTCACGCAACGCGGCCGCATCGAGTTCGCCCGTGCCGGCGGAAAGATCAACACCGACGCGATCGACAACTCGGCCGGTGTCGACAGCTCCGACCACGAAGTCAACATCAAGATCCTCCTCGACGCCATGGTGACCGCCGGTGAGCTCGCGGCGGAGGACCGCAATCCGCTGCTCGCGTCGATGACCGACGACGTCGCCGAACTCGTTCTGGCCGACAACATCTCCCAGAACGCCGTGCTCGGACTGGAGCGGGCCGTCGCGCCGTCCCTGCTGGGAGTACACCGTCGTCTGCTCGCGGCCCTCGAACTCGATCGCGGACTCGACCGCGACCTCGAGGCCCTGCCCGACGAGGCGGAGTTCGACCGTCGTGAAGCGGCGGGGGAGGGATTGACGTCGCCGGAGCTGTCGCAGCTCCTCGCCCACGTCAAACTCGCCCTCGTCGACGACCTGCTCGCCACGGACCTGCCCGACAGCGAGACCTTCGCGGCGATCCTCCCCGCCTACTTCCCGTCCGCGCTGCGCGAGCGGTTCCGGGCCGGGATCCGGGCGCTTCCGCTGCGCCGGCAGATCGTCGCCACCATGCTGGCCAACACCACCGTCGACAACGGCGGCCCCACCTACGTCTACCGGCTCGCAGAGGAGGCCGGGGCGACGGCGACCGACGCCATCCGCGCCTACGCCGCCGTCACCACCATCTTCGGGTTACCGGCCCTGTGGGACGAGATCCGGACCGCCGGGCTGCGCGTCGACATCGAGGACGACCTGCTGCTCGAATCCCGCCGCGTGCTCGACCGGGCGTCGCGCCGGCTCCTCGCCACGCGGCCACAGCCCCTCGCGGTCGGGGCCGAGATCAGCCGCTACCGCGACGCATTCGCGCGTCTCGCACCGCGGGTCGCGGACTGGATGCGTGGGCACCACGCCGAGGACTTCGTGCGCCGCACCCGTCCGCTCCTCGAGCGGGGAGCACCAGAGGAGCTGACGGGCGTGGTCTTCCGGCTCCTCGACCAGTTCCCGCTGCTCGACGTCATCGACATCGCCGACATCGAGCAGCGCGACGAGGCGGAGGTCGCCGACCTCTACTACGCCCTCGACGCGCGACTCGGCGTCGACCGCCTGCTCACGGCGGTCTCCGGTCTCGAACGGGGCGACCGCTGGCATTCGCTGGCGCGACTCGCGCTGCGCGACGACCTGTACGGCTCGTTGCGTTCGATCGTCCTCGACGTGCTCGCCGGCGCCGAACCCGGGGAATCGACCGAGGAGATGATCGAGGACTGGGAGTCGTCCAACGGATCCAAACTCGTCCGTGCGAGGGCGGCGCTCGACGAGATCTTCGCGTCTGGAAGTCTGGACCTCGCCACCTTGTCGGTGGCGGCACGACAGATCAGGGGCATGGTGCGCACGGGCGCATCCGATCGGAGGTAACGAGTGAGCGGTGCGGGCGAACAGTTCGGTTTCCACACCGAGGTGATGGTGCGGTGGTCCGACATGGACGTCTTCCAGCACATCAACCACGCGCGGATGGTCACGCTCCTCGAGGAAGCACGGATCCCGTGGCTGTTCGCCGACGGTCGCCCCACCCGCGACCTGCGCGAAGGTGCCGTCATCGCCGACCTCCACGTGCGCTATCGCGGTCAGCTGCGCCACGACGACGGTCCGCTCGACGTGCTGATGTGGACCGAGAAGGTGCGGGCCGTCGACTTCACGATCGGGTACGAGGTGCGGCCGAGCGGTGCTCCGGTCGACTCGGCGCCGGCGGTGGTCGCGTCCACCCAGATCGCGGCGTTCGACATCGAGACCCAGCGCCTGCGCCGACTCAGCAACGACGAACGAGAGTTCCTGCGGCAGTGGCAACGAAACTGACGGTGGCACCGCAAGTGACGAGGGCGACGTGACCGACGACCGGATCCGACACGCAGAGCGCCTCCTGACGCTCGCCGGCCCCGACGACAGCGTCGATCTCGCCGCCTTCCTGGCCCGGGCCGCGCGTCTCGACGAGGCCGCGGTGGTGCGGTTGCGTCGCCGCGGCGACGGACTGCTCGGCGTGTGGACACGTACCGGTTTCGAGGTACTCGCCGGACGCGTCGTCCGCGGAACCGTGGCTCCGGCCGACACCTGCGTGGCCGCCGAATCGCTGCGCGCCGCGCTCCTCGCCGGGTCCGAACCGCGCACCCAGGTCGACCCGGGCTGGGCGATGGATTCCGCCTGGCGCGGCGCACTTCCGCCCGACGACGGTTACGTCCACGTCGACGACGTGCCGGCCCGGATCCTCGTCGAACTCGCGCAACGCGGCGTCGCGCTCACCCGCGAGCACGGCGCGCAAGGGCCACCGGCGTCGTTGCTCGCCCAGGAGGTTCTCGAGGTGAGCGGCGCCGGGACGACCGTGGGCGTGCCGATGCGCATGGTGTTCGCGCTCGGTGCGATGGGCTTCGTGCCCGGTGCCGGTCGTGACAGCGTCGACTCGACGGACATCGATCCCACCGAGGTGGTCCGGGTGCGGGCGCACGCCACCTGGATGCGCCTCGACGCCCGCTTCGGGTCGGTCTACCTGCGACGCGGCGGCGGGCTCGGTCTGAGCGTCCTCTGACGAGGTCTCACGCCAGCCAGGCGGCGGCGTCCGGCGGCAGTGCGTGTCCGGTGAGCGGCGCACTCGCGAGCAGCACCTCACCGGGAGGCAGATCGACCGCGACGTCGCCGGCGTTGAGCACACAGGTCAGGCCGTCGGAACGGCGGAAGGCCAGGCACCCCGCCGGGCTTCCGTACCAGCCGATCTCGCCGCCTTCGGCCCGCCTTCGCTCCGTGCTGATGGGTCGCGTTCGCTCCGTGCTGATCGGTCGCCTTCGCTCCGTGCGGATCTCGATCGCCCGGCGATACAGCGAGAGCGTCGAACTCGCATCCTCGAGTTGCTTCTCGACGGTCAGGGCCGACCACTCCGGGGGCTGGGGCAGCCACGCCGACCCGGCGGAAGTGAATCCGAAGGGGGGTGCCTCGCCTTCCCACGGCAGCGGCACGCGGCATCCGTCGCGTCCGCGTTCGGTGTGGCCGGATCGTTCCCAGACCGGATCCTGCAGCACCTCCTCGGGCAGGTCGACGTTCGGCAACCCCAGTTCGGCACCGTTGTAGACGAACACGGCTCCCGGGAGGGCGAGGGCGACGAGGATCATCGCGCGTGCCCGTGCGAGCCCGACCTCACCGTCTCCGTACCGCGTGACCTCGCGGTCGACGTCGTGGTTCGACAGCGTCCACGTCGGTGAGGCCTGCACCGACGTCACCGCCGCCAGGCCCTTCTCGATCGCGTCGCGGACGGCGTCGGCGTCCCAGTCCGACAGCGTCAGGTGGAAGTCGAAGGCGAGATGCAGTTCGTCCGGGCGCAGGTACTCGGCGAACCGTTCGTGGTCGTCGACCCAGATCTCACCGATCGCCACCGAGTCGGGGTACTCGTCGAAGACCCGCCGGATGCGGCGGTGGATGTCGTGCACCTCGGGATTGTTGAACCGCGGGTCGGCGGGGGAGTGCCCGAGCAGTTCGTTGGTCTCCCACCCGTCGTGGTCGGGAAGATCCGCGGGCTTGGCCATGCCGTGGGCCACATCGATGCGGAAACCGTCCACGCCCCGGTCCAGCCAGAACCGCAGGGTCTTGTCGAGATCCTCGACGACCTCTTCGTCGTCCCAGTTCAGATCGGGCTGACCGGGAGCGAAGACGTGCAGATACCACTGACCGGGCGTGCCGTCGGGTTCGGTGATGCGGGTCCAGGCCGGCCCGCCGAAGACGCTCGGCCAGTTGTTCGGTGGCGCGCTGCCGTCCGGGCCGCGCCCGTCGCGGAAGTGGAAGCGCCGGCGTTCGCGGCTGCCCGGTCCGGCTTCGAGCGCGGCCCGGAACCAGCGGTGCTCGACGCTGACGTGGTTCGGTACGAGGTCCATCACCACCCGGATGCCGCGGGCGTGGGCGTCGGCGACCAGCGCTTCGAGATCGGCGATATCCCCGAACAGCGGGTCGATGTCGCGGGGGTCGGAGACGTCGTAGCCGTGATCGGCCATCGGCGAACGCATCACCGGGTTGAGCCAGATCGCGTCGACACCGAGCAGTTCGAGATAGCCGAGGCGGCTGCGCACACCCGCGAGGTCGCCGATGCCGTCACCGTTCGCGTCGACGAACGAGCGTGGATAGACCTGGTAGAAGACCGCGTTGCGCCACCACGGCGCCGTCGGGTCGCCTCGTCCGGAGGTCGGTGCTGCGGGGTGGGCCACGAGAGTCATCGTGTCAGACGACAAGGCGAAAGGCAGGGCGAACGGTGCCCGCGGCCGTTCCGTCGGGACCGGGTCGCATGATAGGACGAACGGCATGAATACGACATCGATCGTCGCGGTCCGGCTGGACGACGTGGAGTTGCGCGACGACCCGATCAATCCTGCGTGGATCCGCGAGGGTACCCCCGTGGCACGCAGCGGTCAGTGGGCGACCAGCGCCGACCGCACCACCACCACACACGTGTGGGACTGCACGGCCGGTCGCTTCGACTGGCATTTCGGCGTCGACGAGATCGTCCACATCGTGGAGGGCTCGGTCGTCGTCTCGTCCGTCGACTCCGAGCCGCGCACCTTGCGTGCCGGGGACGCGGCGCTCTTCCGAGCCGGGACCACCGCTCTGTGGGAGGTCCCCGAATACGTGCGCAAGCACGCCATTCTGCGTCGTCATCTGTCTCCGGCGGCGCGGTTCACCCAGAAGGTGGAGGACCGCCTGCGCCGGATACTGGGCCGCTGACCCCGGACACGCCGACTCCTAGATAGGGGAATTCATCATCGAGTCGGCCGCCATGTTCATGTAGTCGACGAGCTGCCGACGGCGCTCGTCGTCGAGCGTCTTCTCGTCGATCGACGCGATCGCGGTGTGCATGCACCGCAACCAGGCGTCGCGCTCGAGCGGCCCGATCCGGAAAGGATGATGACGCATGCGCAGCCGCGGGTGGCCCCGTTCCTCGGAGTAGGTGCGCGGGCCGCCCCAGTACTGCTCCAGGAACATCCGCATGCGCCGTTCGGCCGGACCGAGATCCTCCTCGGGATACAGGGGCCGGACGATCTCGTCCCGTGCGATCTCCTCGTAGAACCGTGCAGTGAGCCGGCGGAACGTCTCGGCGCCACCGACCGCCTCGTAGAAGGTCTGCTCGTCACTCATCTGTATTCGTTCACCGTCCCTCTCGACCGTCCATTGTGCCCGCTCCCGACCGCACACCGCCCGACGAGCCGTGCCGGACGGGACCGTCACCGGATGTTCACCGTCCCGACCTGGACCGGTCCGCTGATTCGGGGTGCGATTCGGGAGCATCCGTGGTCCACTGTTCCCAGTCTTTTCGGAGGTCGTATGAAGCACAGCAGCAGCTCGCATCGACAACTCCCGCCCGCGGACGCCCCTGCAGGGGTGCCGGGGGCTACCACACTGCGCGTGGTGCACGACAGCACCGCGACGGTACCCGACTGGTTGAAACGTCGAGTCTTGCTGCTCAACGCCACCTACGAGCCGCTCACCGCCCTGCCCGCCCGCAGGGCCGTGGTCCTGATGGCCGGGGGCAAGGCCGATACCGTGCACGACGATCCGCTCGCCCCGCTCGTGCGGTCGGCCGAATGGTCCGTGCAACTGCCGTCCGTGATCCGTCTGCGCAACTACGTGCGCGTTCCGTATCACGCCCGGGTGCCGCTCACCCGGGCCGCGCTCATGCACCGCGACCGGAACCGGTGCGCTTACTGCGGAGGCAAGGCCGAGACGATCGACCACGTCGTGCCGCGCAGCCGCGGCGGCGAGCACACCTGGGAGAACTGCGTCGCGTGCTGCGCGCCGTGCAACCATCGCAAGGCCGACAAGCTGCTCACCGAGCTCGGATGGACCCTGCGTGTGGTGCCGAATCCGCCCAAGGGCCGGCACTGGCGCCTGCTCGCGACCCTGCCCGAGTTGCACCCCACCTGGCTGCCCTATCTGGGGGAGGGCGCGGCCTGATCGGGTCGTTCTCCGGGGCGTATGAGGCCTTTCGGGCCCGGCTGGGCTAACGTTTGGCTGTGAGCATTCTCGAGACAACCCTGATCTTCGTCGGCATCCCGCTGCTGATCGTCTTGGTCTTCGGTGGGCTGTCCTTCGTCATGAGCAAGTACCCGGGCTCCACGCCGTCGGACGACCCGTACACGCTCGACCGGAAATGGGAGCACGGACCGCTCCTGTGGACCGCGACCGACGAATCGACCCATCCCTGGAAATACCCGCATCATGGTCACGGTCATGCCGCTCTGACCTCGGCGGAGCTGATCGGAGGTACCGCAAGTGGCAAGTGGTGACGTGATCCAGCGTCCGGCCGTCGCGCCGGAGAACCTCCCGCACGGTGCGGCACTCACCGCGAGCGGACGCATCTCCGCCGTGCGCGGTCTCGGGCAGGCCTTCACGGGTGCGCCGTTCAAGGACCGCGACCTCATCACCCTCGACGACACGCTCACGCACGCGATGCGGATCACCAACGTGCGGTTCACCGTCTACATCGGTGACGACGTGAATCCGGCTGCGGCGACCGACGCCCTGATGCCGACGACGCCGGACGCCGACAACTCGGTCCTCGTGGCCGTCTTCCCGAACCAGCGGAGCATCGAGGTCCGCTCGGGTCGCACCGCCGCCGACCGCGCCACCGACCGGGTGCTGCAGCTCGGCGTCACCGCGGCCGTGTCGTCCTTCGGTCAGGGGAATCTGCTCGACGGCATCACCAGTGCTGTCCGCGTCATCGCGAACGCCATGGTCGCTCCCTGATACGGAGCCCACGAACCATCTGTGGCCCGCTGCCACTCCGTGAAGGAGAGGCAGCGGGCCACAGTCGTCTCATGTGGGCACCGCCCACAGTCGTTCGGTGAGGTCGGTGCGTCAGGACACGTCGAACGCGCGTGCCTTCAACGAGCGCACGACCCCGGCGCGACCCTCGACGACGAGTCGCCGCAGGGCCGGCGGATGGTCGCCGGCGAGGAACTCGTCGGCTGCCGCCACCGACTGCTCACTGATCGACCACGACGGGTAGAGCCCGATCACGACGGTCTGCGCGACCTCGCTCGAACGGCGTTCCCACACTCCCGGCACCTCCGCGAAGTACCGAGCGACGTACGGCTCGAGCAGTTCGCCCTGACCGGCCGGGGCGAAACCGCCGATCACGGCGCGCGCCGTGATGTTCGGGACGCTGTCGTCGTGCACGACCGTCTGCCACACCTGTTCCTTGACGGCCTCCTGCGGACGTGCCGCGCGGGCGGCCGCCGCCTGGCGGGCACCCGCAGCCGTCGGGTCGCGTTCGGCCTCCGCGTCGATGAACGGCGACTCGACACCCTCGGCGTCGACCTCACCCGCCGCGGCGAGCGCCTGGACGATCCGCCAGCGCAGATCGGTGTCGACCGTCAGCCCGGGCAGGCCGACCGTCGCCGGATCGGCGCCCAGCAGCTCCTCGAGCACCTCGGTGTGCCAAGGCGACAGGTACGCGCTGGTGAGCGCGTTGACGAACGCGAGCTGATGGTCGGAGCCGGCCTCGGACTCGCGGGCGAGCTCGAGCAGGCGGTTGGCGAAGTCCGCCCGGCCCTGCTCCGCGGCCCAGGACGGGTCGGCGTAGCTCTCCAGCGCGGTGTGCGCCTGCATGAGCAGACGCTGGACGACACCGACCTCGGTCTCGGCGGCGATCCCGCGCTGCACGAGGGCGACGAAGTCGCGCGCCTTCATCTCGGCCTGACGGGTCATCTCCCACGCCGCCGACCACACCAGGGTGCGCGGCAGCGACTCGGCGATGGCGCCGACCCGGTCGATGACGGTCGCGAGCGACTCCTCGTCGAGCCGCACCGAGCAGTACGTCAGGTCGTCGTCGTTGACGAGCACGAACGCGCCGCGCGGTACACCCACCAGATCGGGGACCTCGGTGCGCTCGGCGGCGTCGACGTCGATCTCCACGCGGTGCGTGCGGACGAGCTTGCCGGAGCCGTCGTCGTCGTACACACCGATCGCGAGGCGGTGCACGCGGAACTCACCGGCGCCGGGCTGGGCACCTTCCTGCACCACCGCGAAACGCGTGAAGCGTCCCTGGTCGTCGACTTCGAAGTCCGGTCGCAGGATGTTCAGGCCGGTGGTCTTGAGCCATTGGGCACCCCAGTCCGACAGGTCGCGGCCGGAGGCCTTCTCCAGCGCGGCGAGGAGGTCGTCGAAGGTGGCGTTGCCGTAGGCGTGGTCGCGGAAGTACTCGCGCAGGCCGGCGAGGAAGGGCTCCTGCCCCACATAGGCGACGAGTTGCTTGAGCACCGACGCGCCCTTGGCGTAGGTGATGCCGTCGAAGTTGACCTCGACCGCGGCGAGATCGGGGATGTCGGCGGCGATCGGGTGTGTCGACGGCAGCTGGTCCTGCCGGTAGGCCCACGACTTCTCGACGTTCGCGAAGGTCGTCCACGCGTTTGTGTACTCGGTGGCCGAGGCCTGGCACAGCACCGACGCGAACGTCGCGAACGACTCGTTGAGCCACAGGTCGTCCCACCAGCGCATGGTGACGAGGTCGCCGAACCACATGTGCGCCATCTCGTGCAGGACGGTCTCGGCGCGGCGCTCGTAGGAGTAGCGGGTGACCTTGGACCGGAAGACGTAGTCCTCCAGGAAGGTCACCGCGCCGGCGTTCTCCATCGCCCCGGCATTGAACTCGGGCACGAACAGCTGGTCGTACTTGCCGAAGGCGTAGGGGATCCCGAAGTTGGCGTGGTAGAAGCCGAAGCCCTGCTTGGTTTCGGTGAACAGCCGGTCGGCGTCCATGTACTCCGCGAGCGACGCTCGGCAGAAGATGCGCAGCGGGATCGTGCCGTGCTCGTCGGTGTACTCGTCGGACCACACCGCGTACGGACCGGCGATGAGCGCGACGAGATAGGTGCTCATCCGCGGGGTGGTGCGGAAGATGTGCAGACCCGGCTGCGCGGCGGCGGTCTGCACGGTGTCGGCGTTGGAGATCACGGCCCAGTCCTGCGGCGCGGTGACCTTCAGGTCGAAGGTGGCCTTGAGATCGGGCTGGTCGAAGCACGCGAACATCCGCTTGGCGTCGGCCGTTTCGAACTGCGAGTACAGGTACACCGCGTCGTCGGTGGGGTCGACGAACCGGTGCAGGCCCTCGCCGGTGTTCGTGTACAGGCAGTCGGCGTCGACGACGAGTTCGTTGTGGGCGGCGAGCCCGGTGAGGGCGATGCCGGTCTCCTCGGAGTATCCGGACACGTCGACGGGTTCGCCGTTGAGGGTCGCCGAGTGCACGGTCTTCGCGATGAGGTCGATGAACGTCGAGGCGCCCGCGGTCGCGTCGAATCGCACGGTGGTCACCGACCGGAAGGTCGTGGTGCCCGGCGCGCCGGCACCGTCGGTGAGATCCAGTTCGATGCTGTAGTTGTCGACGGACAGGATCGCGGCCCGTTCGGCGGCCTGCTCGCGGGTCAGATTCGGTGGTGCCACGGGAGAACTCCTTCTCACGACGGAATGTCGGTCGGCGTCCATCCCATCATGATCGGCGAACCCTCACGGAGCGACGTCGGACAACGGCACCGTGGTGTCCGTCAACCGGCCGACGTCGACGGGCCGCCCCGAGGCGATGAGAGCGCGGATGTCGTCCCCGGCATCCCAGATGTTGACGTTCATCCCCGCCCGGACGTGCTGCTCGTCGTCGAGCCAGAACGCGAGGAACTGCCGGTCCTGCACGTCGCCGCGGGTGACCACCCGCGCGTCGCGGGGAGCGAGCCCGACGTATTCCATGCCGAGGTCGTACTGGTCGGTGAAGAAATAGGGGAGCCGGTCGTAGGTTGCCTCGCGGCCGAGCATCGTCGCGGCCGCGACGGCCGGCTGGTTCAGGGCGTTGGCCCAGTGTTCGACGCGCACCCGGGTGCCGAGCAGCGGGTGCTCCGCCGAGGCGATGTCGCCGACGGCCACGATGTCCGGATCGCTCGTCCGCATCGAGGCGTCAACGAGCACGCCGTCGTCGACCGCGAGCCCGGCGTCGCGGGCCAGGTCGACATTCGGGCGCGCCCCGACCGCGACCAGCACGGCGTCGGCGGGCACCACACTGTCGTCACCGAACCGGATGCCGCTCGCGCGACCGTCGTAGGCGACGATCTCGCGCACCGAGGTGTTCGTCCGCAGATCGACCCCGTGTGCGCGGTGCAGGTCGGCGAACACCGCGCCCATCTCCTCGCCGAGTGCACCGAGCAGGGGTTGCTTCGCGGTCTCCGCGATCACCACCCCCGCGCCCCGGCCGCGGGCGTTCGCGGCGATCTCCATGCCGATCCATCCCGCGCCGATGACGGCCAGCCATCCCGCATGGTCGGTCTCGCCCTGGATCGCGGTGAGCAGCGCATCGGAGTCCTCGACGGTGCGCATGACGTACACGCGTTCGGCGTCGGCTCCGGGAATCGGGACCGTGCGGGGCGTCGAGCCCGTTGCGAGAGCGAGCTTGTCGTAGTGCAACGTCGACCCGTCGGGCAACGTCACCGTGTGGGCGGCCGGATCGATCGCGGTGACCTTCGTGCCGAGCAGCAGTTCGACGCGGTGGTCGCGGTACCAGTCGCCGTCGTGCACCGTGAAGTCGGCGAGTTGCTTGCGTCCGGCGAAGTAGTCCTTCGACAACGGCGGTCGCTCGTAGGGCAGGTGCTCCTCCGCGCCGATCAGCAGGATGCGCCCGGGAAAGTCGCGGGCGCGCAGTTCCTCTGCCAGCTTGGCACCGGCCAGACCCGCGCCGACGATCAGAAACGTTTCCTCACCCGACATCGTGGTGCCTCCACTGTGATGCGTGCCGGACCTGCTTCCCGGCTCCGACGTTACGGCTACCGCCCGCACTGCGGCCCGGTTCAGGAAGAATCGTCGACGGGGCCGTGTTGAACATGCTCGTAGTTGTCCGGCCCGTACGAACTCTTGTGAGGAGATCTCTTGAGCGACCTGACCGCCGCGTCCACGACCGGCAAGGACACCGCCGACTTCTGGTTCGATCCGTTGTGCCCGTGGTGCTGGATCACCTCGCGCTGGATCCTCGAGGTCACGAAGGTGCGCGACATCGAGGCGCGTTTCCACGTCATGAGCCTGGCCGTGCTGAACGAGGGGCGCGACCTGCCGGAAGAGTACGCCGAGCTGATGACGAAGGCGTGGGGCCCGGTGCGCGTCGCGATCGCCGGGGCGCAGAAGTACGGCGACGACATCCTCTCCCCGCTGTACACGGCGATGGGCACCCGCATCCACAACGAGGGCAACAAGGACTTCGCGGACGTGATCGCCGCGTCGCTCGCCGAACTCGACCTCGATGCCTCGCTGGCCGAGGCCGCCGACAGCGACGCCTACGACGAGGCTCTGCGCACGAGCCACCACGCCGGCATGGACAAGGTGGGCCAGGACGTCGGTACCCCGACGATCCATGTCAACGGCATCGCCTTCTTCGGGCCCGTCCTGTCGAAGATTCCGCGCGGCGAAGAGGCCGGCAAGGTGTGGGACGGCGTGGTCGCCCTCGCGTCCTACCCGCACTTCTTCGAACTCAAGCGCAGCCGCGACGAGGAGCCCGACTTCTCCTGACCGGGCACGGCCGTGGCGCTCGGTAGAGTGCCACGGCGTGTCGAACGATCATGTGGTCCGGCCGGCGACGGTGCACGATGTCGAGAAGGCGACGGCAACGCTCGGACGAGCGTTCCGCGACTATCCGTTCACCCGCTACACCGTCGACGGCCGGGACCACGAGACCCGGGTCCGCGACCTGCAGGGGCTCTTCCTCACCGAGATCGGCATGCGCTGCGGCGAGGTGTGGGTCTCCGATGACGTCGATGCGGTGGCCGTCTGGACGACGCCCGGCTCCACCGGGCTCGAGGAGGCGTTCGTGTCCGTCGCCGATCGGGTGACGGAACTGCGGGGCAATCGTGCCCTCGCCGCAGAACTGGCCGAGCAGGCCACCGCGGAGCTGCAGCCGAGCGAGCCCGCGTGGTTCCTGGCCACGGTGGGCGTCGATCCCGCCTCGCAGGGGCGCGGCCTGGGACGGGCCGTCCTCGAACCAGGACTTCGCGCGGCCGAGCGGCAGGGGGTCGCGGCCTGTCTGGAGACCTCCTCTGAGGCGAACGTCGCGCTCTACGAACGTCTCGGATTCGTCGTCACCGGTGTCGTGGAGCTGCCGGACGGCGGCCCGAAGGTCTGGGCGATGCGCCGCTGACCTGCCGGGGCGGGGTTCGCCACGCTCGGGACCGAAGGTCGCAACGCTCCGCCGTACAGACTTGTGCTCATCCCGAATTCAATTCTCGGCTTCGGGTCGGGCGCGGACTACCGTGATGCATCATGGCTGTTCCCTGTCCCCGTACCCTGCTCGTCACAACCAGCGCGTCGCTCGCGCCGGAGGTGACGCGATGACCACCTCACGCACCGCGACCCGCCTCGCCGACACCGACGAGGCCCTGCGCGTCGCTTCTGCGCTCGCCGACGAGTTCGCGGCCGGCGCGTCACGTCGTGATGCCGAACGGGAACTGCCGCGCGACGAGATCCGCGCGCTCGCGGCCTCCGGATTGCTCGCGGTGACCGTGCCCACCGAATACGGCGGCATCGCCGCTCCGTACGAAGTGGTCGCCGAGATCTTCCGGATCCTCGCCTCGGCGGATCCGAGCATCGCCCAGATCCCGCACTCGCACTTCACCTTCCTCGAGGCGATCCGATCCCAGGGCAGCGACGAGCAGAAGCGCTTCTTCAACGGCGAGGTGCTCGGCGGTGCGCTGTTCGCCAATGCCCAGAGCGAACGCGGGTCGCGTGCGGTGAACATCGACAGCACGGTGCTGCGCCGGCAGGGCGACGGCTACGTCCTCACCGGCCGCAAGTTCTACAGCACCGGTGCGTTGTTCGCCGACTGGATCGCGGTGCGAGCCAGTCTTGCCGACGATCCGGACGCGACCGACGCGTCGACCCCGAAGGCCGTCGCCTTCGTCCGGCGCGACACCGTCGGACTCACGGTCGTCGACGACTGGGACGGCATGGGCCAGCGCACCACCGCCAGCGGCACCGTCACCCTCGACGACATCGAGGTCCCCGACGCGGCGGTCGTGCCGTACACGCCGATCTTCGAAGCGCCCACCACCTACGGCGCCCAGGCACAGCTGCTGCACTCGGCGATCGACGTGGGTATCGCGACCGGCGCGCTCGCCGAGGCCGTCGTCCAGGCAGGTCGTGCGCGTCCGCACTTCGAGGCGGATTCGGAACGCGCAGTGGACGATCCGCTGCTCGTCCAGATCGCAGGGGAGGCGACCGTCACCGTCCGCGCCGCCCAGGCATTGCTCGCGGAGGCAGGACGGGCCGTCGACCGCGCACGCGCGAACCCGACCGCGGAGACCACCGCCGCGGCCTCCATCGAGGTCGCGACCGCGAAGGTCGCCGCGACCCGCGCCGCCGTCGAGACGGCGAACATCCTGTTCGAACTCGGCGGCACCCGCAGCGCATCGGGAGCCGCGAATCTGTCGCGCTACTGGCGCGACGCCCGCACCCACACCCTGCACGACGCGACCCGGTGGAAGCTCCAGCACATCGGCCGGTGGACGCTCAGCGGCACCCACCCGCCGCGCTACGGCGTGCTCTGACCCGCCTCCGGCGGGGTGTGCTCCGACTCGCCCCCTCGCACGGCGAACGGCGCGTGCGGGGAAGCGAACGGGCCTCGTTAGACTCGGCCCATGCGCGTTTACCTGGGAGCCGACCACGCGGGCTTCGAACGGAAGAATGAGATCATCGAGCACCTGAAGAAGAACGGCCACGAGCCGATCGACTGCGGTGCGTTCGAGTACGACGCCCTCGACGACTACCCGGCCTTCTGCATCGAGGCCGCGCGGCGCACCGTCGCCGACAAGGGCAGCCTCGGCATCGTGCTCGGTGGCAGCGGCAACGGCGAGCAGATCGCCGCCAACAAGGTGCCGGGTGCGCGCTGCGCCCTCGCCTGGAGCGTCGACACCGCCAAGCTCGCGCGCGAGCACAACAACGCGCAGCTCATCGGCATCGGTGGCCGCATGCACAGCCTCGAGGAGACCCTCGCGATCGTCGATGCCTTCCTGTCGACCGAGTGGTCGAACGAGGAGCGTCACCAGCGCCGCATCGACATCCTCGCCGAGTACGAGAAGACCGGCGAGGCCCCGGCAGTTCCCGGCGCGCCTGCCTGATCCGTGCCTGAAGGACACATCCTGCACCGGCTCGCCCGGCTGCACCACGAGTGGTACTCGGGTGCGCCGGTGCGGGTGTCCAGTCCGCAGGGGCGGTTCGCCGACGGTGCCGCCGCCGTGGACGGGCGCGTCCTGACCCACGCGGACGCGTGGGGCAAGCATCTCTTCCACCACTACGAGGGCGGTCTCGCCGTCCACGTGCATCTCGGTATCTACGGTGAGTTCACCGACCGCGAGTTGCCGCTCGGCGAACCGGTCGGACAGGTGCGGATGCGGATGATCGGCGCGCGCCACGGCAGCGACCTGCGAGGTCCGGCGGCGTGCGAGGTGCTCACCCCCGGCGAGGTCGAGGCGATCGAGGCCCGACTCGGTCCCGACCCGCTACGTCCCGACGCCGATCCCGAGCGGGCGTGGCGTCGCATCGGCAGATCACGCACCGCGATCGGGGCGTTGCTCATGAACCAGGCGGTGATCGCCGGGGTCGGAAACGTGTACCGGGCCGAAGTGCTCTTCCGTCACGGCATCCATCCCGAACGTGCGGGAAACAAGCTGTCCCGCAGCGAATTCGACGCGATCTGGGTCGACCTCGTCGAACTGATGAACGTCGGTGTGGAGCACGGGCGCATGCACGTCGTGCGACCCGAACACGACCAGGGCGCACCGGCCTACGCCAAGAACAGGCCCCGGACGTACGTCTATCGCCGTGCCGGCGAACCCTGCCGGATCTGCGGGACTCCCGTTCTGCACTCGGTCATGCAGGCGCGGAACCTGTTCTGGTGCCCGGTCTGTCAGCCGAGCTGACCCGGATCAGAAATCGAAGCCCCCGAAATCGAAGCCGCCGCCGTCGCCGCCACCGAAGTCGCCGCCGCCGAAGTCGTCACCGCCTCCGTACTCGTCGCCCCCTCCGTACTCGTCACCACCGCCGAAGTCGTCGCCCGCACCTGTCTCCGCCGACGGATCACCGACACCGGATTCGAATGCCTGCGCGTCGTAGGGGACACCGGCCATCCCGGCGAACATCGTCGAGAAGAGCAGCATCGAGCCGACGCCCCACGCGCCCGCGACCAGGGCGGGCTTCCACCACGGCTCCGAATACCAGCCCGCAGGGACGGGCCGGCCCGCGACGCGGCCGCCAGGGTAGTAGTTCGGCGTGGCGGAGGACGGTGACGGCGACGCGGCGATGGTGCGGCCCTCGAAGTCGACGGTGCGCTTCTCGGTGACCTCGCCGGCGGACTTCTGTCCGTCGAGCGTCGGGATCTCCGGCCCCGGGTCCATGCCCATCGCCAGGCGCGCGGCGCGGATGTAGTACAGACCTTCGAGCGCGGTCTGTTTCGCGAGACGCGCCTGCATCGGCGAGTTCGCCTGCTCGATCTGGGAGCCGGCGGCGGTGAAGCGCTCGGAGGCGTCCGCCAGCGCCTGACGCGAGGCGTCGTCGGTGCCGGTCAGGTTGTAGATCTGGCCGCCGAGGCGCTCGATCGCCTGCCGTGCGTCGGCCTTGGCGTCGTCGAGGGTGACGGTGCGGTGACGGGTGGTGCTCTTCTGGGAGCGGGAGACGAAGTACACCACGGCACCGACGGCGGCGAGGATGAGCAGAAGTTCCACGGCCCGATCCTTCCGGTGGGGGAGGGTCCTGTTCTCCAGCGTACCGACGCGGGGAGTCACTCCCCGAGGATGGCGCGCATCCCTTCCTGCAGGCACGAATCGAACGAATCGCGGTTGGGGACGACCGTGGGGTCCACCGCCAGGCCCATGCAGCAGGTGTCGCGGTAGGACATCGCCGAGGCCGTCATCATCGCGCCGTCGGCCGCACCGAAGCCGTAGTACCGCTCGATCTTCGCGCCGCCGACGTAGAGCGGCGCGTGGGAACCGGGGAGCGTGGACACCACCACGTCCCGCGGACCGACGGCGATGTCGGCCTGTGCACCGGCGGAGGACGGGAACGAGATGTCGATGCGCCGCATGAGATCGACTGCGTCCATCGCCTGGATGTCCGCCGCATCCTCGGGTGCCATGGGCACCGCCCCGCCGTCCGGTCCGGGGACGACGACGCGCAGGCCGTCGATCGAGCGACCGTGTCGACGGCGGTACTCGCTGCACGCGAGGAGCATCGCCGCGGAGAACCCGCTCGTCACGCGACAACCCGCGCGTTCGCAGGCGTGACGCAGGGCGGTGAGATCCGCGTCGAGCACGTGCAGTCGCGGGGCGCGGGGTGCGGGCTCCTCGCGCTCGCCGGTGCGTCCGAGCAGCGCGTTGATCAATCCGGTGCCCAGCGAGGTGAACACGTGCGCGGCGGTGCGGAACGACTCGGCGCTCTGCTCGGATACCGATTTCGCCCACGACAACATGGAATCGGACTGACCGGGCGCCAGAGCGGAGCCGAGGTGGCGGAGACGGATCACCAGCGCCGACTGGCCGCCGTCGAGGCCGTCGAGCAGGGTCAGTTCCCAGCGCGGGTGCCGGAGACCGGAGGGGTCGGGTGCGGTCCGGGCGTAGGTGAGTACCTCCTCGAAACTCGCCGGGGCGGGTAGCTCGACCCGCTCGAGATGCCAGGGTGGATCCGAGCCCGGATGCCCGGTGCGTCGCGGCGGGTCGAGACCGAACGGCAGTTCCACCACCCGGTGGCGGAAGCTGGGCGATTCGTGGTTGCCCGGCGCGAGCACCGCCGCGACCCGATCCCAGTCGGGGGTGGCGTCGAGAAGGACGGCGGCGACGACCGAGGAGCCGGGGGAGCAGTCCCGGGCGAGGTCGTCGGAGGTGTCCTTCACAACAGGGACGGTCTCATATCGTGAACGACCCACACCCGCGCTTGACTCTTGCTTTGCACTATCGAGTCGAAAAGGTGACACGTCGTTGCTGGATTCGGGATGTCCCCACGTGCCGGTCCTCACCTCCGTGCTCGCCCTCTCCAACGTCCGACGGCCACTGCGCCCAGACCCGCCGCGGCGATCCACGGTGCGCCCGAGACGAACGGATCGAGCCACTGGTGATTGACGTCGGCACGCGAACTCCGACGTCGCGACGCCCCACCGTGCGCGGTGATCTCCGCTCGGAGGCCGCTCTCGGTCACCGGATTGTCGGGACGGCCCTGCAACAGCGCCCGCACCCGGCTCTCGGCGACGTCGATGCGGTCGGCGCCGATCAGGAGCAACCAGTGCGCGGCGCGACCCTCGCTGTACCGGCGGTAGGCGTGCCTGCGCACGACACCGGACAGTCCCTTCAGCGGCGCCGTGGTGCCGAAGACCGGCGTGACGAAGGCGTGCTCGATCGAACGTTCGCGGCTCTCGTGTCCCGGCTGGCGTTCGGGGAAGTCCCAGTGCGCACCGGTCGCCTCGGGCGCGAAGCGTTCCTTCGGCACCGACGGACGGTCGCGCGGATCCAGATCGACTCCCCACCCGGGGATGCGGGCCCGCAGCTGGTCGGGGGTCTCGGGCGGTTCGGGCTTGTCTGCCGTGTAGGCCATGGTGGTCCTCCTCAGCTCCCGTCGGCGACGATGATCGGCTTGATGCACCCGTCGAGCTTCGACGAGAACATGTGGTAGGCCTCCGCGATGTGTTCGAGCGGGACGCGGTGCGTGACGATGTCGTTCGGTTTCAGGTAGCCGTTGCGGACGTGTTCGAACAGTCGCGGCCACTGGCGTTTGACAGGGCACTGGTTCATCCGCAGCGTCAGGCCCTTGTTGAGTGCGTCGCCGAACTTCACGGCACTGAAGATCGGGCCGTAAGCGCCCATCACCGAGATGGTGCCGCCCTTGCGGACACCGTCGATGGCCCAGTTCAGCGCGACCGGCGAGCCCCCCTGCATCTTCAGCTTCGCGGCCGTGACGTGTTGCAGGAAGTTCCCGTCGGCCTCCGCGCCGACGGCGTCGATGGCGACGTCCGCCCCGAGATGACCGGTGATCTTCTTCAGGTGGACGATGATGTCGTCGTACTCCGCGAAGTTGTAGGTCTCGGCGTGCGCGAAGGTGCGGGCCTTCTCCAGCCGGTACTCGAGATGGTCGATCACGATCACCCGGCCGGCGCCCATGAACCAGGCGGACTTCGCCGCGTACAGGCCCACCGGCCCGGCGCCGAAGACCACGACCGTGTCGCCCTCGACGATGTCACCCAGCTGTGCACCGAAGTAGCCGGTCGCGAGGGCGTCGGTGAGCATCAGGGCGTCCTCGCCGTCCATCCAGTCGGGCACGATCGTGGGGCCGACGTCGGCGAACGGCACCCGCACGAACTCGGCCTGGCCGCCGTCGTAGCCGCCGCAGGTGTGCGAGTAGCCGTAGATGCCGCCTACCGCAGTGGCGTTGGGGTTGACGTTGTGGCAGTTGGAGTAGAGGCCGCGCGCGCAGAAGAAGCACGACCCGCAGAAGACGTTGAACGGGACCATGACCCGGTCGCCGGGTTTCAGGCTCTGCACCGACGGACCGACCTCGTGGACCACCCCGACGAACTCGTGGCCGAAGGTCGTACCGACGCGGGTGTCGGGCATCATCCCGTGGTAGAGGTGCAGGTCGGAACCGCAGATCGCCGCCAACTCGACGCGCACGATGGCGTCGTTGGGATGTTCGATCCGGGGAATGTCCTTCTCTTCGACGCGGACCCGATACGGGCCGCGATAGACCATCGCGCGCATACGTGCTCCCTCGTCGTGGCTCGTGTGGTCGCGAATACCCGAGGGAAGGACCTCCAAACGGCAGGTCGCGGGATCAGAGCGCAGGGACGTCCGGGGCGGGGTGGGCGCCGCCGGACAGGGGAGGAGTCTGCGGTCCGTCGACGAACGCCCGGCGCAGGGCATCGACGACGTCGGCGACGGCGTGACGGCGGGCGAACGCGCGTCGCTGCAGCATCGCCCCGGTGCCGCGGGCGAGGATCGCCTCCCACATCGCCACCGCGCACCGGCGGTCGCCGGTCTCCTCGAGTTGTGGGCCGAGGTACCGGAGGAATGCGCGGAAGGACTGCTGCGCGGTGGTGGGCCGCCCGGTGAACACGTCGACGGCACGTCCGGTCGACCCCTCGCGCGCGGCACACAGATAGGCGGCGTGGACGATCTCGTCGGCGACCGGGGGAGCAGCGATGCCCTCCCGGACCTCCCGTTCGGCGGTAGCGACGAGCGCGCGGACGAGCATCGCCAGGAGAACCGTTTCGTCCACCGTCGCCGGGACGTCGCTCACCCGCACCTCGACGGTGGGCAGATGCGCCGAGGGACGCACGTCCCAATAGACCATGCCCGGATCGAGGATGTTGCCGCTGTCGATCATCATGGCGACGATCGCGTCGTAGTGCTCCGCCGACGTGAACCGTGGGGGAGGACCCGCGCACGGCCACCGGGAGGCCATGATCGCCCGCCAACTGGCGTACCCGGTGTCGCGGCCCCGATGGAGGGGCGAGTTGGCCGTCGCGGCCAGCAGGGTGGGCAACCACACCCTGACGTGGTTGCACACCAGAACGGCGGTCTCGTGGTCCGCGACACCGACATGGACGTGGCAGCCGCAGACCTCCTGCTCCTCGACGAGACGTCCGTACCGCTCGGCCATCGTCCGGTAGCGCGGCACATCCGTGACGGACGCGAGCTGTTGGAGCGTGGGCGAGACACCCGAGGCGAGCAGACCCACGTGCGCCTCCCGTGCGGCCGCGGCTGCGATGGTCCGGCCTTCGACGACACGCGCGCGCAGTTCGGTCGAGCTGTGGCAGACCGGTGTGTTCACCTCGACCTGGGTGCGTTTGAGTTCGTAGTCCATGTCGAGTCCGAGTCGGGCAGCGGCGGCCACGACGAGGTCGTTGCTCGCGGTGAGCCGTTCGGAGGTGGGGTCGACGAGGAAGAACTCCTCCTCGACGCCGACGGTCGGAGCGGATGTCGGGAGGCCGTGTCCGGCGCCCGCGGCGGCCGCAGGCGATTGGGGATTCGGTCCGTGCCACCGAGGCATCGTTGCCTCCCTGCATAGCGAGGCGCCGTCGGTACAGCCGGCGCCGTCGGAGACGCCGGCGCCTTCTCGACCGACCGCTGACCTACGGGGGTGAGACGACGATACTCGGATTTCACACCGGAGAACGGGGTTCGGTGGGGGACCGGGGACCGACCGGAGCCGTTCCCGACTCCGGCCGGCCGGAGGTGGGGCGAGGCCGGTTCCTCGACACCCCCCTGCGGTGTCATCCGACGACGCCCCACCGGTTCGCGGTCGCGTCCGCTCGGGGGACACGACGGGGATGGCGACGCGGTGGTACGTGCGGTCGTCGGAATGCGGGTGGGCAGGGCCGGCCCGAACGGAACCGACACGGAGGTCGATGTGACCGACGGTAGTGAACTGTCGATGTGACCGACGATAGTGAACTGTCGATGTCACAGACGGTGGCGGACTGCAGCCGAGGTCGCATTCGGACGACCTGTGGTGGGGCTGCTTCTCAACCTCGACGGCATGATGACACCCCTCGGGACGATGTGTCCAGAAATGTGCATGTCACCTGCCGGAAACCGGACGTCGGGGGATCGGTCCGGAACGACGAAGCCCGCCGGTGCTGTGCGCACCCGGCGGGCTTCCTCCGTGGAGGGGATGACGGGAATCGAACCCGCGTAGCCAGTTTGGAAGACTGGGGCTCTACCATTGAGCTACATCCCCGTTGCGGCTGCGGCGCCGGTGTAGACCGGTGCTGCGGCTTGCGAGATGAGACTGTACCGGACCTCGCTTTGGATTTCATAATCGGGGGGCCGTAGGATTCTGCGATGGGTCCCGCGGTCGGATGCGGTGCCTTCACGACCGGGATGTGGCGCAGCTTGGTAGCGCATCCGCTTTGGGAGCGGAGGGTCGCAGGTTCGAATCCTGTCATCCCGACCAGATCGAACAGCGTCAGCGCGCTCAGTAGTGACACGAACGACCGACAAGAGAGCACGACAGAAGGAGCATGTCCGTGAAGAGCACCGTCGAGCAGCTGAGCCCGACGCGAGTCCGTATCAATGTTGAGGTGCCCTTCGAGGAGCTCCAGCCTGATTTCGACCGCGCTTTCAAGGCCCTCGCCGGCCAGGTCCGCATCCCGGGCTTCCGCCCCGGTAAGGCTCCTCGCAAGATCCTCGAGGCCCGCGTCGGCCGCGGCGCCGTTCTGGACCAGGTCATCAACGAGGCCATCCAGAGCCGCTACAGCGAGGCCGTGACCGCGAACGACGTCAAGGTCATCAGCCAGCCCGAGATCGACGTCACCAAGCTCGAGGACAACGTCGAGCTGGCGTTCACCGCCGAGGTCGACGTCCGTCCCGAGATCACCCTCCCCGATTTCTCCGAGATCGCCGTCACCGTCGATCCCGTCGAGATCACCGACGAGGACATCGCCGAGCAGATGCTGTCGCTGCGTCAGCGCTTCGGCACCCTGACGGGCGTCGAGCGTCCGGTGCAGGACGGCGACTTCGTCTCCATCGACCTGTCCGCGACGGTCGACGGCAACGAGGTTCCCGAGGCCGCCACCGAGGGCCTGTCGCACGAGGTCGGCTCCGGCCAACTCATCGACGGACTCGACGAGGCGATCATCGGCCTGTCCGCCGGCGAGTCGAAGGAGTTCACCTCCACACTGGTCGCCGGCGAGTACGCCGGTAAGGAAGCCGTCGTCACCGTCAAGGTCAACACCGTCAAGCAGCGCGAGCTGCCCGAGGCCGACGACGAGTTCGCGCAGCTCGCGAGCGAGTTCGACACCATCGGCGAGCTCGAGGCCGACCTCCGCGAGCGCGTCCAGCGCGTCAAGCAGGTCGAGCAGGCCGGCCAGATCCGCGACAAGGTCCTCGAGGTTCTCCTCGAGACCGTCGAGATCCCGGTTCCCGAGGCCGCCGTCCAGGCCGAGGTCGACAGCGCGCTGCACGACGCGATCCACGAGCTCGATCACGACGAGACCAAGCTGAACGAGCTGCTCGAGGCTCAGGGTACGAGCCGCGAAGAGTTCGACAAGGAAGCACGCGAGTCCGCCGAGCGTTCGGTGAAGACCCAGCTGCTCCTCGACGCGATCGCCGAGGCGGAGAACACCACGGTCGAGCAGCAGGAGCTGACCGAGCGCATCTTCTTCCAGGCGCAGCGCTACGGCATTCCGCCGGAGCAGTTCATCCAGCAGATCAGCCAGGCCAACCAGCTCGGTGCCGTCTTCGCCGACGTCCGCCGCGGCAAGGCACTCGGCACCGTCGTCGATCGCGCCAACGTGACCGACACCACGGGTGCGACCGTCGACACCGCCGAGCTGTTCGGCACCAAGAAGGACGACGACGCCGAGGGCGAGAACGCCGAGGCGGAGACCACCGAGGACTCGGCCTCCGAGTAGTCGGACGACCCACGGAGATTCGAAACCCCAGGGGCACGAATTTCCGCTTTCAGCGAAGAGGGGCGGCACCGGGCATCCGGTGCCGCCCCGTTTCGTTAGTGTCAGTGTCAGCAACCCACGATCGACGAGAAGGCAGGTACCCGTGACTCCTCAGAATCCGGCGACATCCATCGGTCCCGCGATGACCTCGGCCACCGCTGGGCTGAACCTCAGCGACTCGGTGTACGAACGCCTGCTCCGCGAGCGCATCATCTTCCTGGGCACCCAGGTCGACGACGACATCGCGAACAAGCTGTGCGCTCAGATCCTTCTGCTGTCGGCCGAGGACCCCACCCGCGACATCTCCCTGTACATCAACTCGCCGGGCGGTTCGGTCACCGCCGGTATGGCGATCTACGACACGATGAAGTTCGTCGAGTGCGATGTCGCGACCTTCGCGATGGGCCTCGCCGCCTCGATGGGTCAGTTCCTGCTCTCCGCCGGCACCAAGGGCAAGCGTTACGCGCTCCCGCACGCGCGGATCATGATGCACCAGCCGTCCGCAGGTATCGGTGGTACGGCGAGCGACATCGCGATCATGGCGGAGCAGTTCGCACACACCAAGCGCGAGATGGCCGAGCTCATCGCAGAGCACACGGGCCAGTCGGTGGAGCAGATCACCAAGGACTCCGACCGCGACCGCTGGTTCACGGCGCAGCAGGCGCTCGAATACGGCTTCGTCGACCACGTCGTCTCCCGGGCGCAGCAGGCCGGCGGTACCGCCAACTAGGTCCCGGCCCGATCTGCCCTCACACCACCGAATTCTTGGAGAAGCGATGACCAACATGTTCGATCCGCGCCAGCTCGGCGGCGCAGCTCCTGCCTCGCCCGCGAGCCGCTACATCCTCCCGTCGTTCATCGAGCACTCGAGCTACGGCGTCAAGGAATCCAACCCGTACAACAAGCTGTTCGAAGAGCGCATCATCTTCCTCGGCGTCCAGGTCGACGACGCGTCCGCCAACGACGTGATGGCTCAGCTGCTGGTGCTCGAGTCGCTCGATCCCGACCGCGACATCACCATGTACATCAACTCGCCCGGTGGTTCGTTCACCTCGCTCATGGCGATCTACGACACCATGCAGTACGTCCGCGCCGACATCACCACGGTGTGCCTCGGTCAGGCAGCCTCCGCCGCGGCCGTCCTGCTCGCCGCCGGCACCCCCGGTAAGCGCCTGGCGCTGCCCAACGCTCGCGTGCTCATCCATCAGCCCGCCACGGGTGGCATCCAGGGTCAGGTCTCCGACCTCGAGATCCAGGCCGCCGAGATCGAGCGCATGCGTACCCTCATGGAGAACACGCTCTCGAAGCACACCGGGAAGGATCCCGAGCAGATCCGCAAGGACACCGATCGGGACAAGATCCTCACGGCGGAGCAGGCCGTCGAATACGGTCTGATCGACCGGGTCCTCGAGTACCGGAAGCTCTCGGCCCAGAAGTAGAACGTCGCAGGCGGTTCCGGGAGACACGGTGTCTTCCGGAGCCGCCGACGCCGGGACTGTGATCGTCGACACATGTTGTGCTGTACAAATATGACCGGAAACGCGCAGAACCGGTCGACCTGCGCGCCGACATCCGGGTACGGTCGATCAAAGGGCCCGCTCCCCGGGACCGCCCCGTGTGGTGGTTGCGGGACCGGTTGCACGCACACGAGGAAGTAGGGACCTGACTGATGGCACGTATCGGTGACGGCGGAGATCTGCTCAAGTGCTCCTTCTGCGGAAAGAGCCAGAAGCAGGTCAAGAAGCTCATTGCGGGCCCCGGTGTCTACATCTGCGACGAGTGCATCGATCTCTGCAACGAGATCATCGAGGAAGAGCTGGCCGAGACCAGCGAGGTCAAGCTCGACGAGCTGCCCAAGCCGGCCGAGATCCGCGACTTCCTCGACAACTACGTGATCGGCCAGGACGCCGCCAAGCGCACGCTGGCCGTGGCGGTCTACAACCACTACAAGCGCATCCAGGCCGGCGACAAGGGCCGAGACTCCCGCGGTGAGACGGTCGAACTCGCGAAGTCCAACATCCTGCTTCTCGGTCCCACCGGTTGTGGCAAGACCTACCTCGCGCAGACGCTCGCGAAGATGCTCAACGTGCCGTTCGCCATCGCCGACGCCACCGCACTGACGGAGGCCGGCTACGTCGGTGAGGACGTCGAGAACATCCTCCTCAAGCTCATCCAGGCCGCCGACTACGACGTCAAGCGCGCCGAGACCGGCATCATCTACATCGACGAGGTCGACAAGATCGCCCGCAAGAGCGAGAACCCGTCGATCACCCGCGACGTGTCGGGCGAGGGCGTGCAGCAGGCGTTGCTGAAGATCCTCGAAGGCACCCAGGCATCCGTCCCGCCGCAGGGTGGCCGCAAGCATCCGCACCAGGAATTCATCCAGATCGACACCACGAACGTGCTGTTCATCGTGGCGGGTGCGTTCGCCGGTCTCGAGAAGATCGTCTCCGATCGCGTCGGCAAGCGCGGCATCGGATTCGGCGCCGAGGTGCGGTCCAAGGCCGAGATCGACACCACCGACCACTTCGCCGACGTCATGCCCGAGGACCTCATCAAGTTCGGTTTGATCCCCGAGTTCATCGGTCGTCTGCCGATCCTCGCGTCGGTGACCAATCTCGACAAGGAATCGCTCGTCCAGATCCTGTCGGAGCCGAAGAACGCTCTGGTCAAGCAGTACGTGCGTCTGTTCGAGATGGACGGCGTCGAACTCGAGTTCTCCCAGGACGGACTCGAAGCGGTCGCCGACCAGGCGATCCTCCGTGGCACCGGCGCCCGCGGGCTCCGCGCCATCATGGAGGAGGTGCTCCTGCCCGTGATGTACGACATCCCCAGCCGCGACGACGTCGCGAAGGTCGTGGTCACCGCCGAGACCGTGAACGACAACGTCCTTCCGACGATCGTTCCGCGCAAGGCCGATCGGGAGCGTCGCGACAAGAGCGCCTGATCCTGCGAGATTTACGACGAGCGCCCCGGCACCAGAGTGCCGGGGCGTTTTTCGCGAGAACTGAACATGTGATCCGGAACCATTCCGTTGAATGGAAGTGGTGCAGCTCACCGGAGGGATGGCGTGGGACATTGGAGTCGTCCCTGTTCCGCGTCGAAAGGACTTCGATGTCGCTGAATCTTGCGGATCTGTTCGAAGCGATCGTCGATGCCGTACCCACGCGCACAGCGTTCGTGGATGGGGACAAGCGGCCGACCTACTGCGAACTCGACGCGGATGCGAATCGTCTCGCCCGGCATTTCGTTCGTGCGGGAGTTCGCCCGGGGGAACACGTCGGTCTGTACATGCGCAACGGCAATGAATTCGTTCGGGCGCTGCTCGCGTGTCTCAAGATCCGCGCAGTACCGATCAATATCGACTTTCGTTACGCCGACGCGGAACTGGCCTACCTGATCGGCAATGTGGAGCTCGCGGCCATGGTTCTCGATGGTGATTTGGCCGGGCATGCGGCTGCGGTCCTTCCGCGAACACCCACCGTGCGGCATGTCGTCACCGTCGGGGAGGCATGCGATGTGGCATGGAAGGACGTGACGGTAGTCGACGTCGACGAGGCGACGAGCGGGGAGTCTGCAGAGCGCGGCTTTGCTGCGCGAAGCGGTGACGACCTGTTGATCGTCTACACCGCCGGGGCGGTGGGTCTGCCCAAGGCCGTGATGTGGCGGAACGAGGACTTCTTCCACGCGGCCTTGTCGGGAGGTAGTCCCTTCGGGGCACACCACGCCGATGGGGCAACAGTCGTGTCCGTCGTTTCCAGCATTCCGCAGATGACCTGGATGCTCACCGGCCCCTTCGTACACGGTGCTGCCCTGCAGAGTATGTTCAGCGCCTTCTGCCTCGGAGCAACCCAGGTATCGATGCACGGTTTCGACCCCGTGGAGGCGCTGACGCTCGTCGAGCGTGAACGGGTGATGACGATGACCGTTGTCGGTGACGCCGGCGCCCGTGCCCTCGCCGACGCGATCGCGGTGTACGGCTCGGAGTTCGATCTGAGCTCGTTGTTCGTGGTCGGTTCCGGCGGTGCGCTGTTCTCGCATCCCGTCCGCGAGCACTTGACTGCTTTGCTCCCCAACGTGATCGTGCGCGACAACTTCGGTTCCTCGGAGTCAGGCATGGACGGCGAAGTCACCGTCGGTGAGGACGGAACGGTACGGCTCACGCCCACACCGGCGGTACGGGTGGTCGACGAGCAGCTGCGTCCGATCGAGCCGGGCTCGGGTGCCGTCGGATATGTCGCCCGGTCCGGGCACGTCCCGCTCGGCTACTGGGGCGACCCTGTGAAGACGGCCGCGACCTTCCCCGTTGTCGACGGGGTCCGTGTGTCGATTCTCGGGGATATGGCCCGGGTGGAGGGCGACGGCACGATCATCCTGCTGGGTCGGCGCGGTTCGGTATCGGGTGGTGTCGGAGGAAGAGGGCGGCGCCCCTCGAACGGTCGCGGTGTGCAAGCTCCGAGGGGCGCCGCCGAAGCGAACGTCGCTCACGTCAGCCCGGTCTGAAGGACCGGGTGGTCTGTTAGTCGCTGAAACACGTCGCTCAGTCGACGGCCAGCGCGACCTTCTCGAGTTCCGCGATGCTGTAAGCGGCGTAGGTCTCGTACGGGCCGCGGCCGGTGAAGTACGACGAGAGCTGCTCGTCGAGTTCCTCGACCGTGAATGCCGAACCGGCTGCGTCGAAACGGTTCTCGACGGTCGGCGCCGCCATGAGCGCGACCATTTTTCCGTACACCACGAACACCTGTCCGGTGATCTCCGAGGACGCCGGCGAGGCGAGGTAACGCACGAGGGTGGCCACGCGCTCCGGCGCCAGGGGATCGAGTCCGGTCGTGGCGCCGGCCTCGCCGAAGGCCTCCGCGGTCATCGCGGTGCGTGCGCGGGGGCAGATCGCATTCGCGGTGACGCCGTAGCGCGCCAGCCCCTGCGCCGTGGACAGTGTCAGTGCCGTGATGCCTGCCTTCGCAGCGGAATAGTTCGGCTGTCCGGCGGAACCGAAGAGGAAGGCCTCCGACGAGGTGTTGACGACGCGGCCGTAGACCGGTCCACCCGCAGCCTTGCTCGCCTGACGCCAGTGCACCGCCGCCGCATGTGAGGTGGCGGCATGGCCCTTGAGGTGCACTCGGATCACGTCGTCCCAGTCGGACTCGGTGAGGTTGAAGATCATCTTGTCGCGGATGATGCCCGCGTTGTTGACGAGGATGTCGAAGGACCCGAATGCCTTGACCGATTCCTCGACGAGGCGACCGCCGAGAGCCCAGTCGGACACGTCGCCGGTGACGGCGATGGCCTGGCCTCCCGACGCGACGATTTCCTCTGCCACCTCGTGCGCCGCGTCGCCCATGTCGTTGACGACGACGGCGGCGCCTGCCTCGGCGAGGGCGAGGGCTTCGGCGCGGCCCAGGCCGGCCCCGGCGCCGGTCACGACCGCCGCGCGCCCGGCCAGACTTACGGATTCACCCATGGAACGTCTCCTGTTCGATTGCGGCGGTTCGTCAGTGCACCGCGCCGGAATTAGTATTCATTCTAGTCTGGAGCCGTACGCGATCCGGGGACGCCGACGGTCTCGGTGGCCGGGATCGAGCGGACCGCCGACCGGCTTGCCTGGAACGTTCGTCGGCGACGGTGGTTCGAGATCACGGCGGACGAGGGAGGGAGGGCCGGGCATGCCCAGGGTTGCGGAGGTGCGCGATGCCGCCGAACCGAATTCGGCGGAACAACACGCGCGATACGACAGGATCCTCGACGCGGCAGCACAATTGGGGGCAGCGAAAGAGCTCGAACGGGTCCGGATGCAGGAGGTCGCCGAACTCGCCGGTGTCGCCATCGGAACCCTCTACCGCTACTTCCCGTCGAAGACGCATCTCTTCGTGGCGGTCATGGTCGACCGGATCGACCGAATGGGGATTCGGTTGTCCAGTCGGCCACGGGCAGGCGGTTCCCCGGCCGCCTCCGTCTACGACGTGTTGCTGCAGGCCACCCGGGCGTTGGTGCGCGCACCGTTGTTGGCGAACGCGATGATCCAGTCCGCGGCCTCGTCGAACGCCGCCTCTGTTCCGGACGCGGCGAAGATCGATCGGCACTTCGACGGACTGCTCTTGGCCGCGGCCGGCATCGCCGAGCCGACGGTCCGGGACGCGACCGTCGTGCGTCTCCTGGTGGCCTTGTGGTTCGGGCTGGTCCGGTCGGCCCTCAACGGGCGGATGTCGATTCCGGAGGTCGAATCCGACCTGCGTGTTGCGTGCGATCTGCTGTTGGTGGATCTTTCCGTCGCCGGGAACTGAGCCGGCGGGTTTCGCGGAGCTTCCACAAGGGTGGTCCCGGTCGGTGGGACGGCGCGGTAATCTGCGACCCTCGTCACTAGAATAAATTTCAATATCGTCGAGCAGTTGGGAGCAGGCATGAGCAAGGTCGTCATCGTGGAGGCTGCGCGGACACCGATCGGCCGCCGACGCGGTCAGCTGGCCGGGGTCCACCCCGCGGTGTTGCTCGGTGCCGCCCAGAAGGCCGTTCTCGACCGCACCGGACTGCCTGCCGACCAGGTCGGTCAGCTCGTCGGAGGCGCCGTCACCCAGGCGGGGGAGCAGTCCAACAACGTGACCCGCCAGGCCTGGCTCCACGCAGGTCTCCCGTACACGACCGCCGCGACGACCATCGATTGCGCATGCAGTTCGTCGCAGCAGGCGGTCCACATGGTGGCCGGACTGATCGCGTCCGGGCAGATCGACGCGGGAATCGGATGCGGAGTCGAGGTCATGAGCCGGGTGTTCCTCGGCCAGGCCAACGCACCGGGCACCGGCAACCCCTATCCGGACGACTGGTCGATCGACATGGGCGACCAGTTCACCTCTGCCGAACGTATCGCCCACAAGCGCGGCATCAAACGTGACGATGTCGATGCTCTCGGACTCGAGTCGCAGCGTCGCGCCGCAGCCGCGTGGGCCGAGGGGCGCTTCGACCGCGAGATCGTCCCGGTGCAGGCGCCGATCGTGACCAAGGAGGGTGAGCCCACCGGTGAGATCGCGACAGTGACTCGTGACGGCGGGCTGCGTGAGACCACCGCCGAGGGGCTGGCGGGCCTCCGCCCGGTCATCGAGAACGGAATCCACACAGCAGGCAACTCTTCTCAGGTCAGCGACGGTGCCGCCGCCGTGCTGCTGATGAGCGAGGACAAGGCGCGGGAGGCGGGCCTGCGGCCCCGGGCCCGGATTCTCGCGTCGACGCTCGTCGGTTCCGACCCATACTACCACCTCGACGGTCCCATCGACGCGACTCGCGCGGTACTCGAGCGCACCGGAATGTCCTTGTCCGACATCGACATCGTCGAGATCAACGAAGCCTTCGCTTCGGTCGTGTTGTCCTGGGCTCAGGTCCACGGGGCCGACATGAGCAAGGTCAACGTCAACGGCGGCGCCATCGCGCTCGGCCACCCCGTCGGTTCCACCGGCTCGCGATTGATCACCAGTGCCCTGCACGAACTCGAGCGTTCGAACCGCTCGACGGCGCTGGTCACGATGTGTGCGGGTGGCGCGATGGCCTCCGCCACCATCATCGAGCGCATCTGACGCCGGACATTCTGCTATCCGAAGGGACCCGATCATGACTCTGGGATTGAGCGACGAGGACCGCGAGCTCCGCGATTCCGTACGCGGCTGGGCGGCACGGCACGCCACACCCGACGTGATCCGCACGGCCGTCGAAGCGAAGACGGAAGCCCGCCCGACGTACTGGAGCTCGTTCGCCGAACTCGGCATGCTGGGATTGCACCTGCCCGAAGAGGTCGGAGGCGCCGGTTTCGGTTTGCTCGAAACAGCAATCGTCGCAGAGGAACTCGGACGAGCCATGGTGCCCGGCCCGTTCCTTCCGACCGTGATCGTGTCCGCGGTCCTCGACGAGGCCGGCCGTCGCAGCGAACTCGATGGGCTCGCGGACGGTTCGCTGTTCGGTGCGGTCGCCCTGCAGCCGGGGGACCTGCGAGTGGAGCGCGACGGCGATTCCGTCATGCTCTCGGGAACCTCCGGTGCCGCCCTCGGCGGCCAGGTCGCGGATGTGTTCCTGCTCGCGGCCGACGACGGTGGTGAGCGGGTCTTCGTCGTCGTGACCCGTGACCGGGTCGAGGTCACGAACCTGCCCAGCTACGACGTGATCCGCCGCAACGCCGAGATCACCGCGAGCGCCCTGACGTTGTCCGACGGGGACGTGCTGAGGTCGGATTCGCATCGGATCGTCGATATCGCCGCGACCTTGTTCGCCGCCGAGGCCGCCGGTCTCGCGGACTGGGCGACCACCACCGCCGCGGACTATGCGCGGGTCCGCAAGCAGTTCGGCCGCGTCATCGGACAGTTCCAGGGTGTCAAGCACACCGTCGCCCGGATGCTCTGTCTCACCGAACAGGCCCGGGTCGTGGCCTGGGACGCCGCGCGAGCGCAGGCAGAGGACGCGGCGGACGACGAGTCATCGCTCGCCGTGGCGGTCGCCGCGTCCATCGCTCCGGAGGCCGCCTTCCAGGTCACCAAGAACTGCATTCAGGTGCTCGGCGGCATCGGCTACACCTGGGAGCACGACGCGCACCTGTACATGCGGCGCGCCCAGTCGCTCCGGATCCTGCTCGGCTCCACGGCGTCGTGGCGGCGCCGGGTCGCCCACCTCACGCTCGACGGTGCCCGCCGCGTGCTGAGCGTCGATCTTCCGCCCGAGGCGGAACGGATTCGCGCCGACGTCCGTGCCGAACTCGAGCCGGCGAAGTCGCTGGAGAACGCAGCGCGGAAGGCGTATCTGGCGGAGAAGGGCTACACCGCTCCTCATCTGCCCGAACCATGGGGCAAGGCCGCCGACGCCGTCACGCAACTCGTCGTCGCCGAGGAACTGCGCGTCGCCGAACTCGAACCGCACGACATGATCATCGGCAACTGGGTGGTGCCGACCCTGATCGCGCACGGCAGTACCGAGCAGATCGAGCGATTCGTCCCGCAGTCGCTGCGCGGGGATCTCGTGTGGTGTCAGCTCTTCTCCGAACCCGGCGCCGGGTCTGATCTCGCGGGCCTGTCCACCAAGGCCGTCAAGGTGGACGGCGGATGGAGGCTCGACGGTCAGAAGGTGTGGACGTCGATGGCGCGGGTCGCGGACTGGGGCATCTGCCTCGCCCGCACCGACGCGGAAGCGCCCAAACACAAAGGCCTGTCCTACTTCCTGATCGACATCAGGAACACGGAAGGCCTCGACATCCGGCCGCTGCGGGAGATCACCGGCGAAGCCCTGTTCAACGAGGTGTTCCTCGACGGCGTGTTCGTGCCGGACGAGTGCCTCGTCGGCGAGCCCGGGGACGGATGGAAGCTCGCCCGTACGACCCTCGCGAACGAACGCGTCTCCCTCTCACACGATTCGACTTTCGGTGCCGGCTGCGAGACTCTCATGGCGCTCGCGAACGGCATGCCCGGCGGACCCGACGACGAACAGCTCACCGTTCTCGGCAAAGTGCTCGGCGATGCCGCGTCCGGTGGCCTCATGGGGCTGCGCACCGCTCTCCGCTCGCTGGCCGGTGCACAGCCGGGTGCCGAGTCCTCCGTCGCCAAGCTCCTCGGCGTCGAGCACCTCCAGCAGGTCTGGGAGACCGCGATGGACTGGGCCGGTCCCGCGTCGTTGCTCGACGACCAGGACCGAACTTCGGCCACCCACATGTTCCTCAACGTGCAGTGCATGTCCATCGCCGGTGGGACGACCAACGTCCAGCTGAACATCATCGGTGAGAGGCTTCTCGGCCTGCCCCGCGATCCCGAACCCGGAAAGTGACGCCCATGCCCATCGATACCGATGTCGCGCTCTCCGCTGCGCCCACCGTCCGCGACGCCTCGTGGACCGAACGCGATGTGATCCTCTACCACCTCGGTCTGGGTGCGGGTGCCGACTCGCTCGATCCCGCCGAACTGCGGTGGGTGTACGAGAAAGACCTGCGGGTCCTGCCGACCTTCGCGATGGTCGCCGGTCAGGGTGTCTCCGCCGGTGCGGTGACACCGGCCGGACTGAGCCTGCCGGGAATCGACATCGACCTGCGCAGGATCCTGCACGGTGGCCAGTCCGTCACCGTGTACGCCCCGATCCCGATCTCGGGTTCGGCGACCGTCTCGTCTCGCATCTCCGATGTGTGGGACAAGGGCAAAGCCGCCGTGATCGTGCTCGAGCAGTCCGCAGTGGACGCCGACGGAAACCCGTTGTGGACCAGTGCGATGCAGATCTGGGCGCGCGGTGAGGGAGGTTTCGGCGGAGACGCCGGGCCCGATGTGTCGAACGCAGTGCCGGAACGGGACGCCGACAAGACCCTGGTGTCACCTACAAGCACGCAACAGGCACTGGTGTACCGGCTCAGTGCCGACATGAACCCGCTGCACGCCGATCCCGAATTCGCGAAGGCGGCCGGTTTCGATCGGCCGATCCTGCACGGACTCGCCTCGTACGGTGTCGTGTGCAAGGCCGTCGTCGACGGTGTGCTCGACGGAGACCCGACCCGGGTCCGGTCGTTCTCGGTCCGCTTCGCCGGCACGCTGTACCCCGGGGAGACGATCGAGACGGCGGTCTGGCGAGACGGCGACACCCTCACCCTGCTCGCCACATGTCCCGAGCGCGACGGGCAACCGGTGCTCACCCACGCCACGATGGAGATTCGATGAGAGTCGACCCGGACACCCACCCCGTCGTCGGACACGCGCCCGACGGTACGGTGCTGACCTCGGCACCGCAGGACACCGCCGTCGACCGCGCCACCGCCGCCGCGCGGCGCGTGGTGGACGCGTTGCTGCGCACCGACCGTGGCAACGCGAATCTCGAGCGGGTCGCCGAAGAACTCGACAATATCGCCGAGCACCTCGAGGAACACGCCCCCGAAGTGCGGGAGCGACTGATCGACATGTGGCACGGGGAGGGTGTCACCCGGCACGATCCGGTCACCGGGCCGGAGAACGCGCTCGCTCCGCCGCTGGTGCTCGCCGGTCGCGAAGACGGATCGGTGGAAGGCGTCGTCGAACTGACCTTCCCGTACCAGGGCCCGCCCGGGCACGTGCACGGCGGAGTCTCCGCCCTCCTGCTCGATCACACTCTGGGTGTGGCGAACGCCTGGGCCGGGCGCAGCGGCGCCACCGCACAGCTCAATGTGCGGTACCACCGCCCGACCCCGCTGTTCGAGCCGCTGACGATCACCGGTCGTCTGGTCGAGCAGGACGGCCGCAAGATCAACACGGTCGGCGAGATCAGGACCGCGGACGGCACGGTGTGCGTCTCCGTCGAGGCGCTGTTCATCGACAGGACGGTTCCCCGTCCGCGCTGACGGCCTGCACCGCACACGCCGTCGTATCGGAAAGGAACGGCATGGGGAAATTGGACGGGCGGGTGGCGATCGTCACCGGCGCCGGGATGGGAATCGGCCGCGGCGTTGCCGGCGCGCTGGCCCGTGAGGGGGCGAGCGTCGTCGTCGCCGAGGTCGACGAGGAAGCCGGGGCGGCCACCGCACGGTGGATCACCGAGAAGTGGGGGACGGCGGCACATTTCGTATCGACCGATGTCACCGACCGAGAACAGGTGCACAACGCGGTGGACACCGCCGCGCGGGAATTCGGGCGCCTCGACATCCTGGTCAACAACGCCTGGCGGTCACTGGGCTTCGCGCGTATGGAGAACACGCCCGAACACAGCATGCAGGCCGGGTTCGACATGGCGGTGATGGCCGCGTTCTGGGCGATGCAGCGCGCGTATCCGGAACTGGCCCGACACGGCACCGGTCGGGTCATCAACATGTGCAGTCTCAACGGCGTCAATGCGCACATGTACTCGGTGTCGTACAACGCGGCGAAAGAGGCGCTGCGCAGCATGACTCGCACGGCGGCCCGAGAGTGGGCACCGAAGCAGGTGTGCTGCAACGTGATCTGTCCCGGCGCGCAGAGTGCGGCATATCAGCGGGTCGCGGAGGCGGACCCGCAGATGGCAGCGACGCAGGCCGCAGCGAACCCGATGGGCCGTATCGGCGACCCGCTCGAGGACATCGGTACCGTCGCAGCCTTTCTCGCGAGCGACGACTCCCGCTATCTCACAGGCAACACGCTGTTCGTCGACGGCGGTAGCCACATCAACGGCGTGCAGTGGGCGCCGAACGTGGACTGAAATCCCAACGGAGGATTCATGCTCTCTCGTACTTCCCGGCGCCTGGTGGCAGCACTCACCGCAACGGCGATGCTCGGTATCACATCCTGCGCGGACTCCGGTGACGACACCGAGGAGACTTCCGGCGGGCCGGGCTCTCTCGTCACCGAACGTACCCTCACCGGTGCGGCGGCGATTCCCAGCGCATCGCGCACGCATCTGATCACCTATCTGTCCGAGGGGGCCGACCGGCGCCCCACGCTCGTGTCGGGCACCGTCGCGATCCCCGACGGTGAGGCCCCCGACGGGGGCTGGCCCGTGATCAGCTGGGCACACGGCACCACCGGGGTCGGTGACGCCTGCGCACCCTCCGCCGACACCCCCGGCGGTCCGGCCCATTCCTACGTCGGCAGGACCACCGCCATGCTCGACCAGTGGGTCGCCGACGGCTACGCCGTGGTCCAGACCGACTACGAGGGCCTCGGAACACCGGGCGAACACCCGTACATGAACGGAGACAGCGCGGCTGCCGCTGTCGTCGACATCGTGCGTGCGGCTCGGCAACTCGATTCCGGCATCGGCACCCGATGGGTCGCGATGGGACACAGCCAGGGCGGACACGCCGCGCTGTATGTGGCGGCACACGGCGAGGAACGCGCACCCGAACTCGAACTGCAGGGCGCGGTCTCCTTCGCCCCGGGTAGCCGCACCAGTGAGACCGCCGAGTACTACGCGACCGCCGGTCCCGCGATCGGTCCGGCGCTCGGATTCCTCCCGGTGCTGCTGCTCGGAGCGCAGGCGGCGGACCCGAGCATCGACGCCGACGCGATGCTCACCGACGCGTCGCGACCTCTGCTCGAGGCCGCGCGCACCGGATGCATGGACGACGTTCGCGAGGTGGCGAGCACGGTCCCGGTGGATCAGGTGTTCGCTCCGGATGCGGACCTCGAGCCGCTCCGCGAGTACTACGCCGGCCAGGAGGTCGAACCGCTCACCCTGACGGTGCCGACGCTCGTCGTGCAGGGAACCGACGATGCACTGGTGTCGCGTCCGGTCACCGATCAGGTGACCGCTGCACTGTGCGACAACGGAGCCGACCTGACCTATCGGGTGTACGAGGGGGCCGACCACCGCGCGGTACTCGAGGAGTCCTTCGGCGACGTGCGGGCGTTCGTCGACGGAGTACGCGCGGGCGAGGCGCAGGACGGCACGTGCGATTGATGCCGTCGATCAGTCGGTCTTGATGCGTTCGGGGACGGTGTAGATGTTCATCGTGTCGCCGCGGAGGAAGCCCACGAGGGTGAGGTCGGACTCCGCGGCGAGATCGACGGCCAGCGACGACGGCGCCGAGACCGCCGCGAGCACGGGGATCCCGGCCATGACCGCCTTCTGCACGAGTTCGAACGAGGCGCGTCCGCTCACCATGAGCACGCTGTGCGAGAGCGGAACCCGGTTGTCGGTCAGGGCCCAGCCGATCACCTTGTCGACGGCGTTGTGCCGGCCGACGTCCTCGCGCAGGGCCAGCAGCGCCCCGTCGGGGGTGAACAGCGCGGCCGCGTGCAGACCGCCGGTCGACTCGAAGACCTGCTGGTGCCGACGCAGCGTGTCGGGCAGTTCGGTGAGGGTGTGCGTGCCGATCGAGGTGGTGCCGGCATCCTTCAACGGATAGCGGGTGCGCGTGCGCACCTCGTCGAGCGAGTTCTTCCCGCACACCCCGCACGCGGAGGTCGTCGTGAACGCGCGTCGCCCCGTCCCTTCGGGGACGGTGACGCCGGGGGCGAGGGCGACGTCGAGGACGTTGTAGGTGTTGGCGCCGCTCTCGTCCACGCCGTCGCAGTAGCGGACGGCGGCGATGTCCTCGCGACTGCCGATCATCCCTTCGGCCAGCAGGAAGCCGTGGACGAGGTCGACGTCGTGCCCGGGGGTGCGCATCGTGATGGTGAGCGACTCACCGCCGACCCTGATCTCGAGCGGTTCCTCGACGGCGAGGGTGTCGGGACGTCGCGTCGCCCTGTCCGCAGTGATGCGCAGTACCGGACGACGTGTCGTGACCCGTCCCATCGTCTACCTCCCAGATGCGTGCAGCGGTTCGAGCCGTCGTTCCCACGGAACCCCGGCAGGGCAGGGATACCCCGGCGGTGCTGGTTGTGCACACCGGGGGACGCGGCGCCTCGTCCTCCATACTGCCTGCCCGCATGCAACGGCACCCCTGTCCTGAGAACTGCGGTGGCGTTACACGAAGTTCACCCGCACCTCGCAGGGACATTACAGAGTGGGTCCACTCTCAGGGGACGGTGATGAATGCGGGTCACCGACTGACGTAGGGGTCGTGAACCCCGGGATCGAACAGGGTGGACTTATATGGAACAGGCACTCGCGGCCGCCGATACCGCCTGGGTTTTGGCGGCGTTCACAGCAGTCGTACTGATGGTTCCGGGCCTGGCGCTGTTCTACAGCGGCATGCTCGGAGTCAAGAGCGCGCTCAACATGATCATGATGGTGTTCGGTGGATTCGCCGTCACCGCCGTCCTGTGGGTGCTGTTCGGTCCGGCCGCCGTGCTCGGTGACAGCGTCGGGGGCCTCGGCCTCATCGGCGATCCCTTCACCGACATCGGTCTCGGGTCGCTGCTCGAGGAGAACCCGGACGGAGGGATGCCCGCCGCCCTGACCGCCGCCTTCCACCTCCTCTTCGCGGGCATCACGGTGGCGATCATCGCCGGTGGAGTCGCGGACCGGATGAAGTTCTCGGCGTGGCTGGTGTTCTCGGGCATCTGGGTCGTCCTCGTCTATTTCCCGGTCGCGCACTGGGTCTTCGCCTTCGACGACGAGGAAGCGGGCACGAAGGGCGGATGGATCGCCAACACGCTCGCCGCCCACGACTTCGCCGGCGGCACCGCCGTGCACATGAACTCGGGTGTCGCGGCGCTGGCACTCGCCATCGCGCTCGGTCGTCGCCGCGGATTCCCGCACGTCGCCCGTCCCCACAACCTGCCCCTCGTCGTCCTCGGCGGCGGAATCCTGCTGTTCGGCTGGTTCGGATTCAACGGCGGTTCGGCGGGCGGCGCCAACCACATGGCCGGTGTCGTCGTCCTCAACACGCTCGTCGCCGCGATGGCCGGCCTGCTCGGTTGGCTGCTCGTCGAACGCATCAAGGAGAAGCACGCGACGACGCTCGGTGCCATCTCGGGCGTGATCGCCGCACTCGTGGGCATCACGCCCGCCGCGAGCCTCGTGTCCCCGCTCGGTGCCCTGCTGATCGGCGTGGTCTCCGGTGCCGTCGGCTGCTTCGCCGTGAGCTGGAAATTCCGCATGGGCTACGACGACTCGCTCGACGTCGTCGCCATCCACCTCATGGGCGGCGTCGTGGGCACCACCCTCATCGCCTTCGTCGCGACGGCCGCCGCGCCGGCCGGCGTCGACGGTCTGTTCTTCGGTGGTGGGATCGATTTCCTCGGACGCCAGATCGTCGCGATGGCTGCGGTGTTCGCCTACTCGTTCGCGGTGACCTTCCTGATCGCGAAGGCGCTCGACAAGATCATGGGCATTCGGGTCGACACCGAGACGGAGATGCGGGGCATCGACGTCCCGGTCCACGGGGAGACGGCCTACGTGATGGACTCGTTCTCGCCGACCGGCCCGTCGACGCTGCGCCCCGAGGTGTTCGCCGAGGACCGCGACGTGATCGTGCCCAAGTCCTGACCGACGAGTTTCCCCGACCGAACGGCAGGAGCCCTCACCGCACCGCGCGGTGAGGGCTCCGTCGTGTTCACGGCTGGTGGTTGTCGGGATACGCCGTCACGGCGAGGAACCGGATGGGCAGCTTCAGTAGCTCGTTCGGTCCGTGTAGTCCCTCACCGTCGAGGAGCAGGGCATCGCCCGGTTGCAGGTGGTACTCGGAATCGCCGTGGCCGTAGAGCATCTCGCCTTCGAGCATGTACAGCAGCTCGGTGCCGGGATGCTGGAAGAGGGGGAAGACCTCGCTTGCGTCGGTGAGGGTCACGAGCACCGGTTCGAGCCGCTTGTGCTGCCCACGCAGTGCGCCGAGCAATTCGTAGTGGTGGCCGACCCGCGTACCGCGACCGACGATCTCGGCGCCGTGCCCGTTCTTGGTGAACACCGCGTCGCGGTGCGCGTCCGCGCCCCGGAAGAGCGAGGTGACGGGGACGTCGAGGCCGGCGGCGAGGCGCGCGAGAGTCGACAGGCTGCACGACGTCTGGGCGTTCTCGATCTTCGAGAGCATCGCCTTGGAGATCCCCACCTTGGCGGCCATGTCGCCGACGGACAGACCGCTGGCCAGCCGCAGCGACCTCACCTGGTGGGCGATCGCGCGCTCGAGATCCACACCCGTCGGGGTGCCGCGCGGGACTTCGCGTCCGGAATCGTCGTACAGGACGGGACGATCTGGGCTGGCCATATCATCAGCGTAGCGTGTGTCCACCGGTGGTGAACGCCGCAATGCGGACACGGCGGTGCCCTCCACGATCCGGACGACAGGGATCCGGCCGGGTCCGTGGAGGGCACGCGCGCTGGGAGGTCGGGATCAGCGCATCTCGCCGGCGCCCTCGTAGGGGTTGAGGCTCAGGAGCAGATCACCCTCCTCGAAGCGGGAGAAACGGAAGTCGTCCGGGTTCACATTCGGAAGGTCGGTCTTCCCGTCGATCAGCAGGTCGGCGACCAACTTGCCCACCGCGGGGGAGATCTTGAACCCGTGCCCGGAGAATCCGGTCGCCAGGAACAGGCCCTCGACCGGTGCCGGACCGATGACGGGGTTGTAGTCCTCGGTGACGTCGTAGGCACCGACGTACGAACTGGTGATCCGTGGGTCCGGCATGTCGGGAAGGCGGTTGCCGAGCTTCATGATGTTCTTCTCGATCGTCGAGTCGTCGGCGCGGTTGACGTACTTGTCCGGGTCGATGTACTCCGGCGCCTGGTGATCGGAATTGCCCACCAGCAGTTCACCGTTCGGCTCGCGGCAGATGTACTGCAGGCCCGCCAGATCGGACAGCACGGGCACCTCCGGGGTCGGGACGCCCTGGTCGACGAGAACCAACTGCGCGCGCTGCGCCCGGACGTCGATGTCGACGCCGACACCGGCGACGAGTGCCGGAGTCCAGGGGCCTGCGGCGACGATGACCTGTTCGGCGTGCACTTCGGAGCCGTCGGCGAGGGTGACGCCGTAGACGCGGCCGGCGGCGTTCTGCAGTAGCGACACCACCGGGGTGCTCTGCCGGATCTTCACGCCCATCCGGCGGGCTGTCGCTCCGAACGCCATGCCCGCCATGTAGGCCTCGCCGCGACCACCGAGCGGTTCGTAGGCGAACAGGGCGAAGTCGTCGAGGTGCAGGCCCGGCCACAGTTCGGCCATCTTGTCGTGGGTAATGAGTTCGGTGGCGATACCCAGGCCCTGCATCATCTCGATGTTCGCTTCGAGCGGCTTGACGTTGTTCTCCGCCACACCGACGACGTAACCGCACTGGCGGAACGCCATGTCGTCGCCGAAGATCTCGGTCGCCTTGGTGAAGATGTCGACGCCGTACCAGGACATCGCAGCCAACGACGGGGTGCCGTAGTGACAGCGCACGACACCGCTGGACTTGCCGGTCATGCCGGAGCAGAGGGTGTCGCGCTCGAGGACGAGGACGTCGGTCTCGCCGCGGTCAGCGAGGGAGTAGGCGATGGCCAGGCCTTCGAGGCCGCCGCCGACGATCAGAAACTTGGTCGTGTCCGTCACCTGAGGATCCTTTGTTCGGTCGGCCTCCGAATCGGGGAGGTCGGTGGGGGAGTCGATGTCAGAGGGAGGAAGTCGGTTCGATGCGGACCAGCAGTCCGGTGGCCGACGAGACTCGTAGCGTGATCGCCTCGTGGCGGATCAGGACGCAGTCCCCGGGCCCGGCCCGTTCCGTGCCGGCCTGTACGGAGCCCGATCGCACGTAGAGGGCAGTGACTCCGCCTGCGGCGGTGTCGAAGGCCGTGTCGAGCGTGAAGTACCCGACGGCCGCGGTGGCGCCCCCGCGCTCGGTCATGACATTGAATGCACGGGTGGCGCCTCGGGGGACGCAGTGGGGCGCGTCCTCACCGGCGAACGAGTGTGGATGCCACGGATCCAGCGAACGGGGTCCGTGGCCCCAGTCGAGGTCGACGCCGTGCTCACCGATGACGGTGAAGATGCGGTCCCTGCCGGGGAAGGCCGAGAACTCGCTGGGGTCGGAGCCCAGATCGGCCACGCTGAGCCGCCACAGCGGACGGCCGGAGGGGCCGTCGGGTCCGGTCGCGACCTCCTCCGTGATCCCGACGCCGTTGCGCCAGGGCACCCGCCGCCGCTCACCGGACCGGATCACCTGCGCGGCCACCTAACTGCCCGCCGTCCAGTCCGTCATGATGTCGGCCAGCGCCTGCGCTCCGATGTTGCAATCGTCGGCCTCGGCGAACTCGTGCGGTGAATGCGAGACGCCGGTGGGGTTGCGCACGAACAACATTGCGGTGGGAACCTTCTCCGAGAGGATGCCCGCGTCGTGCCCCGCCTGGGTGGGCAGTACCGGGATGTCCCCGAGATGCGACAGCGCGCGGCGCAACCGTTCGCGCGGTCCGGCCGGGAACTCGACGATCGGGGTGATCGATTCGGCGAAGACGTCGAGTCCGATCTCGTCCGGCAGGCAGTGCTTGCGGGCCTCGGCCTCGATCTCGGCGACCAGCGTCGTCAGGGTCTCCTCGTCCGCGGCGCGAGCGTCGAGCCAGGCCTTGATCTCGGAGGGGATCGCGTTGGCCCCGTTGGGCAATACCTCGAGTTTGCCGAAGGTGGCGACCGCACCGGCCGCCGCGGCACACGAGCGGGCGCTGTGCACCGACGAGGCGTAGGCGAGCATCGGGTCGCGGCGGTCCACCAGGCGCGTGGCTCCGGCGTGGTTCGCCTCACCGGTGAAGGTGAACTGCCATCGGCCGTGCGGCCAGATCGACGACGCGACCGCGACCGGTGCATCGACGAGATCGAGGGCCCGGCCCTGTTCGACGTGAAGTTCGACGTACACCCCGACCCGGTCGACGAGGGTGGGGTCGGCGCCGATGTGTTCGGGCACGCGACCGGCGCGGGTCATGGCCTCGGCCAACGTGATTCCGTCACGATCACGCAGGCCGAGCGCACGCTGCGGAGCGAGCGCCCCGGTGGTGAGCTGACTACCCACGCACGCCACACCGAAGCGGGCACCCTCCTCGTCGGAGAACGCGGTGATCGCGATCGGCACGGTCGGGACGATGCCGCGCTCACGGACCAGATCGACCGCGGCGAACGCCGAGACCACGCCGAGTGGTCCGTCGAACGCGCCGCCGTCGGGCACCGAGTCCAGGTGCGAACCGGTGACGAAGGCGTCGGTGGGATCGCCTTCCCAGCCGACGGGGAGCCACCACGCCCACAGGTTCCCGTTACGGTCCTCTTCGACGTCCATGCCGCGCTCGGCGGCGCAGCCGCGGAACCACTCGCGGAGAGTGAGATCGGCATCGCTCCAGGCGAATCGGCGATAGCCCCCGGTCATCGGATGTTTACCGACCTCCAGGATCGATGCCCAGAGCGTGTCGAAGGCGGTCATGTGTTGTGTCCTCTCGGGAAGTACGGTGGCAGGCCTGTTGCCACGGTCAGAAGGTGCTGCGGCCGGGGATCCAGTCGGTTCCGGCCAGGGGAACCCGTGCCATGGCGGCGGCTTCCATCGTGACGGCGACGAGGTCCTGCGGTTCGAGATTGCGCAGGTGCGACTTGCCGCACGCCCGGGCGATGGTCTGGGCTTCCATGGTGAGCACGCGCAGGTAGTTCGCGAGGCGACGGCCACCCTCGATCGGATCGAAACGCGCCTGCAGGTCGGGATCCTGCGTGGTGATGCCGGCGGGGTCCTTGCCGTCCTGGAAGTCGTCGTAGAATCCGGCCGCGGAGCCCAGCTTCTCGTACTCGGCCTGGTACTTCGGATCGTTGTCGCCGAGAGCGATCAGCGCGGCTGTGCCGATGGCGACAGCGTCGGCGCCGAGGGCCATCGCCTTGGCGACGTCGGCGCCCGAGCGGATGCCGCCCGAGACGATCAGCTGCACGCCGCCGGGGGTGCGGTGCACACCCATCTCCTGCAGGGCTTGCACGGCCTGGGGGAGCGCGGCCAGGGTGGGGATGCCGACGTGCTCGATGAAGACGTCCTGGGTGGCTGCGGTGCCACCCTGCATCCCGTCGACCACCACGACGTCCGCGCCGGACTTCACGGCGAGCTTGACGTCGTAGTAGGTGCGGGTCGCGCCGACCTTGACGTAGATCGGCTTCTCCCAGCCGGTGATCTCGCGCAGTTCGAGGATCTTGATGGCGAGGTCGTCGGGCCCGGTCCAGTCGGGGTGCCGGCAGGCGCTGCGCTGGTCGATGCCCACCGGCAGGGTGCGCATCCCCGCGACCCGCTCGGTGATCTTCTGCCCGAGGAGCATGCCGCCGCCACCGGGCTTGGCGCCCTGGCCGAGCACGACCTCGATGGCGTCGGCCTTGCGCAGGTCGTCGGGGTTCATGCCGTAGCGCGACGGGAGGTACTGGTAGACCAGGTGCTTGGACTGCCCGCGTTCCTCCGGGGTCATGCCGCCGTCACCGGTGGTGGTGGACGTGCCGACCTCGCTGGCGCCACGTCCGAGGGCCTCCTTCGCGCGACCGGAGAGCGCACCGAAGCTCATTCCGGCGATCGTGACCGGGATGTCGAGGTGCAGCGGGTACGTCGCGTTGCGGTCGCCGAGGACGACGTCGGTCTCGCACTTCTCGCGGTAGCCCTCGAGCGGGTAACGCGACATGGACGCGCCGAGGAACAGCAGGTCGTCGAAGTGGGGAACCTTGCGCTTGGCACCCCAGCCGCGGATGTCGTAGATGCCGGTCGCGGCGGCGCGCTGGATCTCGTGGATGACGTTGCGGTCGAAGGTGGCCGACTCACGCAGTCCGGGCTGGAAGGTCATGGAAGTCTCCTCGGGGGGTCGAGCGGGGCGGAAGAACGTCGGGGCTCTCAGTAGGCCGAAGCGTTGTCGACGTGGAAGTGGTAGAGCTGCCGGGCCGAGCCGTAGCGGGTGAACTCGGCCGGGTCGGCGTCGAAACCGGCCGCGTCGAGCAGTTCCTGCAGTTCGGCGATGTGCTCGGGGCGCATCTCCTTCTTGACGCAGTCCGCACCGAGTGAGGCGACGGTGCCTCGCACGTAGATCCGCACCTCGTACAGCGAATCGCCCAGGGCCTCGCCGGCATCGCCCAGGACGACGAGTCGGCCGGCCTGGCCCATGAAGGCGCTCATGTGCCCGATGTCGCCGCCGACGACGATGTCGATGCCCTTCATCGAGATGCCGCAGCGTGCGGCGGCGTTGCCTTCGATCACCAGCAGCCCGCCGTGGGCGGTGGCGCCTGCGGACTGCGAGGCGTCGCCGGTGACGCGCACGCTGCCCGACATCATGTTCTCGGCGACACCGACGCCGGCGTTGCCGTCGATGGTCACGTGGGCGTGCTGGTTCATCCCGGCGGCGTAGTAACCGACGTGGCCGTCGATGCGGACGTCGATCGGCCGGTTCAGGCCGCAGGCGAGTGCGTGGGCGCCCTGCGGGTTCGCCACCTCGACCGAGGCCGGGGCCTCCGTCGCGTGCAGTGCCGCATTGAGTTCGCGGGTGGTGGTCGTCGCCAGGTCGTAGGTGGCGGTCTGGAGCAGGGTGTCGGTGGTCATGATTGCCTCCGGGGATGAGATCGGGACGGCGGGTTCGGGATTCGCGTGGCCGGTCAGCGTCGCCACACGTAGACCCGGTCCGGTTCGGGTTCGAAGATGCGGGCGTCGGCGATGCCGGGAAGTCCTGCCAGAGCGCGGAATTCCGAGGCCATGGCGACGTAGGCGTCGCACTCGGCGACGATCGCGGGCTTGCAGGCGATCGGATCGCGGACCACGGCGAAGGAATCGGAGGTGGACACCAGCAGGGTGTAGAAACCGTCGAAGCGTTCGCCGAGAAGGCGCAACGCCTTCTCGAGATCTGCGCCCTCCGCCAGGTGCTTGGCCACGAAGCGTGCGCCGACCTCGGTGTCGTTCTCGCTGTCGAACACCACGCCCTCGTCCTCGAGTTCGCGCTTGATCGACAGGTGATTGGAGAACGAGCCGTTGTGGACGAGACACTGGTCCGGGCCGACGGCGAAGGGATGTGATCCGGCTGCGGTGACGGCGGATTCGGTGGCCATGCGGGTGTGGCCCACACCCTGCCATCCGGATGCGGCCGGCAGGCCGAAGTTCTCGGCGAGGACGCGCGGGTCACCGGTGCCCTTGAGGACCGTGACATCGTCACCGAAACCGATGACGGTCGCCGTGGGTGCCAGTGTGCGGACGGTGTCGGCGAGCAGGGTTGCGGGGACGGGGGCGTGCAGCACGGTGGTGGGTGCGAGGTCGAGCGACCCGATGGTCACGCCCAGTGCGTCGCCGACGATCGTGGCGAGGTCCGAGGGTGCGTCGAGTACCGAGACCGACGACTCCCCGGCGGGGGAGAAGACCGGGTTGCCGTAGACGGCGACGCCCGCCGAATCCGGTCCGCGGTCCACCATCTGCCCGAGCATTCCGGTGAGCAGGCTGCCCAGCCGGGGTTCGAGCGAGGTGTCCCGCAGATGAAGTCCGACGATTCCGCACATGGTCGTCTCTCCTGTTCGATGGGGTGGGAAGTAGGCGAAGATTTCTCAGAAGGCGGTCAGGTAGCTGTCGATCTCCCACGGCGTCACGGTGTTGTGCCAGTGGAAGAACTCCTCGCGCTTGAGGGAGGCGAAGTAGTCGGCGACACTCGCACCCGCTGCGTCGAGGGCGCCGGAGACGACAGGATCGGCCTGGAGGGCGTCCATCGCGTGCAACAGCGTCATCGGCAGGGTCTCCGTGGAACCGCCCGTACCGGGAGCGCCGGGGTCGAGATTGCGCTCGATGCCGTCGAGGCCTGCACCGACGGTCGCGGCGGTAGCGAGATAGGGGTTCGCGGAACCGTCGCCGCCGCGCAGTTCGACGCGGTTGGAATCGGGGACCCGCAGGTAGTGGGTGCGGTCGTTGCCGCCGTAGGTCGCGTAGCGCGGCGACCAGGTGGCGCCGGAGGACGTGCTGGTCGCGCCGGTGCGCTTGTAGGAGTTGACCGTCGGCGCGATGACGCCCTGCAGAGCACAGGCGTGCTCGAGGATGCCGGCGATGAACGAGTAGGCGGTCTTCGACAGGCCCAGGCCGCGCGGGTCCGCTGCGTCGGGGAACGCCGAGGCACCGTCGCTCCACAGCGACAGGTGCATGTGCATGCCCGAACCCGTGCGGTCGGCGAACGGCTTGGGCATGAAGGTCGCGGTCATGCCACGCTGCTCGGCGAGCACGGAGATGAGGTAGCGCAGGGTCACGACCCGGTCGGCGGTGGTCAGGGCGTCGGCGTACTGGAAGTTCTGCTCGAACTGACCGTTGCCGTCCTCGTGGTCGTTGGCGTAGTTGCCCCATCCGAGGGTGTTCATCGCCGACGAGATCGACGTCAGGTGCTCGTACATGCGGGTGACGTCGCGGGCGTCGTAGCAGGGCTGGCGGGAGGTGTCGAGCGCGTCGGCCGTGCGCAGCGTTCCGTTCTCGTCCTTGTTGACGAGGAAGTACTCGATCTCGGCGCCCACGTTGACCTCGAGGCCCAGTGCGGCAGCCTGCGCGAGTACGGACTTGAGGATCACGCGCGGCGCGTACGGCCAGGGCTTGCCTTCGACGTGCGGGTCGCAGTGGACGAGAGCGAGGCCTTCGCGCACGAACGGGATGGGCGTGAACGACGCGGCATCGGGGATGGCGACGAGGTCGGGATCCTTCGGGACCTGGCCCATCGACCCGGCGGCGTAGCCGGCGAATCCGACGCCCTCGGTCTCGAGCTCCCCGACGGATTCGACGGGAACGAGCTTGGCGCAAGGCTTTCCGGACAGGGTGGTGAAGACGGCGAGGATGTAGCGGGTGCCGGCGGCATGGGCGAGCTCGGTCAGGGAAGGGGATCCGGAGATCTCGGGGGACCGGCCGTTCGCGGACGGGAGGCGCAGCACGGACGTGTCGGTGGCTTCCAGCGTCATAGGGGCTCCTCGGATTCGACTGGTCGGATTCGACCGGGGGTTTCACTTTATGAATCGGTGTCGAATAGAAGGAAACACTGTACCCATGACAGGAGTGTTACGCGAGGGTGAGATTGCCGTGACGGTTCGCCGGAAACAGCCTGCATGCGAACGGAAAACAGCGGCGGGGCGGTCTAAAGAACACCCCACCGCTGCCGGGTGGTGGGGTGGAAGCACCCTCCCCCCGCTGCAGTGTGGTGGAGAGGGTGTTCTACCGAAGCCCGAACGAGTTCCCGATGATGTCCCGCTGGATCTCGTTGGTGCCGCCGTAGATGGTGGCGCCCAGTGCTGCACGTACGTGCTGGGCCATGTCGAACTCTGTGGAGTAGCCGTAGCCACCCATCATCTGCATGCCCTCGAGGGCAGTGTTCTTCGCGACCTCGGTTGCCTTGAGCTTCGCCATCGACGACGCGCGAGCCAACCCCTGTGGGTCGTCGCCGGCATCCGCGCGGTGCGCGACGCTGTAGACCAGCAGGCGGGTGCACTCGATCTCCGTCGCGAGATCGGCGATGCGGTGCTTGATCGCCTGGTACGAGCCGACCCGGTTGCCGAACTGGGTGCGCTCGGAGACGAACGCCAGCACGTCGTCGAAGGCGCGTTCGGCGGTGCCGAGCATCTGCGCGGCGAGGATCAGCCGCTCGGTGGCCAGGCCGGGCATGAGCTGGGCCCAGCCCTGCCCGACCTCACCGACCACCGAGTCGGCGGGCAGCACGCAGTCGGCGAAGTAGAGGTCGTTGACCTCGGTTCCGTTGAGTGTGTCGATGCCCTTGATCGTCAGTCCCGGCGTGTCGGCCGGCACGTGGAACATGGTGAGCCCGTGGTGCTTCTTCTCGCCACGCTCGGTACGGGCGACCAGGAGGATGCTGTCCGCCTGATGGGCGTTGGTGATCCACGTCTTCTGACCGTTGATCATCCAGCCGTCCGCAGTGTGCTCGGCGCGGCAGGTCAGCGCCGCGACGTCGGAACCGGCTTCCGGTTCGGACATCGCGATCGCCAGCGCGGCACCCTCGGCGAGCCGGCCGAGCACCGATCGCTTGAGTTCCTCGCTCGCGAACTTGGTGTAGATCCCGGCGGTGATCAGGGTCGTGCCGTGCCACGGGACCGGGGCGAGACCGCGGTGAAGTTCCTCGAGCAGGACACACAGGTCGACATGGTTGCCGCCGGCCCCGCCGTACTCCTCGGGGACGTTGATGGCGGCCCATCCGAGTTCGGCGATCCGCCGGTTCAGTTCGAGGCTGTGCCCTTCGCGACCGCAGTCGGTGAGCTTGTCGCGCTGTTCACGCGTGCCCACCTCGCGGCGGCAGAATTCGCGGACTGCCGCCCCGAACTCGCGCTGCTCCTCGCTGAGCATCACAGTCATGAGAATCTCCTGGTCGTTCGGATGGGTGGTGCTCAGGCGGGGTCGCCGACGCGGACCCGCAGGTCGCGGGACTGGTCGTCACGATCGTCGCTCGCCGCCCCGGTGGTGAAATGGCTCCGCATGGAGGCCGCGGCGACGAACGAGACGACAGCGGTGCCGACGAGGATCGCGGCGAGCGGCCACCAGTGCTGCGAGCCGTCGGTCGGCACGAGAGCGGCGGCGACGAGCGGGGTCGGAGCCGCCCACGCGACACCGGAGAACGCGCTGCACAGGGCGACGCCGCTGTAGCGGACCTCGGTCGGGAACAGGTTGGCCGTCATGCTCGAGACCACCGCGTAGGTCGTGGCGTGACCGAGCACGAGGGCCGCGGAGAACGCGACGATCATCAGCCCCATGTTGCCGGTGTTGAACAGGGCGAACAGTGGGAATGCGAAGGCGCCGGTGAAGACCACCCCGCCCACGAAGACCGTCCAGGCGGACAACCGGTCGCAGAGGATGCCGACGCCGACCATCGCGAAGAGGTCGATCGTCGCAGCGATGAGCAGGATCATCAGGGTGTCGCTCTTGGTGAACCCGTGAATGTTGGTCGCCATCGTGAGCATGTATGTGGTGATCAGGTAGAACAGCACGATCACGCTGGCCTGCAGGCCGATACCGGCGAGCACGCGGCTCGGCATCGTGCGCAGGACGGTGGCGATCGGGTTCTTCGTGACGGTGCCCGTCTCCTTCACCTCGGTGAATTCACTCGATTCCTCGACGCCGAGCCGGATGACGAGACCGATCAGGACGAGGACGAAGCCGGCGAGGAACGGGATCCGCCATCCCCACGACATCAGCTGGTCGTTGGGCATGCGGGCCACGAAGTACATGACGACCGTGGCGAGCACGAGCGCGAGCGGACTCGCGATCTGGGGTGCGGAGCCGTAGAAGCGTTCGCGGGTCTTCGGCGCGTTCTCGACACTCATGAGGACGGCGCCGCCCCACTCGCCGCCGACTGCGACGCCCTGCAGGAAGCGGAGGGCGGTGAGCATGATCGGTGCCCAGATACCGACCTGATCCCAAGTGGGGAGCAGACCGATGAGGCCGGTGGCGGCTCCCATCACGGTCAGCGTGGTGATCAGCGTCGTGCGGCGCCCGAGGCGGTCCCCGAGATGACCGAAGACGAACGCGCCGACCGGACGGGCCAGGAAGGCGACACCGAGGGTTGCGAAGGACGCGAGGATGCCGACGTTCGACCCCAGTTCGGGGAAGAAGATCGTCGAGAAGACGAGCGTCGCGGCGGTCGCGTAGATGAAGAAGTCGAACCATTCGACGGTGGTGCCCACGAGGCTGGCGAGAAACGCTCGTTTTTGTTGCTTGGTTCCGAAGCTGGAAGCGGCGTGTGCGGTCATCGGAGTCCCTTTCGGCGGGAACTGCTTGTGGGGCGGAGGATTTCCTTGGGGGTTGAACCGGACATCTGGCAGTACGCGATCAGAAGCTCGCGTGACCGCCGGAGAGCACACCCGTCGTATCGATCCGGGCGTCGAAGTCGACCTCGGTGCCGGACGCCTGCGCGCGGACGGTGAGCGTGGCGTCGGGCAGGACGGGGGCTGCGAAGCGGGCGCGGAGTTCGCGGAGTTCCCACGGCTGGGCTCCGGCGGCCTCGGCGACCGTGCGGGCGGCGATACCCAGCGTGCACAGGCCGTGCAGGATGGGGCGCTCGAAACCGTACCCCGAGGAGACCTCCGGGTCGATATGAACGGGGTGTAGATCACCGGTCAGGCGGTACAGGGCAGGAAGATTCGCCGCGATGTATGTGTCCGCCCGGAACGGGGCGTCCTCGAGATCGACCCGAGGCGTGGAGGGGGCACGTTCCCCGCCCCAACCACCCGAGCCGGGCAGGTGGATCGCGTAGGTCGCGGTGAACTGCTCGCACTCGACAGCGATGTCGACGGTCGCAGCGGATCCCTTGTCCCAGACATCGGTGACGTGGGCGCGCATCTCGATCTTGCCCGAGCGGGGGAACGGTGCGTGGACCGTCAACTGCTGCGCGGCATGGAGCGACTTCAAGCGGTCGTAGGCACCGAGCTCCCCGGCCTCCTCGACCGCCCACAGACCGAGACCCAGCCCGAAGGTCGGCAGCACGTGCAGGTCCCGTTCGTAGACCAGCGGCAACTGACCGGGCTGCGCCCCGACGCACAGTGCGTAGAGGATCGCATCGGACTCGTCGTACGACACGACACGGCTACCGAGGTCGTAGCCCTTCAGGGAGGCAACTGCGTTCATGAACTTTCCTTCGGGTGGAGAGAGGGTCAGGAGGCGGGGGTGCCGTGCCGCTCGGAGGCGGCCGCGACGGCGGCGTTCCGATCGGGGCTGTCCATCAATCGGATCCGGGTTCCCTGCCATTCGACGTCGTCGTAACGACCCTCGTCGAGGTGGTGGAGCAGTGAGTGGGTCGCGGCGAGAGCGTCGCGGGGGAGGCCGGAGAGGCGCTCTGCGAGCGTCAGCCCCTGTTCGCGGGGATCTCCGTCGGCCGTGTGGGTGACCAGTTCGCTGCGGAGTGCGTCGTCGGCGTCGAAGCGTTCGGCGAGCACCAGTAACCGGGTGATCGTCGTGCGGGGGAGCACCGCGTGGATCCGGCGGATCGACGCCGGGTTGTAGAGCAGGCCGAGCTCGACCGCCGGGACACGGAACCACGCCTTCGGACCCGCGATCCGGACGTCGCACGAGGTCGCCAGCTCGACGCCGGCGCCAACGCACGCTCCGTCCACGACCGCGACCACCGGCACCGCGCTGCTCCGGATCGCCGAGCACGCGTCCTCGAGGTCCCGGTCGTAGTCGAGATCCGCGGACGTCCCGGTCAGGTCTGCGAAATCCGCACCGGCACAGAACACCCGGTCCGAACTCGTCAGCACCACTGCGCGGACGTCCTCCGGAAGATGGGCGAAGACCTGCCGGATCTCGGTCAGCAGAGCGCGCGAGAGCGCATTCCGTCGTTCCGCGCGGTCGAGTACGACCTCGAGCACGGATCCGTGCCGCCGGCGGTCGAGCCCGGCGCTCACGGTACGGGCTCCGGTTCGCGGGATTCCACGTCGGCCCAGCGCTCGCGCACCGGCGCGTAGTCGAACGCGAGTGCGGCCTCCAGAGACTCGGCGAGGTTCAGCAGATCCGCGTCGCGTCCCTGCGCCGCCACGAGCTGAGCACCGATCGGGAGACCGTCGTGGACGCCGGCCGGCAGCGAGATCGCCGGAGTGGCGGCCACATTGAATGGGGACGTGAACGGGAAGGCGCCCCACAGCCAGTCCACCTTCTCACCGTCGATGGTCTTCGGCCGCTGGTCGTGTGGGAACGCGACCGTCGCCACCGTCGGGGTGAGAATCGCATCGAAGCGATGGAGGAAGGCATCGATGCGCCGGCGGAAGTCGGGTAGTGCCCGGCGGGCCACGGCGACGTCCGCACTGCTCAACTGCATCGCGGCGCGCAGACTTGCCTGCTCGTACGGGGTGAGCAACTCCGGCCGGTCGAGCAGGTGGGCCCGCTCGCGGAGTTCGTCGTCGAGCACGAGGGGACCGAAGATCTCGTTCCATCCCTGGATCGGGATGTCGGTCTCGACGACCTCGTTCCCGAGATCGGACAAGGTGGCCGCGACCGACTCCAGCGTGCGGACGATCGCCGGATCGACGGGCCGGCCGTCCGGGCGGGGACAGAAGGCGATCCGCCGGTTCGGCGCCGAGGCACGGGCGAAGGTCGTCTCCGCGAGGACCTCGGTCATGATGCGGGCATCGTCCACCGTCCAGGCGAGGGGACCGGCGGTGACGAAATCCGTCATCGCCCGGAAACCACGCTCGTCGGCGCACAGGCCGGTGGTGGGCTTGTATCCCACGAGCCCGCTGAAGGCCGCGGGGATCCGGATGGATCCGCCGCCGTCCGAACCGAGGGCGATCGTCGCGAGGCCGGCGCCGACCGAGGCCGCCGCGCCGCCGCTCGAACCGCCCGGGGTGCGCGTCGGGTCCCACGGATTGCCGGTCTCGGGTCCGAGCAGATTGTCGCTGGTGGCGGACTGGCAGAACTCGGGCACGCTCGTCTTGCCGGGCATCACCGATCCTGCCGCGCGCAGCCGCGCGACGGCACCGGAATCCGATCGGGCGACGCGCCCGCGCTGGGTGAGCGACCCGAGTCCGGTCTCCGTGTCGGCCAGGTGGAAGGCGTCCTTGATGGACACCGGAACCCCGAGCAGGGGTGCGCGTTCACCGCGGCGGTAGCGTTCGGCCGCCTCGGCGGCCTGCAGCCGTGCCAGATCGGCCGTGACCGCCACGTATGCGCGCACCTCCGGATCGAACCGGTCGATCCGGTCGAGAACCTGCTCGGTCACGTCGATCGGGTTCAGATCGCCGCGCGCGTAGGCGTCGGTGAGCTCGCGAACGGTCAGGCGCAGCGGGTTGTCAGCCATGCGGATGCACCCCACCACTGATGCCGTAGACCTCACCGGTGACGTAACCGGCGTCGGGTCCGACGAGGAACGAGACGAGACCGGCAACGTCCTCGGGGCGGCCGACACGGCCGACGAGGGAGCGGTTCTCCGCGTAGCCGGAGAAGAACTCGTCCGGGTAGATCTTGCGGAGGAAGTCGTTGTAGATCAGGCCCGGGGTGATGGCGTTGACGCGGATGCCGTGCTTGCCGTTCTCGGCGGCGGCGACGCGGGTGAGTGCGAGGACACCGGCCTTGGCGGCGGAGTAGGCGGCGCCGTGCTCGGTGCTGGTCTCGTAGGCGGCGATCGAGCTGATGTTGACGATGGCGCCGGAGTTGTTCTTCTGCATCACCGGAAGCGCGTAGCGCATCGTGTAGAAGGTGCCGTTGAGGTCGACGTCGAGGCAGCGCTTCCAGGTCTCCGAGGACATCTCGGCGACGGGCTCGATCTTGCTCCAGCCGGCGTTGTTGACGAGAACGTCGAGTCGGCCCTTCTTCGAGGCGATCTCGGACACGACAGCTTCGACACGGGCCTCGTCGGTGACGTCGAGGACGTAGCTGTCGAAGTCGCGTCCGTATTCGGCGGCAAGCTTCGCGGCGAGTTCCTGACTGCGGCGCTCGTGGACGTCGGTGATGACGACATCGAAACCGTCTGCGGCGAGGCGGGTGGCGATCGCGGCGCCGATCCCTGCGCCCGCGGCGGCAGTGACGAGGGCGGTGGGGCGTTCTTGCATCATGGAGCCTTTCGAAGAGCGGTGTACTGGAAGTTCTCGGTCGCAGCGCTTCTCAGGGGAGGAGCCCGCGCAGGATTTCGATCGACTGTTCCGGTTGATCGACGAGCATCAGGTGCCCGGCGCCGGTGATCTCGTGGTAGGTGGCGTGCTCGATCGCGCCGAGGATGATGTCCGCGGCCTTCTTCGGGCAGAAGGTGTCGTGGTCGGCGCCGACGATCGCGACCTCGGTGTCGGGCGCGATACGGGAGAGCTCGGGCGTCAGCGGCGCGTCGACGAGTGCGGCCATCGCGGTGGACGCGTTGATGTAACCCTGCGCCGCACCGACCGCCTCGAGGCGGAAGTCCGTGACGGCGTCGAGGTCGGAGTCGGGATTGTGCAGGGCGGCGGCGGTGTCGTCGCGGAGGGCGGAGCGCTGTGCTTCGCTGTCGTCGCCGCGGAACAGCTCGATGCGACCGGCGTAGAAGCCGGCAGCGCCGCGGCCGACGACGCTCGAGGTACCCAGCGCGACGACCGTGGTCACGAGGTCGGGGCGCTCGGCTGCGGCGGAGAGGACGACGGTGCCACCGAGGGAGAAGCCGACGCAGATCGCGGGACCGCTGACCTCCTCGAGGAAGGCGATCAGATCGTCGCGTAGCTGGGCGAGCGTGCCTTCGGGGGAACCGACGGTGGTGCGTCCGTGCCCGCGGAGGTCGTAGGCGTAGGTGGTCACCGGCAGGCCGGCCTCCTGGACGGTGCGCCAGCTGCGGTGATCCTCGGCGAGGCCGTGGATCAGCACCACCGCGGGGCCCTCACCGGCGCGGGTGTAGGTCACGTCGATGTCGCGGAGCGTGACGCTCTGCGTCGTGAGCTCGACGGTGCTGCTGGTCATATCGTCTCCTGACGAGATCAGTTCTCTGACAACGTTCTTGCGGATCTTTCCGGCGGGGGTCTCGGGCATGGCGGGCAGGATGCGGATCGACTCCGGCCACAACCGCCGGGGCACGTCGCGCTCCGCGAGCCATCCGACGAGTTCGTCGAGGGTCGGGGCGGTGCCGAGCGGCTGGATCACCGCGCAGATGCGTTCGCCGAGTCGTTCGTCGGGGCTGCCGACGACCGCCACGCGCGCGATCTGCGGGTGTCCGGAAATCGCGTTCTCGATCTCGACGGGGGAGATGTTGACACCGCCGCGGATGATGAGGTCCTTGAGTCGCCCGGTCAGGCTCAGGTAGCCGTTGTCGTCCACGATTCCGGTGTCGCCGGTGCGGAACCAGCCGTCGGTCGTGAACGAGTCACGGTAGAGCTGCTCCTGGCCGATGTATCCGAGGAAGAGCGACGGGGTGCGCATGACGATCTCGCCGTCGGTCCCGCGCGGTGCGAGCGTGCCGTCCTCACGGACGACCTCGAGGGTGACACCGGGCATCACCTTGCCGCAGGTGTACGCGACGAGCTCGGTGGAGTCGTCGGGGAGGCTCGAGGTCGCTCCACCCTCGCTCATCGCCCAGATCGCCGCGATACGGGTGTCGGGCATCTGCTCCTGCGCCAGTTCGATGAGGCTCGGGGCGACGGGGGCACCGCCGCACAGGAAGATCCGCATCCCGGCCAGCTTCGGGGTGGTGGAATCCCATGCGGTGTCGACAATGTCCTTGAGGAAAGGAGTTGCGGCGACAGTGATCTCGCAGCCGTGCTGTTCGACGAGTTCGAGGGCGCGGCGCGGGTCCCAGGCGTCCTGGAGGATCAGTGCCGCACCGGTCATCAGCGACATCCGGGCGCCGTGCCAGAAACCCGTGCTGTGGCCGAGCGGAGAGGGCATGAAGATCGGACGCTCACCGGAGACCTCGTAGCGGTCGATGACCATCCGGTTGTAGGCACTCAGACTCGTCTCGGAATGCGCGATCGCCTTCGACTTCCCGGTGGTGCTCGACGAGAACAGGACGTGCACGAGATCGTCCGGGTAGGCGGGGATCGTCGCGTGCGGACCGTCGAAGCTGCGCCAGGTGCGGGTTCCATCCTGGCCGTCGACCAGGAGGATCTGCACCTCGCGTCCGAGTTCTGCTGCCAGGACCTCGGATTCGGCGACGAAGTCGCGGCCGCGATGCGAGCGGGGGAGGACGACGGCCTTCGCGCCGACGAGATTCGCGGTGTAGGCGATGGATCGGGGATCGGTGGTCACCGGCAGGGTCCCGGCGACCATCTCGCCGCGGACCACTCCGAGATAGGCACCCATCCATTCGGTCCAGTTGGGCATGCAGACGATCACCATGTCGCCCCGGCCCAGACCGTGGGCGGCGAGTTCGTGCTCGATGTCGGCGGCGAGCTCCCACAGTTCGGCGCGGGTCAGGGAGTGGCCCCGGTCGTCGCGGACGGCGAGGGCGTGGGGGTCGGTGTCGAGGTGCCCGAGGAACGAATCGAGGGGAGTCCGGGCGCCGGCGACGTGACCGCCCGGTACTGCGGTGGCGAGAGTGGTTGCACGGGAATTCACAGGGACTCCGTTCGATGGAAACGATGAAGAAGAAGGGCGCTGCGGGGTCTGCGCGATGTTGTTGTGACGATTCTGGGGGAGTAACGTGGCTCACGTCAAGAGAGTGACATCGCTTTTTTGTTAACTCTGATGACGATTGTGTTGACCGGTTACGATTCCCGCAAGGAAAGGGGGGATATGCCGCACCTACCGAACACCACCAAGGGGCGCCGCACCCGCACGAAACTGTTGGAAGCCGCCCGTGCGGTCTTCGCCCGCGACGGATACGTCGGCGCCACGATGAGTGGCGTGGCGACGGAAGCGGGGATGTCGCTCGGCGGGTTGTACAGGTACTTCAGCGACAAGGAAGATCTGTTCTCCGCGCTGATCGCCGACACGCACGACGACCTGTTCCGTGCCAGCGGCGCAACCGAGCACCGCATCGAGGACGATCCCTACCAGGCGCTGCTCGAAGCGAACACCGGTTATCTGACGCATTACTACGACAACCGCGACATCATGCGCACGCTGGTCGAGGCGGCGAACGTCGATCCGCAGTTCCGGCAGTTCTGGTGGCAGATGCGCAACCGGCACATCGACCGCTTCGCCACCGTTCTGCGGGTCAAGTGCGGGATGGACGAGGTCGACGGCGTCGACATCAGGGGCGTGGTCGAAGCTGTGGCGTGCATGGTGGAGCAGTCGGCCTACGTCTGGTACGCCCAGGAGGAGATGCAGGCTACGCCCATGCCTCTCGAGCATGCCGCGCAGATCGTAACGCGCATCTGGCACCGCGCGTTCTTCGCTCCGGAGAGCTGACGAACTCCTCGTTCGGGCCGCGGCCCTCGGTGTCCGCGGCCCGAACGTCGTGCCTCCGAGAGGAATCGGTTACACGCGTTAACCGAGTGGCAACCCATCGCTGTGTTTCTTCCCATTATCGTCTGTTTCACGTCAGCGATCGGTATTGCCACACCCGGCGTATCCACGTCGGTCCTCCCGAGGAGTTCTCATGCCCGAGACAGACACCACTACAACCGTTTTCCTGTCGTTTCGGGCTGCCGGAAGGCGCAGGTGATCGCGTGAGCGTCTGTGTGGACACCACCAGCGTCCCGAGATGGGACGAGGAGCGGCGCATCGCCGGCGGGGGTCGCTACGTGACCGTCCTGTCCTTCGGTGACGCCGCCCAGGGCCAGGCACGCAGTCTCGTATCGTCTTTCGGGGGTCGTCGGGTCGACTGGATCCGCCTGCCGGAGGAGTGGGGTGGCACGGCCGCGCAGATCATGGAGCGGCAGGCGAACGCAGCACGCGTGGGATGGCGCCTCGTACTGGTCGGACCGGAAGCGGCAGTGCTGGCCGCACGATCGGCCGCCGTGGCCGCAGGACTCCTCGACGACGAGATCCTTCCCCTCCCCGTGAATTCGGCGACACGAACCGTCTACTGCGCGCACTGCCATTCGACGCACGCCGCCCACGTCGCGGTCGGACAGTCCACCACTTGTCCCACCTGCGCCTCGGAACTCGTCGTTCACCACCATGTCTCCCGGCTGCACGCCGCCTATCTGGGCTTCGCCGTCGACGCGGAGGAACGCCCATGACGCTGACATCCGACGTCCCGGTGGGCAACTCGGCCGGCAGAACGGAACTCCAGTTGACGGTCGCGGCGACGATCGCGCTGACCCCCACCGTGCGACACGTCCGCCTCGTGGACCCTGCCGGCTGCACGCTTCCCTCCTTCACGCCCGGTAGCCACGTCGTCGTCACCTGCGGCACCGGACCCGGCGGGCGACCGCATCGCAACTCGTACTCCCTGACCGGTCCCGCTTTCGAACCCGACCACTACGCGATCTCGGTGCGGCTGGAGGACTCCGGTCGCGGCGGGTCGCAGTGGGTCCACGACCTCCAGATCGGTGACCGAGTCCCGGTCGGCACACCGCGCAGCGCGTTCGCTCCGATCCTCACGGCCCGACACCATCTGCTGGTCGCGGGTGGCATCGGGATCACTCCGATCCTGTCCCACGTCCGCGCCGCCGTGCAGTGGGGACGATCGTTCGAGGTGCATTACGTCTTCCGTGACGGCGACGATGCCCACCTCGACGAACTGCATGATCTGTGCGGACCGCGTCTGCACACCTACACGGCGCGCGAGGACTTCCGGGAGCGGATGGGGCAGGCGCTGTTGGAGCAGCCCATCGGCACCCACCTGTACATGTGCGGTCCGGCCGGCCTCGTCGACGAACTCTGCGAACGTGCCGGTCGTGCGGGGTGGCCCGACGCGCGTGTGCACTACGAGCGATTCGGGGTCGGCGACCTCGACCCGGGAGAACCGTTCGTCGCTCACCTGACCCGTCGCGGCATCGACGTCGCCGTCGACGCGGGTGTCGGCCTGCTCGACGCACTCGAAAGTCGTGGCGTCGCAGTGCCCAATCTGTGCAGGCAGGGCGTGTGCGGTGAGTGCCGGCTGCCCGTCATGAGCGGAGGGATCGACCACCGTGATCTGTACCTGAGCGCTGCGGAGAAGGAAGCGGGAGACTGCGTGATGCCGTGCGTCTCCCGAGCGAGCGGCCCACGATTGGAGCTGGATCTGTGAGTACGACAATCGATCTCGCCGTCCGCGACGACGACCTCGGGCTTCCCGATCGGATCGCGCGTTTCCCGTTCCCGTTCGTCCGCGACACCTATCGCTACAGCACCAACGTCGAACCCGCCGGGAGCCTCGTGGAGACCGCCGCGGGCGGATGGGGCCGGCATCCCGTCGACATCGACGGCCACTATCTCGACGACCTCACCGAACGAGAGCGCATCCTCGGTGCCGACCCGACCCGGTTCCAGTCCCTGCCGCACATGGAGGTCGCGCAGTGGGACGCGATGGTCACGCTCATGCGAATGCTCGCCGACGCGTACCCGGAGACTTTCGCACTCGAACGCGACGGTGAGGCGCGACTGTTCGTCAATCGCGCGCTCGGCGTCGCACAGTCTTTCGTCTTCGGTGATCGGTCGACGCTGCCCGAACCGCCTCTGCGCTTCATCGGCAGGCACCTCCAGGAGGACGTCGTCCTGCTCGACCAGCGCGAGGGTGCCCTCTGGGGTGACGCCGGCCTGGTCACCTTCGCGGCCGACTGGTCGCTGCGCTTCGACGTCGGCATGAGTTTCCGCCAGATCCACGGGCCGGTCCCGCGCGTCCACACCGAAGGAGTGATCCCGCGCGCCGAGCAGTTCCTCATGGGACTTCATGCGGGACAGTGCTACCGGCGTACGAACTGGTCGCTCAGCGTCGACCGGCGACTCGACCAGTCCACCGAGACCTATCCCGAATGGGGCCGCGGCCGCCGACTGCTCGCCGAGGGACCGCTCGAGGACGTCGGGCGACGCCTGCACCTCCGCGTCGAGGTCCAGCACCTCGTGCGTCTCGGCGTCTCCGGCGCGATCATGTTCCTCATCCGCACACACCTGCTGTCGTTCGAGGACATAGCCCGGGTGCCCGAGTGGTCCGAGCGTCTCCACTCGGTCCTCGACGAACTTCCCGACGACATGGCCGACTACAAGGGCATCACGCGTACCCGCGGACCGGGTCTGCGTTGGCTGCGTACCTACGGCGGCGTCCGATCCTGAACGCAGAACGAGGGGGAGGTTGTATGCGGAATTTTTGACGGACACGCACCCGACCTCCCCGCAGTTCTCGATTCGGCTCGTCGGTAGCCCTCCTGCGTCGGACACCACCTCTACGATGTCGGCCATGGCTGTGCGCAGGATCGACGCAACCGAACGCCGAGCACGACTTGCCGCCAGGCACCGCCTGCACCCGAAGCACCGCGCGTCCGATGCGGTCGATGCCGCGAGGAGCCTGGTGTGCCTGCACGGCACCGACCCAGCGACCGTCTACCTGTCGGCGTGGGCGCGGGTCGGCGACTTCACTGTGGCCGACCTCCACAGGGCGCTCTACGACGACCGCGCCCTGGTCAAACACATGGCCATGCGGCGCACCGTCTTCGTCGTCCCGCGCGACACCCTCCCAGTGGTGCAGGCAGGGGCGAGCGCCCGGGTCGCCGCCGCACAGCGACGCACGGTCGTCAAGGACGTCGTGAAGGCCGGATTGCACGACGACGGCGAGAGCTGGCTCGACGAGGTGAGCCGCCACATCCTCACCGCCCTGGCCGACGGGCGGGAGGCGACATCGAGCGAGCTCGAGACCGAGATCCCGCTCCTCGACGGCGCGCTGGAGTTCGGTGCCGGCAAATCCTGGGGTGGGCCGGTCACCTTCGCGCCTCGCGTGCTCACGGTGCTCTCCGCCGAGGGAAAAGTGGTTCGGGCGTCGAACAAGGGGTCGTGGCGGGTGTCGCGCCCCACCTGGACGACCACGGAGTCGTGGCTGGGCTCGGCCATCGACCCCGTCGACGAGGCGACGGGTGTGCGCGAACTCGTGCGGATGTGGCTGCGCGCATTCGGTCCCGGCACCGAGGCGGACCTGAAGTGGTGGCTCGGATCCACCCTCACTGCCGTCCGCGCGGCCCTCGCCGAACTCGACGTGGTGGAGGTCGATCTCGACGGCCGTCCCGGCTACCTGTTGCCCGACGACCTCGAACAGCAGGGCGAAGTCGAACCGTGGGGTGTGCTGTTGCCCGGTCTGGATCCCACGGTCATGGGGTGGACCGAACGCGGGTGGTATCTGGGTCCGTACAAGGAGGCGCTGTTCGACTCCAACGGCAACGCCGGTCCCACCGCCTGGTGGGACGGACGGATCGTCGGCACGTGGTGGCAGACCGACACGGGAGCGGTGAGCCTGCACCTGCTCGAGGACATCGGCGCAGAGGGCACCGCGGTGCTACGCGAGGAAGCCGCCCGCCTCGACGACTGGCTCGGTGGGGTGCGGGTGATGCCGCGGTTCCCCACGCCCCTCGCGAAGGAACTGGCGACGGAAGGCAGGTCGTCGGGCACGTCTTCGTCGTAGGCTGCCGACATGGCCGTCGAACCGAGAACCGCCACGCGCCGCGACATTCCGGTCTTCGCTCGGGTGATCGCCGAGGCGTTCTTCGACGATCCGGTCTTCGTGTGGATGTTCCCGGACGAGGAGCACCGGATCCGCCGCATGGCCCGATTCTTCGCCGTCGACGCCCGGCATCACATGGTGCCCTTGGGAGCCACGGACATCGCCGAGTCCGGTGGGACGGTCGGAGGGGCGGCGATGTGGGCGCCGCCCGGACGATGGCGCACCGATGTGTGGACCTCGCTCCGCCTTCTGCCCGGCTTCTCCGCGGCGCTCGGCAGATACATGAAGCGGGGAGGGCAGGTCAACGAAACCCTCGACGCGGCGCATCCGGACGAGCCGCACTGGTACCTGTCGACGATCGGCACCTCACCTGCCGCGCGGGGGACCGGTCTCGGCACAGCCCTCATGAAGGTCGGCCTCGACCGCGCCGACGCCGAACACGCTCCCGCCTACCTCGAGTCGAGCAAGGAATCGAACGTCCCCTACTACGAGCGGTTCGGGTTCGAGGTCACCCGCGCCATCGTCATCCCCGGCGGCGGGCCGACGCTGTGGGGGATGTGGCGGCAGCCGCGCTGACGGGTACCGATCCGCTCTCGGATCAGACGCCCTGCCAGACGGTGTCGAACGGGGTGTTGGCGGACACGCGTCCCTTGATCCCGGCCGTGACGAAATCCTTCGCGCGGGCCGCGGCGTCGGCGACCGACGCGCCCTTCGCGAGTTCGGCGGTGATCGCAGCAGCGAGGGTGCAGCCGGCACCGGAGACGCGCTCGTTGCCGACCTTCGGGGCCGTCAGGAGGGTGACCTCGGAGCCGTCGAACAGCACGTCCACGGCGTCCTCACCGTCGAGTTCGACGCCTCCCTTCGCGACGACGTACTTCGGGCCGAGATCATGGATGCGACGTGCGGCCTCGATGAGCTGGTCGACGGAGGTGATCTCGTCCATGCCGGACAGGGTGCGTGCCTCGAACAGGTTCGGGGTGACGACCGTGGCGTGGGGGAGCACCTGCGCGCGCAGCGCGTTGTCGGTGTCGAGCGCTGCGCCGGCCTCCTGGCCCTTGCAGATCAGGACCGGGTCGAGCACGACGTGCCGCCAGTCCTGCTTCTCGAGACCCTCGGCGACGACGTCGATCGTCGCGGGCGTGCCCAGCATGCCGATCTTCACCACGTCGAGATCGTGGGCGGCGGTGGCGGCCTCGATCTGCTCGGCGATCACGTCGGCCGGGACGGGGAAGAAGCGGTGGCCCCAGTTGTTCTTCGGGTCGAACGAGACGATGCACGTCGTGGTGCCCACCCCGTACACACCGAGCTGCTGGAACGTCTTGAGGTCGACCTGCAGACCGGCGCCACCGGTCGCTTCCGAGCCGGCGATGACGTATGCGAGGTCGACCATGTGAGTGCTCCGTTCGGACTGGGAGACGGCGTTGCCACGGGATGTACCCGCCGAACGACCAGGTTACAGACGAACCCGGTGCCACCTGCGGACCGCCCACCGTCGCTCCCGATATCGTCCAGGCATGACGGCCTTCCACGAGCTCGACGATTACCTGACGCTTCCCCGCGTCACCTCCCTCACGATGTCTCCGGACGGGAAACGCCTGGTGATCACGCAGTCGACGCTCGACGAGAAGGCCACCTCGTACACCGGGGCCCTGTGGGAGGTGGATCCCGAAGGCAACGCTCCGGCGCGACGCCTCACCCACGGCACCACGGGTGAATCGAACCCGACCTTCACCGCGACCGGCGACCTGCTGTTCACCGCCGCACGTGGCAAGGACGACCCGCCGGTGTCGCTGTGGCGACTGCCCGCGGCGGGCGGCGAGGCCGAGCAGGTCGGATCTCGCAAGGGTGGATTCGTATCGGCGCACGCGGCGTCCGAGGCCGACCGGATCGTCCTCGTCGCGTCCGTCCTCGGTCACAGCGAGTCCGACGACGAACGGATCCGGGACGCCCGCAAGGACGGGGCCGTGACCGCGGTGCTGCACACGGGCTATCCGGTGCGCTACTGGGACCACGATCTCGGGCCCGACCAGCCGCACCTGCTCGTCCCGGACAAGAGCGGCGACGGGTTCACCGACCTCACGCCCGGGATCCGAGGGTCGCTGCGTGATGGCTCCGTCGACATCGCTGCCGACGGTTCGTTCGCCGCCGCGACATGGGTGGTCCCCGGTCCGCTCGCCTCGCGCCGCGTCACGCTCGTGCGGGTCGATCTCAGCACCGGCCTGCGCACCCCGCTCGTCGACGACGAGACCGGCGACGTGACGCACCCGTCGATCTCGCGCGACGGGACGAAGCTCGCCTACCTGCACGAATCGATGAGCGACGCGGAGAACCCGCCGCAGATCACCGTCCGCGTCCTGGACATCGCGAGCGGAACCACGACAATCGAGGCCCCTGAATGGGACAGACGTCCCACTTCCGTCACCTGGCTGCCCGACGGTTCCGGTCTCGTGCTCACCGCCGACGATCACGGACGCGCGCCGGTGTTCGTGCAGCGACTCGGGTCCGAGCAGCCCGACCGCGTCACCCCGGACGACGCCGCCTACACGGACGTCTGCCTCGCACCCGACGGCAGCACGGCATACGCGCTGCGGGCCTCCTACGAAGCACCGCCGCACCCCGTGCGTATCGATGTCACCGGACCCGACGCCGGCACCGTTACGCCGCTACGTGCTCCCGCTGCGCTCCCGGAACTGCCGGGACGCCTCGAGGAACTGACCACCGAAGCCGCCGACGGCACGCCGGTGCGGGCGTGGTTCGCACTTCCGCATACCGCGTCCCCCGACGACCCCGCGCCGATGCTGTTGTGGGTGCACGGTGGTCCGCTGAGCAGCTGGAACACGTGGTCGTGGCGCTGGAACCCGTGGCTCCTCGTCGCCCGCGGCTATGCGGTGCTGCTGCCCGATCCCGCACTGTCCACGGGATACGGCGACGACTTCGTCCGGCGTGGCTGGGGACGGTGGGGGAGCGAACCGTACACCGATCTGATGGCCGTCACCGATGCTGCGGTCGCGCGCGCCGACATCGACGAGGAACGGACCGCGGTGATGGGCGGATCGTTCGGCGGATATCTCGCCAACTGGATCGCGGGGCACACCGACCGGTTCCGCGCGGTCGTCACCCATGCCGGCCTGTGGGCGCTGGACCAGTTCACGCCGACCACCGACGTGGCCTGGTACTGGCAGCGGGAGATGACCCCGGAGATGGCGGTCGAGAACTCACCGCACCTGTTCGTCGCCGACATCGTCACGCCCATGCTCGTGATCCACGGCGACAAGGACTATCGCGTCCCGATCGGCGAAGCCCTGCGCCTGTGGTACGAGCTGCTCGACGAATCGGGGCGGCCCGCCGAGGACGACGGCACCACCGTCCACCGCTTCCTGTACTTCCCGTCCGAGAACCACTGGGTGCTGAAGCCGCAGCACTCGAAGATCTGGTACCGGACCGTCGAGGCGTTCCTGTCCGAGCACGTGCTCGGCCGCCCGCTCGACCTGCCGGACGAGCTGGGCTGACCGAGGACGTCCGCTCGGGGTCTACTGCCTCGCTATTCGGGCGGGCGCGGCTGGTCGCCCGGCGAGGCCGGCGGACGCGTGGGCTCGTCGGTGGCCGGTGTCGACTCGCTCGTCGCGGAACCGGAGCCGGCCGAGTGCTGACCCGATCCGCCGCGATGGGTGACCTTCTCGGCGAGACCACCGACCGTCTCCTGGAGGTGTGGCGCCTTCTCCTTCACGACGCCGGCCGCTTCCGTCACCTTGTCCTGTACCGCAGGAATGACCTTTTCCTGCACCGCCGGGTTGTGCCACAGCTCGTTCGAACGCCCCCGCATCTTGTCGTAGGTCTCGCGTCCCGCCCGGGTCCCCGCGACGAATCCCGCGGCTGCACCTGCAGCGAAGATCAATGCCCGCATCATGACGGTGTCCTCCGTCCTGTCCGTTCGGCGTCCGCGCATTCGGCCGCCCGGCACTGCGATACCCGGTCGGGGAGCGGGCCACACTCTTCTGTCGCGACCCCTGTCCGGCTCAGTCGTAGCCCGTGTCCAGGAGGTTCGCCGCGACGCTTACGATTGACGGGTGACCAGTGCGCCAGAGAACTCGCAGAACCCCGCCGACGCCCTTCCCAAGAGCTGGGACCCCAGCGCCGTCGAAGCGGAGCTCTACCAGCAGTGGGTCGACGCCGGCTACTTCGAGGCCGACCCCACGAGCGACAAGCCCGGGTACTCGATCGTCCTGCCGCCGCCGAACGTCACCGGCAGCCTGCACATGGGTCACGCCCTCGACCACACCCTCATGGACGTGCTCTCCCGCCGTAAGCGCATGCAGGGCTACGAGGTGCTGTGGCTGCCCGGCATGGACCACGCCGGCATCGCCACCCAGACCGTCGTCGAGAAGCAGCTCGCCGCCGACGGCAAGAAGAAGGAGGACCTCGGTCGCGAGGCCTTCATCGAGAAGGTCTGGCAGTGGAAGGCCGAGTCCGGCGGCATGATCCAGGACCAGATGCGTCGCATCGGCGACGGTGTCGACTGGTCGCGCGACCGCTTCACCATGGACGAGGGCCTGTCCCGCGCCGTGCAGACGATGTTCAAGCGCCTCTACGACGAGGGACTGATCTACCGCGCCGAGCGTCTGGTCAACTGGTCGCCCGTGCTGCAGACCGCGATCTCCGACATCGAGGTGAAGTTCGAGGAGGTCGAGGGCGAGCTCGTCTCCCTGCGCTACGGCTCCCTGAACGACGACGAGCCGCACGTCGTCGTCGCCACCACTCGTGTGGAGACGATGCTCGGCGACACCGCCGTCGCGGTCCACCCCGAGGACGAGCGCTACAAGGACATCATCGGCACCACGCTCGAGCACCCGATCACCGGGCGGCAGATCCCGATCATCGCCGACGAATACGTCGACCCCGAATTCGGTACGGGCGCAGTGAAGATCACGCCTGCGCACGACCCCAACGACTTCGAGATGGGCCTGCGGCACGACCTGCCGATGCCCACGATCATGGACAAGGCCGGCCGCATCGCCGACTCCGGCACCCGCTTCGACGGCATGGACCGTTTCGAGGCGCGCGTCGCGATCCGCGAGGAACTCGCCGCGCAGGGCCGCGTCGTCGCCGAGAAGCGCCCCTACCTCCACAGCGTCGGCCACTCCGAGCGGTCCGGCGAGACCATCGAGCCGCGCCTGTCCATGCAGTGGTGGGTCAAGGTCGACAAGCTCGCCAAGGCCGCCGGCGACGCGGTGCGCAACGGCCACACCGTCATCCATCCCGCGAGCCAGGAACCGCGCTGGTTCGACTGGGTAGACAACATGCACGACTGGTGCATCTCGCGTCAGCTGTGGTGGGGCCACCGCATCCCGATCTGGTACGGCCCGAACGGCGAGGTCGAGTGCTTCGGCCCCGACGAGAGCGCACCCGAGGGTTGGGAGCAGGACCCGGACGTGCTCGACACGTGGTTCTCGTCCGGCCTGTGGCCGTTCTCCACGATGGGCTGGCCGGAGAAGACCCCCGAGCTCGACAAGTTCTATCCCACCAGCGTTCTCGTCACCGGCTACGACATCCTGTTCTTCTGGGTCGCCCGCATGATGATGTTCGGCACCTACGTGTCGGGCGACGACGCGGTGCACCAGGCGCAGGTTCCGTTCCGGGATCTGTTCCTGCACGGCCTCGTCCGCGACCAGTTCGGCAAGAAGATGTCGAAGTCGCGCGGAAACGGCATCGACCCGCTCGACTGGGTCGAGCGTTTCGGCGCCGATGCCCTGCGCTTCACGCTGGCACGTGGCGCGAACCCCGGTGGCGACCTCGCCGTCGGTGAGGACCACGCCCAGTCGTCGCGCAACTTCGCGAACAAGCTGTTCAACGCGACCAAGTTCGCGCTGATGAACGGCGCGGTGGTCGGCGAGCTCCCGGCCCGCGACCAGCTCACCGATGCCGACCGGTGGATCCTCGACCGCCTCGAGCAGGTGCGTACCGAGGTCGACGCGGCCTTCGATCACTACGAGTTCTCGAAGGCGTGCGAGGCGCTCTACCACTTCGCGTGGGACGAGGTCTGCGACTGGTATCTCGAGCTCGCCAAGGTCCAGCTCGCCGACGGCAGCGCCCACGCCGACGGCACCAAGATCGTGCTCGGCACCGTCCTCGACCAGCTGCTGCGCCTGCTGCACCCGGTCATCCCGTTCGTCACCGAGACGCTGTGGAAGGTGCTCACCGGCGGCGAGTCCGTCGTCGTCGCATCCTGGCCCGAGGCATCCGGCGTCGCCACCGACGAGACCGCAGCGCAGCGTGTCGCCGACCTGCAGAGGCTCGTCACGGAGATCCGTCGGTTCCGCAGCGACCAGGGCCTCAAGCCGTCGCAGAAGGTCGCGGCCCGGCTCGTCGGTGTCGAGGACGCCGATCTCGTCGCGCAGGTGCCGGCCGTGCAGTCGCTCGCGCGCCTGACCGCGCCGGAGGACTCGTTCTCGGCCACCGCGTCGATCGAGGTCCGGCTGAGCCGCGCGACGGTCACCGTCGAGCTCGACACCTCCGGCAGCATCGACGTCGGCGCCGAGATCGCTCGCCTGCGCAAGGATCTCGCGGCCGCGGAGAAGGAGCTGACGGGCACCTCCGCGAAGCTGTCGAACGATGCCTTCCTCGCGAAGGCACCCGACCAGGTGGTCGAGAAGATCCGTGGTCGCAAGCAGATCGCGGAAGAGGAGATCGCACGGATCACCGCACGACTGAAGGAGCTGGGCGCGGCGTGAGCACCGACACCCCGGGGGCGCCGTCCCCGGTGGACCTGGCCGAACTGACGCTCGTCGAAGCCGAGCTCGACAAGCGCTGGCCGGAGACGAAGATCGAACCGTCCCTGGCGCGGATCGCCGCGCTCATGGACATCCTCGGGTCGCCGCAGAACAGCTACCCGTCGATCCACGTCGCCGGCACGAACGGCAAGACGTCGACGACCCGCATGATCGACGCGCTGCTCACCCGCATGCACCACCGCGTCGGCCGGACGACGAGCCCGCACCTGCAGCTCGCCACCGAGCGGATCAGCATCGACGGTGCGCCGGTCTCGCCGCGGACCTACGTCGACACCTACCGCGACATCGAACCGTACGTCCGGATGATCGACGAGCAGTCCGAGGCGGCCGGTGGCCCGAAGATGAGCAAGTTCGAGGTCACCACGGCCATGGCGTTCGCTGCGTTCGCCGACGCACCCGTCGACGTGGCGGTCGTCGAGGTCGGTCTCGGCGGACGGTGGGACGCCACCAACGTCGTCACCGGGCAGGTCGCGGTGATCACGCCCGTCGGGATCGACCACACCGGCTATCTCGGCGACACCCTCACGGAGATCGCGGGAGAGAAGGCCGGGATCATCAAGAAGGCACCCGACGACGGTCTCGTGCCCCGCGACACCGTGGCGATCATCGCGCAGCAGGAGCCCGAGGCGATGGACGTGCTGCTGCGGCAGGCCGTCGAGGCCGACGCGGCCGTGGCCCGCCAGGGCTCCGAGTTCGCGGTGGTGCGACGCGCGGTCGCCGTCGGCGGACAGCAGATCGACCTGCAGGGTCTCGGCGGTCTCTACACCGACATCTTCCTGCCGCTCCACGGCGAGCACCAGGCGCACAACGCGTCGGTCGCGCTGGCCGCGGTCGAGGCGTTCTTCGGGGCGGGCCCCGGCAAGCAGCTCGACGTGGAGGCGGTGCGCGACGCGTTCGCGTCGGTGACCACGCCGGGCCGGCTCGAACGGGTGCGCAATGCACCCACCGTCTTCCTCGACGCCGCGCACAACCCGCACGGCGCGAAGGCCCTCGCGGCCGCGCTCGCCCAGGAGTTCGACTTCCGCAAGCTCGTGGGCGTCGTGAGCGTGATGTCCGACAAGGACGTCGCGGGTCTGATCGAGGCGCTCGAACCGGTCTTCGACGAGATCGTCGTCACGCACAACGGGTCGCCGCGGGCGATGGACGTCGACGATCTCGCGAACATCGCCGTCGCCCGATTCGGCGACGAACGGGTCGTCACCGCGGCGACGCTCCCGGATGCGATCGAGACCGCGATCGCGATCGCGGAGGAGGTCGGCGAACCCGGCGAAGCGGTGTCGGGCGCCGGGGTCGTGGTCACCGGTTCGGTGGTGACCGCAGGTGCGGCCCGCAGTCTGTTCGGAAAGGATCCCGCGTGAGCAACGACAAGCCGGAGGAACAGAAGTTCCGGCCGCCGACGACGGACCCCTGGAAGGGCTTCCGCGGCGTGATGGCGGGAACGCTCGTGCTCGAGGCGATCGTGGTGCTGCTGGTGCTGCCGGTGATCGCGACCGTCGGCGGGGGACTGAGCGCGTGGTCGACGACCTACGTCGTGGGCCTCGCCGTTCTCATGTTCCTCGGAGCCGGGGTGCAGAAGAAGTCGTGGGCGATCCCGTTCAACATCACGTTGCAGGTGCTCGCCGTGCTCGGCTTCTTCGTCGACCTCGCGTTCGGTGCGGTGGGTGTGCTCTTCGCCGTGGTGTGGGCGTACATCTTCTACCTGCGCAAGGACATCAGGGATCGCGAATCCAGGGGTCTGCTGCCGGGCCAGCGGGACGACCTCTAGGCTTGTCGCGTGACTGAGCGGACCCTGGTACTGATCAAGCCCGACGGCGTCGCACGCCGTCACGTCGGAGAGATCCTCTCGCGCATCGAGCGCAAGGGGCTGGACATCGTGGCTCTCGAGCTGCGCACCGCGACCGAGGAGGTCGCCGGAGCGCACTACGCCGAGCACGAGGGCAAGCCCTTCTACCCCTCGCTGATCGAGTTCATCACCGGCGGCCCCCTCGTGGCCGCGGTCCTCGAAGGCCCCCGCGCGATCGCGGCGTTCCGGCAGCTCGCCGGTGGCACCGATCCGGTCGAGAAGGCCGTGCCCGGCTCGATCCGTGGCGACCTCGGCCTGGATCCGGGCGAGAACCTGGTCCACGGCTCCGACTCGGTGGAGTCCGCCGAGCGCGAGATCGCTCTCTGGTTCCCCGCCCTGGCTGCGAAGTAACAGCCCCGCACGAGCGGCGCCTGGCGTGTCGCTCACGAAACCTCTCGGGCGTCGCGCTTCGCGCCTCCCGACACCGCCGACGGCGCCCTCCGGGGCGCCGTTGGCGTATCCGTGCATCTCCGTGTGGGATACTGGCAGAGGTTGCCCCGCACACACCGCGTGCGGAGCGGCCGAACGACATCACGGATCGATGCCCGACATCGCTGTGGCCGAGGACGAAGGAGACACCTCGCTCGGCGGCACGCTGGATGTTCCGGCGCTCGACCCGCGATCAAGCCAGGCATTGCTCGGCCGTGCAGTGAAAACGGGCACCGGACGACCGCGCGATGCGAGACCGGAAGGACTCGCGCCCACCCGGCGCGAGTACACAAGCTGCGCCCCCGCGTGGCCGCTCACATCGCTGTTGTCGGTGGTGGACGCGCCCGGGGGCCTTAGGAGACCTACGTGGCCGATCAAGAGCCGCCGGAGAACAACTCGATCGAAGCGTCGGACACAGGGGGACGGAACCTCCTCGGTCTGCCTGCCAAGATCCGCGTCCATGCCCTCGCCAAGCTGCTGGGGCTGACCAGTAAGCAGGTGATCGCGAAAGCCGCCGAGCGCGGCACCGAGCTGCGCAGTGCGCACTCGACCCTCCCACGCGATGTCGCGGAGGACCTGCACGCTGCGTTGAGCGACGACACGGGCACGGCCGAGCCCGCCGTGCAGGAAGCCGAGACGGCTCCCGAAGCTGCAGCCGAGACGGCTCCCGAAGCTGTGGCGGAGACGGCTCCCGAGGCCGAGGCCGTGCCGGTCGAGGGTGACGAGCTGCGACCCGCCGAGAAGACCGCGGACGAGACCGCACCGCAGGCACTCGACATCCCCTCCGTCGGAGGACCCACCGGGCTGTTCACCTCGGTGGAGCAGAGCACGCCGCTGTTCGAGATGCCCGAGCCGTCCACCACGGCCGAGCCGATCGTCGCTGCACCGCTGTTCCTCCAGCCCGAGGTGCCCTCGCCTGCCGAGGAGGAGGAGACCCGCCCGCGTCGCCGGCGCGCACGCCGCGGCAAGGACACCGAGCAGGCACCGGCCGAGGACGAGCAGCAGACCGCCGAGCCGGCCGCCGCCGAGTCCACCGAGGAAGCACCGTCGCAGCAGGCGGACGAAGACCAGGACGACCAGCCGCGTCGCCGCCGCCGCGGACGTCGCGGTCGTGGACGTGGCCGCGGGGACGGCACCGACACCGACCAGCAGGACGAGACCACCGCGACCGGCGAGGACTCCGAGTCCGCCGCCGCGGAGACGGAGAAGTCCGCCGAAGCAGAGTCCACCGCAGGGGAGTCCACCGCAGCGGAGACTCCCGCCGAGGAGACCGCCGGCACCGAGGAGAGCACCTCCGACGAGGCCGCCTCGGGCGACGAGCAGAGCAGCGACGAGCACGACACCGACGACGAGCAGGGCGGGGGGACGTCCCGTCGCCGCCGCCGTCGCCGTCGTCGTCGCGGTTCCGACACCGACACCGCGAGCACCGACGACGACTCGGTTCCCACGGTCGTCCACGAGCGGGAGCCGCGTCCGAAGAGCCGCGCCAAGGACGAGGTCCAGGGCATCAGCGGTTCGACGCGTCTCGAGGCGAAGCGTCAGCGTCGCCGCGACGGTCGCGAGGCCGGTCGCCGCCGGCCCCCGATCCTCACCGAATCCGAGTTCCTCGCCCGCCGCGAGGCCGTCGACCGGGTCATGGTCGTGCGCGAACGCACGGGTGGTTCCCACGCGGGCATGACGCAGGTCGCGGTGCTCGAGGACGGCATCCTCGTCGAGCACTTCGTCACGACCTCCGGGTCGGCGTCGATGGTCGGCAACATCTACCTCGGCCGCGTGCAGAACGTCCTCCCGTCCATGGAGGCCGCGTTCATCGACATCGGCCGTGGCCGCAACGGCGTGCTCTACGCCGGTGAGGTGAACTGGGAGGCCGCCGGCCTCGGAGGCAACTCCCGCAAGATCGAGCAGGCCCTCAAGCCCGGCGACCAGGTGGTCGTGCAGGTCAGCAAGGACCCGGTCGGTCACAAGGGCGCGCGTCTGACCACCCAGATCAGCCTCGCCGGACGCTTCCTGGTGTACGTGCCGGGCGGATCGTCCACGGGCATCAGCCGCAAGCTGCCCGACACCGAGCGCAAGCGACTCAAGGACATCCTCCGTGAGATCGTCCCCTCCGAGGCGGGCGTGATCATCCGTACCGCCGCCGAGGGCGTGAGCGAGGAGGAACTCTCCCGCGACGTCACCCGCCTGCAGACGCAGTGGGAGTCGATCCGCGAGCAGTCCGAGAAGCTGCAGGCCGACGCATCGGGCCAGCCGAAGACGCTCTACGAGGAGCCGGATCTGCTCGTGAAGGTCGTGCGCGACCTGTTCAACGAGGACTTCTCCAAGCTCGTCATCGAGGGCGACTCGGCGTGGAACACCGTCGAGAGCTACATCCGGACGGTCGCACCCGACCTGCTGCCGCGCGTCGAGCGCTACCGCTCGGAGAACTCGGTGGACGTCTTCGGTGCGCACCGCATCGACGAGCAGCTCGCGAAGGCTCTCGACCGCAAGGTGTGGCTGCCGTCCGGCGGCACGCTCGTCATCGACCGCACCGAGGCGATGACCGTCATCGACGTCAACACCGGCAAGTTCACCGGTTCCGGCGGCAACCTCGAGGAGACGGTCACCCGTAACAATCTCGAGGCGGCCGAGGAGATCGTCCGCCAGATGCGCCTGCGCGACATCGGCGGCATGATCGTCGTCGACTTCATCGACATGGTGCTCGAATCGAACCGCGACCTCGTGCTGCGTCGCCTGACCGAGGCTCTCGGCCGGGACCGCACCCGCCACCAGGTCTCGGAGGTCACCTCGCTCGGCCTGGTCCAGATGACGCGCAAGCGGCTCGGGACCGGTCTCGTCGAGGCGTTCTCCACCACCTGTGAGCACTGCAGTGGCCGCGGCCTCATCGTGCACTCGGAGCCGATCGAGTCGAAGTCGTCGGACGACTCCGGTCGTTCGTCCGGCGGTGGTTCGCGGCGCAAGCGTGGACGCGACAAGAGCTCGCAGGAGCCCGCCGCCGAGACGCACACGACGCCGTCGCCCGAAGAGGTCGTCAAGCGTGCGGCTCACCCCGTCGCGCTCGCGATGGCCGCGCACAACTCGACACCGGCCGCGGACGCTCCGGCGGCAGAGCCGGCAGCGACCGAGACCGCATCCGAGGCAGTGTCCGCACCCGCGGGCGACGTCGACCCGGTCAAGGTCACCGAGCCGCTGCAGGCCGTCGAGCCCGAGAAGGTCGCCGCGCCGACGAAGGAGTCCGTCGCCGGGGAGGACGCCACCACGGTGACGACCGCCTCCGACGAACCCGCCGAGGTCGAGGCAGAGATCGCAGCAGCCGAAGCCGCAGTCGCGGGGACCGCTGTTCCCGAGGCTGCCGTCTCCGGAGCAGGGGAGAGCACCGACGGAGCGGCTTCCGTCGAGGCCGCAGAACCGGCTCCGCGTCGCCGCCGGGCACGCAGGGTCGCCCGGGCGGCCGCAGCGCCCGCCGGGGACGGTGGGCCTGCAGCCAAGGTGTTCGTCGTCCCTGCGCCGACCGGTACGTCGACGGAGGCCGAGTCGGATTCCCGGCCGAGCACACCGGTCGAGACGCCGGTGGAGATCGTGCGGCGGCCGCGTTCGCGGCGTGCCGCAGGGCGCCCCGCCGGACCTCCGGTGGACGCCGAAGCGTGACCCTCCGCTTCCGGGCCGGTCACGACCGGCCCGGAAGCAGGCACTACCGTGCCACCCGGTTTGACCCTGGGAGTCACCTTCCCGTAATCTTGTTCAGTCGCTACTCGGCGATAGTGCCCAGCCGCGTCCGGATTCAGGATGCCGGCGGGACCCGAGTCAGCAACCACACCAGACCAGTCGCGTCCGCAGCACTGTGGCGCGAGCACGTTCGAAGAAGCAAGGGGTAGCCGTCCGATGGCAACGTACGCGATCGTCAAGACCGGCGGTAAGCAGTACAAGGTCGCTGAAGGCGACCTCGTCAAGGTCGAGAAGATCGAGGGTGAGCCCGGCGCTGCTGTCTCGCTTGCCCCGGTCCTCGTCGTCGACGGATCCGAACTGACCACCGACGCCGACAAGCTGGCCAAGGTCTCGGTCACCGGCGAGATCGTCGAGCACACCAAGGGCCCGAAGATCCGCATCCACAAGTTCAAGAACAAGACCGGATACCACAAGCGCCAGGGCCACCGTCAGAAGCTGACGGTCGTCAAGGTCACCGGCATCAAGTAAACCGAGCTTCGAGCTTCAACCCCAGGAGGGTTCGTCATGGCACACAAGAAGGGCGCATCCAGCTCCCGTAACGGTCGCGATTCGAACGCACAGCGACTCGGCGTCAAGCGCTTCGGTGGCCAGGCCGTCAACGCCGGCGAGATCATCGTGCGCCAGCGCGGCACCCACTTCCACCCCGGCGTGAACGTGGGACGCGGCGGCGACGACACGCTGTTCGCCCTCGCGGCCGGTGCCGTCGAGTTCGGTACCAAGCGCGGTCGCAAGACCGTCAACATCGTTCCGGCTGCGGCAGACGCCTGATCTGCCGTCCGGTAACGGACACCGCGGGACCAACTCCCGCGACATACTCCCGATAGGGGCGGGCCAGGGTCGCACACCCTGACCCGCCCTTGTTGCGTTGATCACCAGGTTTGTTTTTTCGGACGAGAGAAGGTCCACCCATGTCCCGCTTCATCGACCGGGTGGTGCTGCACGTCAGCGCCGGTAAGGGCGGCAATGGCTGCGCCTCCGTCCACCGCGAGAAGTTCAAGCCGCTCGGCGGCCCCGACGGCGGTAACGGAGGCAACGGCGGCGACGTCGTCCTCGAAGTCGACCGCAACGTCCACACCCTGCTCGACTTCCACTTCCACCAGCACGCCAAGGCGACCAACGGTGCCCAGGGCGCCGGCGGCCACCGCAACGGTGCCAACGGCGGCGACCTCGTCCTGAAGGTTCCCGACGGCACCGTCGTGCTCGACCGCGATGGACGGATCCTCGCCGACCTCGTGGGCACCGGCACGCGTTTCGTCGCCGCGCACGGCGGTCGCGGTGGTCTCGGCAATGCCGCACTCGCGTCGAAGGCACGCAAGGCCCCCGGCTTCGCGCTGCTCGGTGAGGAGGGTGAGGAACTCGATCTCGTCCTCGAACTGAAGTCCGTCGCCGACGTCGGTCTCGTGGGCTTCCCCTCGGCCGGCAAGTCGTCGCTCGTGTCGGTGCTCTCGGCCGCGAAGCCGAAGATCGCCGACTACCCGTTCACCACCCTCGTGCCGAATCTCGGTGTGGTGCAGTCGGGCGACACGACCTTCACCGTCGCCGACGTGCCCGGCCTGATCCCCGGCGCCAGTGAGGGCCGCGGTCTCGGCCTCGACTTCCTCCGGCATCTCGAGCGTTGCGCCGTGCTCGCGCACGTCGTCGACTGCGCGACCCTCGAACCCGGCCGCGACCCGATCTCCGACATCGACGCGCTCGAGGCCGAACTCGCCGCCTACCAGCCCGCGCTGTCGGGCGACAACGGACTCGGCGACCTCGCCGAGCGCCCCCGCATCGTGATCCTCAACAAGGCCGACGTGCCCGACGCGAAGGAACTCGCCGAGTTCGTCACCCCCGAACTCGAGGCCCGCGGCTGGCCGGTCTTCACGATCTCGGCCGTGAGCCGCGACGGCCTGCGTCCGCTGACGTTCGCCCTCGCGAAGATGGTCGACGAGTACCGCGAGGCACATCCGCCGGCCGCGCCGACCCGCCCGGTGATCCGTCCTGTCGCCCGCGACGAGGAGGCCTTCACCGTGGTCCGCGATCCCGAGGTGCCCGGCGGATTCATCGTGCGGGGCACCCGTCCCGAGCGGTGGGTGCGCCAGACGGCCTTCGACAACGACGAGGCCGTCGGTTACCTCGCCGACCGCCTCGCCCGTCTCGGCGTCGAGGACAAGCTCGTGAAGCTCGGCGCGGAACCCGGATGCTGGGTCACCATCGGCGAGGTCGGTTTCGAGTGGGAACCGCAGACGCAGGCCGGCGTGGACGTCGTGCCCACCGGTCGCGGCACCGATGCCCGTCTCGACCAGGTCGACCGCGTCGGCGCCGCCGAGCGTCGCCACGCGAAGAAGGTGCGCCGCGGTCTGGCCACCGACGACGAGTTCGAGTAACAGGCCCGCGTTCCCAGCGTCAAGGAAGCCCGAAGCGTACCGAGGAGAACATGAGCGACACCCGGGAGGTCGTCTCCCACGCCCGCAGCGTAGTGGTCAAGATCGGCTCGTCGGCGATCACGAGCCTGGTGGGTGGGCTCGACCGTGGCCGGCTCGATCGTCTCGTCGATGCCATCGAGGCCCGGATCCGCACGGGTTCGAGTGTCGTCGTGGTCTCCTCGGGTGCGGTCGGTGCCGGGCTCGCACCGCTCGGTCTCACGAGTCGGCCGCGTGATCTCGCGACGAAGCAGGCTGCGGCCAGCGTCGGGCAACTCACCCTCGCTCACGCCTGGGGCACCTCCTTCGCCCGCTACGACCGCACCGTGGGCCAGGTGCTGCTCACCGCCGACGACATCGGCCGGCGCACCCAGCACCGCAACGCGCAACGCACCCTCGACCGGCTGCGTTCGCTCGGGGCGGTCCCGGTGGTCAACGAGAACGACACCGTCGCGACCGTCGAACTGCGCTTCGGCGACAACGACCGGCTCGCCGCTCTCGTCGCGCATCTCATCGGCGCCGACGCGCTGATCCTGCTGTCCGACGTCGACGGCCTGTACGACGGGGATCCCCGCAAGGGCTCCGCGAACCTCATCCCCGAGGTCCGCACCCCCGAGGATCTCGACGGCGTGGTCGCCGGCTCGGGCGGCGCGCTGGGCACCGGTGGCATGGCGTCGAAACTGTCCGCGGCCCGTCTCGCGGCGGACTCCGGCGTGCCGGTGCTGCTCGCCGCGGCCGCCCAGGCCGATCGCGCGCTGGGCGCCGCCGACGTCGGCACGGCCTTCGCGGCCCGTCCGCAGCGTCTGTCGGCGCGGCGTTTCTGGGTGCGGCATGCTGCCGACGTCCACGGTTCGCTGTATCTCGACGAGGGTGCCGTGCGCGCCGTGATGGAGCGGCGACGCTCGCTGCTCGCCGCCGGAATCACCGGCACCAGTGGCGGTTTCCACGCCGGCGACGTCGTGGGCATCGTCGCGCCCGACGGCCGCACGGTTGCGCGCGGTGTGGTGGCCTACGACGCGTCCGAACTCGATTTCATGATCGGCTTCTCGACCGGGCAGCTGCCGCCGGATCTCCAGCGACCCGTCGTGCACGCCGACGATCTCGTCCGGGTGGTCTGAGAACCTCACGAAGTCGGTGCGGTCACCGCGTCGGCCAGGAAGGCGAGGGTCTCCGAGGTACCCGCTTCGAGCTTGAGGGTCGCCAGCGCATCCCCGCGGGTGGGGCCGCGATTGACCACCACCACCGGGATGTTCCGCTGCGCGGCGCGACGCACGAAACGCAGCCCCGACTGCACCGTCAGCGAACTCCCGGCGACCAGCAGGGCGTCGGCACCGTCCACCACCGAGAATGCGAGATCGACGCGCGGGCGCGGCACCGTCTCCCCGAAGTACACGATGTCGGGTTTGAGCATCCCGCCGCAGCGCTCGCAGTCCACTACGACGAAGTCCTCGGTGTCGGTGACCACCGCGTCCGCGTCGGGGGCGACCTCGAGACCGGTCGTCGCGCGCATCCGGTCGTCGAATCCCGGATTGGCCGCGCACAGCCGCTCGTGCAGCGTGAACCGCGAGATGCGGTGTTCGCACGACAGGCATCGGACCTGCGCGTAGGTGCCGTGCAGGTCGACGACCCGCCGGCTGCCGGCCTTCGTGTGCAGCAGGTCGACGTTCTGGGTGATCACGCCGACGACGGAACCGGCGCGTTCGAGGGCCGCGAGCGCCCGGTGCCCGGCATTCGGGCGGGCGGCGTCCATGTGCTTCCAGCCGACGTGGTTGCGCGCCCAGTAGCGTTGCCGGAACTCCGCGTCGCCGACGAACTGCTGGTAGGTCATCGGGTTGCGGGGCGGCGAGTCCGGTCCGCGATAGTCGGGGATACCGGAGTCCGTCGACAGCCCGGCGCCGGTGAGAAAAGCGATCCGACGGCCGTGCAGGAGAGTGGGCAGGTCGTCGGAACGGAGTGGAACGTCGATCACTCCATCTACGGTAGGCCGCTTCCGGGAACCGGCGCTGCGGGCAGGAGCGCGCGGACCGCATCGATGGTGTCGGCGTCGGCGGCCGACTTGTCGGGCCGGTACCGCAGCACCCGTGCGAAGCGCAGCGCCACCCCGCCCGGATAGCGGCTGCTGGTCTGCACTCCGTCGAGTTCGATCTCGACGACGATCGCGGGTCGCAGGTGGACGGTGTGCTCGTCGCGATGCGTCTCGTGGCGCGGGAATTCCTCTGTCTGCCACTGCAGCAGCGCGTCGGTGAGTCCCTTGAACGTCTTCCCGACCATGATCGGCGGACCACCGTCCGGGTCGCGGGCACCGAGGTGCAGATTGGACAGGAAGCCGGTGCGGCGCCCGTAACCCCACTCGGCGGCGAGCACCACGAGATCCAGGGTGTGCTCGGGTTTGACCTTCTGCCAGGCTCGGCCCCGGCGTCCGGCGGTGTAGGTCGACGTGAGCGACTTCACCATGACGCCCTCGTGACCGTTGCCGAGCGAGTCACCGAGATGCGCCTCGGCGCTGTCGGCGTCCGGAGCGACGAGCGCGGGGATACGGTGCTCACCCGCGACACGGGCGAGCTGGTCGAGACGCACCGACAGTGGCTCGTCGAGCAGGTCGGCGCCGTCGAGGTGCAGGCAGTCGAAGAAGTACGGGTAAAGGAGCAGTTCGCGTTCGGAGCGGGCACCGAACCGGCTCATGGTCTCCTGGAACGGTCGGGGACGGCCGGCATCGGTGAGCGCGAGTGTCTCGCCGTCGAGCACGACACTGCGGCACGGCAGTGCCCGGACGAGTTCGACCAGTTCGGGGACCGATGCGGTGATATCGCGCAGCGTGCGAGTGAAGATCCACACGGCGTCCTCGTGGCGGTGCACCTGGATGCGTGCACCGTCGAGTTTGTATTCCACGCTCACGGCCCCGTCGAACTCGGTGAGTGCCGCCTCGAGCGACTCGGCGGGCGAGGCCAGCATCGGTCGGACCGGTCGGCCGAGTTCCAGGCCGAATTCCGCGAGCGCGTCGACGCCACCGTCAAAGGCCGCCGCTGCGGCCTGCGCGAGTCGGCCCGAGAGCATCACCGCCCGGCGGACCGGTTCGACGGGGAGACCGGCTGCCGCTGCGACCGCATCGGTCATCACCCCTTCGAGAGCACCCTGCCGCAGCTCACCACCGAGGAGCGCGACGAGGAAACGCTGCTCGGACTCGGTGGCCCGGCCGAACAGCTCCAGGAGCAGTTGCTGCCGCGCGGCGGTGGATCCGGAACCGGCGATGCCGGCGAGGCGGTCGAGGAAGCCGGACACCTCGTCGACGGAGAGCGTCGGATCGTCGGCGACCGGTGCGGAGAGGCCGGCGAGGGTGCGGAAGCCGACACCCACGCGGCCCTGGGTCATCTCTCCGGACAACCATGAGACCACCGCTTCGACCTCGTGGGGTTCGGCGCGCCCGAGTAATTCCCGCAGCAGATCGATCTTGGTGCGTCGTGACCGTGTGGCGGCGACGGCAACGGAGGTGTCGACAACTGAGTGCAGCAGCATCGCTTCGACGTTAGCGCCCGGACGTGCCACGCGGAGGAAATCGTGCGTCGGGGTGTATTTCCGCACGCCGGTGGGAATCGAGAGGCCAGGATGGTGCACAGGACGTGTGCACGAGGGGGAGGGACGGGAGACGCGGATGAGCAAGGACGCCGATGCAGTCGAACTCGACGTGGACGGTCGCACGGTGCGCATCACGCATCCCGATCGTGTGTACTTCCCCGAGATCGGGGCGACCAAGCTCGATCTCGCGAACTACTACCTGAGCGTGGGGGAGGGGATCGTCCGGGCACTCCGTGAGCGGCCCTGCATGCTGCACCGGTTCCCCGACGGTCTCGAAGGGCAGAAGGTGCACCAGAAGCGGCTGCCGCGCGGGGCTCCGGACTGGGTCGAGACCGTGCGGGTGCACTTCCCGCGCTACGACCGCGACGCCGACGAACTGTGCGTGACCCGTCTCGCGGACGTCGTGTGGGCCGTGCAGATGTCCACCGTGGAGTTCCATCCGTGGAACTCTCGGCGCAGCGACGTGGAGCGGCCCGACGAGTGGCGGATCGACCTCGATCCGATGCCCGACTGCGATTTCGATCGGGTGCGGCGCGTGGCGTCGGTGGCGCACGAGGTGCTCGACGAACTCGGTGCCGTGGGTTGGCCGAAGACCTCGGGAGGCGACGGCCTGCATGTCTACGTCCGGATCGCGCCGGAATGGGAGTTCGACGACGTCCGAAGGGCCGCATGGGCTTTCGCGCGGGAGGTGGAGCGGCGCGCGCCCGGCGACGTGACGACGGCGTGGTGGCGCAAGGAACGCGACCCGTCGGCGGTCTTCGTCGACTACAACCAGAACTCGCGCGACCACACGATCGCCAGTGCCTATTCGGTCCGCGGTGTGCCGGAGGCGACGGTCTCCACTCCGGTGCGGTGGGACGAGATCGACGATCTCGAACCGCGGGATTTCACGATCCGGACCGTGCCGAAGCGGTTCGAGGAACTCGGCGACCTGCACGCGGGCATCGACGAGGCGGTCTTCTCCCTCGATCCGCTCCTGGAATGGGCGGAACGCGACGAGAAGCAGGAGAAGGCGTCCGAGTGAGCCCTGTGGCCCGGTAACGGTGACCCGGTAGTCGTGGCCTAGTATCCGGCGCTGGGATCGACGACCCCGATCGGCACGAGGCCGGACGCGAACCGTGTCACGTTCTCGGTCACGTGCTCGAGATAGGCCGGGATGCGCAGCGGGGGTGGATTGGCGTCGTGGGGAGTGATCACGGCGTTGGGGAGCGTCCACAAAGGATGATCGTCGGGGAGCGGTTCGGGATCGGTGACGTCGAGCCCCGCGCCGCCGATCGCGCCGGATCGGAGAGCGGCGACGAGGGCGTCGGTGTCGACGAGATCGCCCCGGGCGACGTTGACGACCCACGCCGTGGATTTCATCGCTGCGAGCTCGGTTGCACCGACGAGCTGCTCGACGTCGAGGGTGGCTGTCGCGGAGATGACGAAATGATCTGCCAGAGGCCATATCTCGTCGATGCGTTCGACGGGGAACGTCTCGATTGCCCCCGGCACGGGACGGCCGCTGCGGGTGACGGCGAGTGCGCGCGCCCCCAGCGCGGCCAGCATCGGGATCAGCGCCCGGCCGACACCGCCGGCGCCGATGATCCCGACCGTCGCGCCGCGGAGGGCGCCGACGACCGGCGCGAGACTCTCGGGTGTCCACGAGGTGGCCGCCAGATGGGCCGGCAGGGCCCGGACCCCGGCGAGCAGGAGCAGGAGCGCGTGTTCGGCGACGGTCGTGGAGTACGCCGCGGCCGCCGACGTCCAGGTGACGCGCGGGTGGGCCTTGACGACACCCTGCGACAGCCAGTACTCGACACCGGCGGACGGTAGCTGTACCCAGCGGACGGAGGCGGGGAGGACCTCGGGGAAGTCCTGCGGCCCGGCCGTCCAGACGAGCGCGTCGGGGGTGTCCTCGAGTCCGCAAGGCACGCCGCCCCCGCCCGTGACCGCCCGTTCGAAACGGGGGTCGCGCTCGGGGCCGACAGCGATGCGGGGCGCACGCTCGGGAGTCATGGTCTCGACTCTAAGCGTCCGCCCCGCATCGGTCACGTGGTTACCGCACTCAGGCGGGTTCGACGATCAACGGGTACACACCGTTCTCGTCGTGCACCTCACGGCCGGTGACCGGGGGATTGAAGACGCACAGCATGCGCATGCGCGTGTCGGGGAGCACGCGGTGACGCTCGTGTCCGTTGAGCAGGTACATCGTGCCCGGAGCGAGGTCGTACTCCACGTCGTTGTCGAGGTCCTGCAGCTTGCCGGTGCCCTCGACGAGCCACACGGCCTCGACGTGGTTGGCGTAGTGGAACTCGTTGACGGTGCCGGGCTCGATGGTGGTCTCGTGGAACGAGAAGCCCACCTTGTCGCCGGCGAGGACGATGCGCTTGCTGCGCCACTGGCCGTCCTCCGAGACGACGTCGCGCTCGGTGCCGGTGATCTCTTCTGTCGTACGAACGATCATGGGGGTCGAAAGTCCTTCTTCTGCAAGTGGGTTCGGAACGGGCGGAGCGGGGACCGCTCAGGAACGGACCTTCGCGGTCGCTTCCGCCAAAATGTTCAGCCCGAACTCGAGTTCGTCGTCGGTGATGGTCAGCGGCGGCAGCAGCTTGACGACCTCGTCCGACGGACCGGAGGTCTCGGCGAGCAGACCCTCTTCGAAGGCCAGGGCGCAGACCTTGTCGGCGTCCTCCGCCTTGTCGAAGACCAGGCCCTGGACCAGGCCGCGGCCGCGGGTCGAGACGCCGTCGAACATGTCCGACAGGTTCATGAAGGTCTGGCGGATGCGCTCGCCCTTGCGCAGGGTGTCGCGCTCGAGCTTGTCGTCGGCCCAGTAGTGCTCGAGGGCGGCAGCCGCCGTCACGAAGGCCGGGTTGTTGCCGCGGAAGGTGCCGTTGTGCTCGCCCGGACCCCACACGTCGAGCTCACGCTTGAACAGGGTGAGCGCCAGCGGCATTCCGTATCCGCCGATCGACTTCGACAGGGTCACGATGTCGGGCGTGATGCCGGCGATCTCGAACGAGAAGAACGGGCCGGTGCGGCCGCAGCCCATCTGCACGTCGTCGACGATCAGCAGGATGTCGCGTTCCTTGCACAGGTCGGCCAGAGCACGAAGCCACTCGGGGCGAGCAACATTCACGCCGCCTTCACCCTGCACGGTCTCGACGATGACCGCGGCCGGACGGTTCAGGCCGCTGCCCGCGTCGTCGAGGACGCGCGAGAACCACTGGAAGTCCTCGGTGACACCGTTGAAGTAGTTGTCGAACGGCATCGGCGTCGCGTGGACGAGAGGCACACCCGCGCCGGCGCGCTTCATCGAGTTGCCGGTCACCGACAGCGCACCCAGGGTCATGCCGTGGAAAGCGTTGGTGAAGTTGATGATCGACTCGCGACCGGTCACCTTACGGGCGAGCTTCAGAGCCGCCTCGACGGCGTTCGTGCCGGTCGGGCCGGGGAACTGGACCTTGTAGTCCAGGCCACGCGGCGCGAGCACGTGCGACTCGAAGGTCTCGAGCAGCTTGCGCTTGGCGACGGTGTACATGTCGAGGCCGTGGGTGACGCCGTCGCTCATGATGTAGTCGACCAGGGCCGACTTGAGCACCGGGTTGTTGTGGCCGTAGTTCAGGGCTCCGGCGCCGGCGAAGAAGTCGAGGTAGTCCTTGCCGTCCTCGCTGCGCAGCCAGGATCCCGATGCCTTGTCGAAAACGGCGGGCCAGCCGCGGCTGTAACTCCGAACCTCGGATTCGAGGTGCGAGAAAATCGAGGTATCGGGCTTACCGGTGGTCTCGGGCTTGTTTTCCAGGATGGTCATGTCGTGGTCCTCCTGTGATTATTCGAGAATTATGAGATGTCGCGCGCACATGCGCTGCGATCATTCGCCGATGGTGTAGAGATCCTCGGCCAGATGTGAATCAGGGAAATCGTCGGGCGCGAACAACTCGGTGCGAGTGATATGCGTTCCGCGGCGACGCGCGAGAGCGGTGAACATTGCGATCGACGCTTCGTTGTCGGGACTCACCGTCGTTTCCAGACGGGTCACGCCGAGCGGCTCGAGTCGGTCGAGCAGAGCGTCGAGCATACGGCCGGCCACTCCACGTCCACGCTGGTCTGCGTCGACTGCCACCTGCCAGACGAACAGGGTGTTCGGGGAGTCGGGGCGGCGGTAGCCGGTCACGAATCCCACGGGGCGATCGGTGTCGTCCGTTGCGACGACCGATGTGTCGGCGAAATCGCGACACCACAGCACATATGCGTAACCGGAATTGACGTCGAGAACCTGCGAATCACGCGCGATCTGCCAGAGTCGTCTACCGTCGGCGATACGCGGACGCCGGAATTCGATTGCAGCCGGCTCACTACCGGACTCGGTTGCGGCCACGTCCGAAGATGTGGTCGCGATATTCGTTTCAGCCGAGTCGGGGGTCGGGGTACTTCTTTCCTTGACGGGCCTCATATGTCCTTTCAACCTAACAACTTCCGGTGTCGAGATCACGCCCGTGTCCGGAATCGGGATCGGAACCCTGTGGTCCGTGCAGGTCGAGCGCATGTTGTGATGCCGGTCACAAACATGTTACGTCGGTCCTCCTCGTGGCGATTACTTCGGGCTCGCGAGTGCGTACGGCAACACCGCGTCGGCTCCCGCGGCGACGAGAGTTCTCGCCGCCATCGTGAACGTCCAGCCGGTGTCGGTCACCGCATCGACGAGAAGGATCGGACCACTCGACCCGAGGTTGTCGGGTCGCTCCCACGCGTCGATCAGTGCGGCGACCCGATATGCCGAGTTCGCTGCCGTCGGCTCCGTATTCCCGCTTCGGCGTCGCAATACACCTAGATCTCGTAATCGTCCGATTTGTGCCAATCGGGACGCGAGTGACTCGACGAGCAGCGGATGTGTAGGGGAGTCCATGGCCATGACGGCGGTGGGCCGGTTCTCCCAATCCCACGCCGCGAGCACCGCGATCGACGCGTCGACCACCGCCTTCGGCACTTCGCGGTCCGGTCCGTCGAGCAGTTCGCGCAGTCGCGGTCCCCATCCCAGATCCGACAGCCGGCCCAGCACGCGCCCGGGGCGCGGACCGTCCGTGATCCGGCCCGACAGCGCGATCCCGAGTGTCGACATCCCCGTGGGCCACTGCCGTCGCGGTGGCAGATCGACGCCGGGGCGTTCGAGGCGGGCGCGGGTCCGGGCGACCTCGTCGTCGCCGACGGACGTCTCCCACCGGGACCCGATGCAGTTGTCACACCGGCCGCAACCGGGGCTCCGGGTGTCGAGATCGGGATCGTCGAGCTGACGACGAAGGAAGACCATGCGGCATTCGGTGGTGCGCTCGTATTCGAGCATCGCCTCCTGTTCCGCGGCGCGAGCCTCCTCGAGGCGCCCGTAGCGCTCCTCGTCGTACGTCCAGGGCTGCCCGGTGGCGATCCAGCCGCCCTTGACCCTCTTCACCGCTCCGTCGACGTCGAGGACCTTGAGGACCATCTCCAGGCGGGAGCGTGTGAGGTCGACCCGCGGTTCGAGGGCGGGTGTAGATACCGGCCGTTCGGTATCGAGCGCTGCGATCACGCGTCGTACGAGCGCCTCGTCCGGGAAGGCGACCGAGGCGAACCACTGCCAGATCCGGCGGTCCTCCGGACCGGGGAGCAGAACCACCTCGGCGCGCTCGGTGGAGCGACCCGCGCGCCCGACCTGCTGGTAGTAGGAGATCGGGGACGAGGGAGCGCCGAGGTGCACCACGAAGCCGAGGTCGGGCTTGTCGAAGCCCATGCCGAGCGCCGAGGTCGCGACGAGCGCCTTGACCTTGTTGTCGAGGAGATCCGCCTCGAGCTGTTCACGCTCGGTCGGTTCGGTCTGACCGGTGTATGCCGCCACTGCATAGCCGTGGTCGGTGAGCAGCGCCGCGAGGTCGCGGGCGGCGGAGACCGTCAGCGCGTACACGATGCCCGAGCCCGGCAGATCCTTCAGATGCTGCGCGAGCCACGCCGCGCGTCGCGCCGGCTCGTCGATCCGCACCACCGACAGGTGCAGCGACGGACGGTCGAGGCCACCGCGCAGCACGAGCGTGCCACCGGAGGCGGCATCGTTGCTCCCGCCGACATCGCTGTTGCCGCCGACACCGAGCTGGGCGGCGATGTCGGCGACCACCCGGTCGTTGGCGGTCGCCGTCGTCGCCAGCACGGGGATGTCGTCGCCGAGCTCGGCGACGAGGGTGCGGATGCGGCGGTAGTCGGGCCGGAAGTCGTGACCCCAGTCCGACACGCAGTGCGCCTCGTCGACGACCACCAGCCCGGCGTCGCGGGCGAGGGAGGGCAGCACCTGATCGCGGAAGTCGGGGTTGTTCAGGCGTTCGGGGCTGACGAGGAGGACGTCGACCTCGCCCGCCGCGATCCGCTCGTGGATCTCCGCCCATTCGGTGACGTTGCCGGAATTGATGGTCGCGGCGTGGACCCCGGCCTGTTCGGCGGCCGCGACCTGGTTGCGCATCAGGGCGAGCAACGGCGAGACGATCACCGTGGGACCGCGGCCCTGCCGGCGCAGCAGCTTGGCGGAGATGAAGTAGACGGCCGACTTCCCCCAGCCCGTGCGCTGGACGACGAGGGCGCGGCGACGGTGCACCACCAGTGCCTCGATCGCGACCCATTGGTCGTCGCGGAGCCGGGCATCGGGGCCTGCCAGCTCGCGGAGAAGGTGCTCGGCATCGTCGCGCAACAGGTCGGTGGAGTTCGTCATGCTGCAATCGTGCCCGACGGCGTTCCGTCACGGCGGCGGTGAACGGTTCTCCGGGGGCGGCGAACGGTACTGATGCGGCGGCGAACGGGGATACCGTAGAGATGGCGGCGGAGTGGCTCTCGCGAAAGGTGGTGGCACCCAGTGTCAGTCCGCGTGGCGGAAATCATCATGTAAAATCTTGCGAAACAACAACTTCCGATTACATCGATCTTGGAGTGCGACTCGTGACACTCTGTGTCCAAATTGGTGACGGCGATCGCCGGCCCGGCCCGAGTGTGACGAGCGGATCATCCGCGCCGCTATGGTCGTCGTCATGTACGCAGCCCTTTCATCCCCCGCAGCGCCGTCTGTGGAGTCGGTCGTCGTGACCCCGGCCGAGGCTCGGGTACGTCATGAGACCTACCGCAAGAAGATCGTGTCGGCGCAGGACGCCGTCCAGTGGATCCGCCCCGGCGACACGGTCGCCATCAGCGGCTTCGCCAGTGCAGGTACCCCGAAGGCCGTGACCCCGGCCCTCGCCGAACACATCCGGCGCACGCGGGCGACCGGCGGCGACTTCCGGATCAACCTGCTCACCGGAGCGTCGGTGGCCTCCGACACCGAGCGCATGCTCGCCGATGTCGACGGGATCGCGCTGCGTATGCCGTACCAGGCAGAGCCCACCGCCCGAGGGCGGATCAACGAAGGCCGCATGGACTACGTCGACATCCACCTGTCGCACGTCGCCCAGCAGGTCTGGGAAGGCTACTACGGACACGTCGACGTCGCCGTCGTCGAGATCTCCGGCATCACGGAGACGGGCGAGCTGATCCCCGCCACGTCCATCGGCAACAACAAGACCTGGCTCGACGTCGCCGAGAAGGTGATCCTCGAGGTCAACACGTGGATCCCCGCCGCCATGGACGGCGTGCACGACGTCTACTACGGCACCGCGCTTCCCCCGAACCGCCGTCCGATCGACCTCACCGACGTCGAGGACCGCATCGGCCAGCCCTACTTCCGGATCGATCCGGAACGCGTCGTCGCGGTCGTCGAGACCGACCGTCCCGACAGTGCGACCGCGCTCACGGCGCCCGACGCCACCAGCCGGGCCATCGCCGACCACGTCCTCGACTTCTTCGCGCACGAGGTCGCCGCGGGACGGCTGCCCGCCGACACGCTGCTTCCGCTGCAGTCGGGTGTCGGCAATGTCGCCAACGCCGTGCTCGCCGGTCTCGACAGCGGACCGTACCGGGGGCTGACCTGCTACTCGGAGGTCATCCAGGACGGCATGCTCGACCTCGTCAAGCACGGCACCGTCCGGTTCGCCTCGGCCACCGCCCTTGCACTGTCCGAAGCGGGGCTGAACGACTTCGTCGAGAACATCGACTTCTACCGCGACCACATCATGTTGCGGCCGCAGGAGATCAGCAACCACCCCGAGATCGTGCGCCGACTCGGCATCATCGCCATGAACGGCATGCTCGAGGCCGACGTCTACGGCAACGTCAACTCCACCCACGTGATGGGCACCCGCATCATGAACGGCATCGGTGGCTCCGGCGACTTCGCGCGCAACGGCTACCTGTCGATGTTCCTGAGCCCGTCGACGGCCCGCGACGGCGCGATCTCGTCGATCGTCCCGATGGTGCCGCACGTCGATCACACCGAGCACGACGTGCAGGTCATCGTGACCGAACAGGGTCTCGCCGATCTACGCGCCCTGTCTCCCCGTCGTCGGTCGCGGGTCGTCGTGGAGCGCTGCGCGCATCCCGACTACCGCGCCGAACTGCTCGACTACATCGAGCGCGCAGAAGCCGCCCCCGGAGCAGGTCACACCCCGCACCTGCTCGGTGAGGCGTTCTCCTTCCACGAGCGCTACCAGCGCACGGGGACCATGCACGCGTCCTGATCGGCGCGGCGACGAACACGGTCGGCCCCGGCACCACACCACGGTGCCGGGGCCGACCTTCGTTCGTGGGTCGTAGTGAAGACGGAGGGGTAGATCCCGCTCAGCGGATCGGCGCCGGATCGATCTGCTGCTGCGGGAGTGTGGCCGAGATCGTCGCTGTGATGTCCTGCAGCGGGGTCGGCCCGGATCCGTCGGGCACGGTCAATGCCACGTAGACCGGCCGGTCGACGGCGAACCACGTGCTCGCCGGGATACCCTGCTCGGCTCCCGACACCTCGAACCACTGCACGTCGTCGATCACCTGCAGCGCCGCCGCCTGGTCGAACTGGTCGGGCCGGTCGAGACCGCAGCGCAGGACGACCTCCTCGCCGTCGTCCGACTGCCAGGCCGCCGCACCCACCGGTGCCGGATCGGCCAGTTCGGCGCGCGTGTAGTCGCCGAGCTCCTCCGGCAGCGCGTCGAGCAACTGCGAGCAGGATTCGGATTCTGCTTCCGGAGCAGGCACGGGACCGAGGCCGACAGGCGTGTTCACAGGTGACTGCGACACGATCACGGCCGCCACCACCACGCCGACCAGCAGAGCGACGGGCAGTGCGATCGCCGTGGCGATCAGAGCGGGACTGCGTCGCGTCCCGTCCGATCCGGGTGCCTCGGCGGGGGCGTCGTCGGAAGGTTCGCGATCGGAAGCAGAGGTGTCGGTCATCGTGTCCAGCATCCGGGCTCGGGGACAGGGGGCGGTAGCGTGATCGAACGTAGCAGGGCACGTGCCGGCTCTCTCCCACCGGCGACCGAGAAAGAGGCGACCGTCACCGTGACGAACCCGACCGGACCCACCGTCGCCGACATCGGCGAATTCCCCGTGATCGAGCGCGCGGTGAGAGCACGGCGGCAACCCGACAGCACACTCGTCGGGCCGGGCCACGATGCGGCGGTCGTGACAGCGGCCGACGGGCGCATCGCGATCTCGACCGACATGCTGGTCGAAGGACGTCACTTCCGGTTCGACTGGTCGAGCCCGGAAGAGGTGGGACGCAAGGCGGTCGCCCAGAACGGAGCCGATGTCGCCGCGGTCGGCGCACGCCCCACGGCCTTCGTCGTCGGCCTCGGTTGTCCGCCCGAGACTCCCGTCGCCGTGCTCGACGGCATCTCGGCGGGCATCGGGGAGGCTGCGGAGGAGGTCGGCGCCGGAGTCGTGGGAGGCGATCTCGTGCAGGCGGGTCAGGTGATCGTCTCGGTCACCGTGCTCGGCGAACTCGACGGACGGCCACCGCTGCTCCGCTCCACCGCCTGCCCCGGCGACGTCGTCGCCCTCGCCGGTCGCACCGGTCGCTCCGCGGCGGGTCTGGCCCTGCTGCTGGCCGGCAACCGGGACTTCCCCGAACTCGTCGCGGCGCATCGTGTGCCCACTCCGCCCTATGCAGCAGGTCCTGCAGCGGCCGCAGCCGGCGCCCACGCCTGCACCGACATCTCCGACGGTCTCGTCGCCGATCTCGGGCACATCTGCACGGCCTCGGAGGTCGCGATCGACCTCGACTCCGGTGCGCTCGCTCCCGACACGCAACTCCGCGAGGCCGGTCGGGTACTGGCGGCCGACCCGTGGGAATGGATCCTCACCGGCGGCGAGGATCATGCCCTCGCGGCCTGCTTCCCTCGCGAGGTCGTCCTGCCGGACGGATGGCGGCCGATCGGCGTGGTCCTGGAAGGCTCCGGCGTCACGGTCGACGGGCAGCGCCACGACGGATCCGGAGGCTGGGAGAGCTTCGCGGCGGGCGCTGGTCTCTAGGCCGCTCACTCCGGGTGGGGTTCGCTCGAGATAGGTTCTGCAGTCATGGCTGTCTACGCACTCGGCGAGCGTGTCCCCGATATCCATCCCGACGCGTGGGTTCATCCCGACGCGGTCGTGATCGGCAACGTCACCCTCGGTGCCGGTGCCTCCGTGTGGCCCTCGGCGGTGCTGCGCGGGGACTACGGCACGATCACCGTGGGGGAGAAGACCAACATCCAGGACGGCACGATCATCCACTGCACCGCGATCGAGGCCACCGTCATCGGCGCGCGGTGCGTCGTCGGGCACAACGCGCACATCGAGGGCTCCACGATCGGTGACGGCGCGCTGATCGGCTCGGGTTCGCTCGTCCTCAACGGATCGGTCATCGGTGCCGGCGCGCAGGTCGCCGCCGGCGCCCTGATCCCGCCGCGCTTCGAACTGCCGCCCCGCCGCATGGCGATGGGTATCCCCGCGAAGGTCCGCGAGGGCTACGAGATCCCCGAGAACAACTTCGACGCCAACGCCGAGATGTATGCGGCGAACGCCGCCTACTACCGGACCGCCCTCCGCCGCATCGACCAGGAGTGACAGGTGGCCGACACCGTCGACACACAGTCCGCGGCCGGGGGAGCGGACGAGCCCCGTTCCGGTCGGCCCCTGTCCGAACTCGTCGAGGCGGGTTGGGCGCGAGCACTCGAACCCGTCGCAGGTGACATCACCGCGATGGGGCAGTTCCTCCGCGCCGAACTCGCCGCGGGCCGCAGTTATCTGCCGTCCGGTCCGAACGTGCTGCGTGCCTTCACGCAGCCGTTCGAATCCGTCCGCGTCCTGATCGTCGGGCAGGATCCCTATCCCACTCCGGGTCACGCTGTGGGACTGAGCTTCTCGGTGGCTCCGGACGTCCGTCCCATCCCGCGCAGTCTCGCCAACATCTATCGCGAGTACACCGACGATCTCGGTCTGCCGCAGCCCTCCACGGGCGACCTGTCGCCGTGGACCGAGCACGGTGTCCTGTTGCTCAACCGGGTCCTCACCGTCGCGCCGGGCCAGCCGGCCTCGCACCGCGGCAAGGGCTGGGAGGCCGTCACCGAGCAGGCGATCCGCGCGCTGGTCGCGCGCGGTACCCCGCTCGTCGCGATCCTGTGGGGCCGCGACGCGGCGACCCTCGAACCCATGCTCGGCGGTGTGCCCACCGTGAAGTCGGCGCACCCGTCCCCGCTGTCGGCCTCACGCGGATTCTTCGGGTCGCGTCCGTTCAGCCGCTCGAACGCTCTGCTCGTCGAGCGGGGCGGCGAACCGGTGGACTGGCGGCTGCCCTGACCACCGATCCGCCGCCCGGATGTCAGGCGCGGGCCGAATCCCAGTCCGGGCGCCGCTTGGCGATGAAGGCGTCGACACCCTCGATACCCGTGGGCGTCGTCGCGGCGGCGGAGATCGAGGCGGCTTCGGCATCGAGGTGGTCGGACAGTGATCGTCCGGCCGAGCCCGCCACGAGCGAGCGGATGGCGGCGTAGGACTGCGTGGGTCCGTGCGCGAGGGTCCGTGCGAGTCGCAACCCCTCGCTCTGGATCTCGCCGTCGGCGACGAGCCGGCTGAGCAGACCCAGGCGCACGGCTTCGTCGGCGCCGATCACGGCGTCGGTCATGATGATCTCCCGTGCCCGCGACGGGCCGACGATCCGCGGCAGGGTCCACGACATGCCGCCGTCGGGGGAGAAGCCGATCGACGGGTACGCGGCGCGCATCTTCGTGCCGGGGCCGGCGAGTGCGATGTCGGCGAGCAACGCCAGGCTCATGCCGGCGCCGGCGGCCCAGCCGTGCACGGCGGCGACGACCGGCACGGCCGCCTTCTCCAGTTCGCGCACGAAGTCGTGGAAGAGGTTCGCGATCTCGAGCAGGTGGGCGCCGCGGTCCTCGGCCGCGGCGAATCCGTGGACGTTGCCGCCCGCGCAGAAGTTCGCACCCTCACCGACGAGCAGCACGGCGCCGATCTCGGGGCCTGCCGCGCGCAGGGCCGCGATGCCCTGCTCCATCCCTGCGGGGGACAGGGAGGTGCCGTGCTCGGAGGTCGCCACGGCGATCCGCAGGACGCGGTCCTCCACACTCACCAGTGAACGGAGAGAGTCGCTGTCGGGGAAGGAAACTTGGTTCTCGGTCATTCCCGCACGATATCCGGCCGCGGGATCGAACGGCGAAGGCCCCCTGCGCAATCAGCGCAGGGGGCCTTCGCTACGACTCGACCGGGAATCAGCCGCGGACGACCTTGCCGGCCTTGAGGCAGGAGGTGCACACGTTCATCTTGCGGGTGTTGCCCGGTGCAACCTGAGCGCGCACGCTCTGGATGTTCGGGTTCCAGCGACGGTTGGTACGCCGGTGCGAGTGCGAGACCGACTTCCCGAAGCCGGGGCCCTTGGCGCATACGTCGCAGACGGCAGCCATGTCGCGAACTCCTTGTGTCTAGTGGATAGATCTTCTGTCTGTTGTTTCGCCTTGCGAACACGGGGAACGAGCCGCCCGTGCGAGGCAACCCGGCAAGCTTAGCGAACTCGAGGGCGGTTGGCCAAACCGGACGGTGCGCCGGGTCGCGGCTAACCTGTTCGCCAGGGCTCGGCACCGTGCGCAACGGTACCGATCGTAGAGGTGGACGATGCCCGTAGGACGAGGCGAAGGGGGTGGAATCGTTGCTCGGAGCCGAGGACACGGTGGACGGGCGGGCGCTGCGCCGGTGGGTCGAGTTCGGTGTGGAAGCGCTCGAACAGCGCCGAGCGGAGATCAACTCGCTCAACGTCTTCCCGGTGCCCGACGGGGACACCGGAAACAATCTGCTGATCACCCTGCAGGCCGCGGCGGCCCGGATCGGCGGGCCCGTGGACGGCGCGCTCACCGCATCCGACGTCGCCGAAGGGCTCGCGCGCGGCGCCTTCGCCGGGGCACGGGGCAACTCCGGGATCATCCTGGCGCAGGCACTGCGCGGTCTCGCCGACGCGATCGCGGGACTGACGACGATCGGCGCCCGGGACCTCGCCGCCGCCTTCTCCAACGCCGCGACGCTCGTGACCGGAGCGCTCAGTGCACCCGCGAAGGGCACCATCGTCAGCGTCCTCGAAGCTGCGGCCGACGGCGCGACCCGCGTCGCCTCGGAGACGGATGCGACCGTGTGCGATGTCGCCGTCGCGAGTGCCGATGCCGCCGCCGACGCGCTGCAGCGCACCACCACTCAGCTCGACGTCCTCGCCGAGGCCGGGGTCGTCGACGCCGGCGGTCTCGGCCTGCTCGTGCTGCTCGACTGCCTGGTGGAGGTCGCCACCGGAACACGTCCCGATCGCCGGATGGTGCTCGCCGGCGCCTCGCGGCCCGTGGTCGAACCCGAGATCGTCGACGAACGTCACGACGGCGACCAGCAGGAATACGAGGTGATGTATCTCGTCGGGAACTCCGACGACGCGTGCATGGACGCCCTGCGGTCGTCTCTCGACGCGCTCGGCGACTCGGTCGCGATCGTCGCCGGGGGATCGGGGTGCTGGTCCGTGCACGTGCACTGCTGCGATCCCGGAGCCGCCGTGGAGGCCGGTCTCGCGGCGGGTTCGCTGAGCCGCATCGACATCACGTGCTTCGCGCTCGAGTCCGCGCGTCGCGGGTGCGGCGACGGCGCTGGGGCGCTCGGCACGGCTCCCGCCCCGGTCCGTGCCGAGCCGGCGGAGGAGCAGTCCCGGGCGGTCCTCGCAGTGGTGGGCGGCGAGGGCGCGGCCGAACTGTTCGAGGCGGAGGGTGCCCGGGTGCTGCGGGCCGAGGAGATCTCGGCCCCGGACGAACTGCTCGAGGCGATCCGGGAACTGCCGAGCCGGGACGTCCTCGTGCTCCCCAACGGTGCGCTCTCCGCGCAGGACGTCGTCGCCGTGGGCGCCCGGGCGCGGCGGGACGACCGCGACGTGATGTTCCTGCCGTCCTCCTCCGTGGTCCAGGGACTGGCCTCGTTGGCCGTGCACGACCCGATGCGCGCCACCGTCGACGACGCCTTCGCGATGTCGGAGGCGGCGTCGTGCGTGCGCTGGGGATCGCTGCGGTACGCGAACGAACGTGCGCTGACCTGGGTCGGAACGTGCGAGCCCGGCGACAGTCTCGGACTGGCCGGCCATGATGTCGTAGTGATCGAGCATGATCTGGTGACAGCGGGAGCGTCGCTGCTCGACAGGATTCTCGCCGCGGGCGGCGAGCTCGTGACGATGCTGGTCGGCGCCGACGCCCCCGACGGACTCGTCGAGCAACTGGCCGCTCACCTCGATCGCCGTCACCCGGAGATCGACGTGGTGGTCTACCAGGGCGGTCAGCGCAGCGACCTGCTGCAGCTCGGCGTCGAGTAGCCGGTGCGCCGCGAGGCCACCGCAGGAGTAGCGGAAGGGACGGCAGTGGCGACACTCGCGGACCGGCTCGATCATGTCCTCGGCCGCAAGACGGCGGACGCCTTGCACGACGCGTTCGGGATGACCACCGTCGAGGATCTGCTGAGGCACTATCCGCACCGCTACGCCACCCAGGGTGCCGAGCTCGGCGAGAGTCGGCCCGCGGAGGGCCAGCACATCACGATCATCGCGCGGGTCGAGTCGGCGCAGGAGGTGCCGATGAAGTCCCGCGCCGGCAAGCGCCTCGCGGTGCGGTTGCGCTCCGATCGCCACAGCATCGACGTCACCTTCTTCAACCCGCACCGGGTCAAGCACAACATCAAGCCAGGCGTGCGCGCGATGTTCTCGGGCACCGTGAAGTACTTCCGCGACAAGTGGAGCCTGACCCATCCGAGCTATCTCGTGCTGCCCGAGCCGCGCGACGCCGAGGATCTGGTCTCGGCAACCCCCGCACGGGTGCGGGGCGCCGGCGCCCTGGCGGGTCTCGCCCGCACCGCGCAGGATGGGTCGGGGGTCGATATGTCGGTCTTCGACCGAGCGCTGATCCCGATGTACCGCGCGACTCGCGAGGTCGAGTCGTGGACCGTCATGCGCTGCGTGCGGCAGGTGCTCGACCAGCTCGATCACGTCGACGATCCGCTGCCCGAGTGGGTGCGCGACGAGCACGGCTTCGTGGGCCTCGACGAGGCGCTCCGCTCGATCCACCTGCCCGACACGAAGCAGGAGATCGACCGGGCACGCGACCGCCTGCGGTTCGACGAGGCCGCCGCGGTGCAGCTCGTGCTCGCCGGACGCCGGCACGACGTCGAGGTGCGGTCGGCGCCGTCCTGCCCGCGTCGCGAGGGCGGAATCGCCGACGAGTTCGACCGGCGGCTGCCCTTCGAGCTGACGGCCGGGCAGCTCTCGGTGGCCGACGAGATCGCGGCCGATCTCGCACGCGAACACCCCATGAACCGGCTGCTCCAGGGCGAGGTCGGCTCGGGCAAGACCATCGTGGCGCTGCGGGCGATGCTGCAGGTGATCGACTCCGGTCGGCAGTGCGCGCTGCTCGCACCCACCGAGGTGCTCGCGGCGCAGCACGCGCGCTCGCTCACGAAGATGCTGGGCGATCTCGCCGCGGCGGGCGAACTCGGCGCCCACGAACTCGCGACCCGCGTGACTCTGCTGACCGGCTCGATGGGGGTCGCACGCAAGCGGGCCGCGCTCAACGAGACGGTGACGGGCGATGCCGGGATCGTCATCGGCACGCACGCGCTGATCGAGGACACGGTGCAGTTCTTCGACCTCGGTCTCGTGGTGATCGACGAGCAGCATCGTTTCGGTGTCGAACAACGCGACGCACTGCGGTCGCGAGGTCGCGACGGCGCGTCCCCGCACGTGCTGGTGATGACCGCGACGCCGATCCCGCGCACCATCGCGATGACGGTGCTCGGCGACCTCGAGGTCTCGACGTTGCGCGAACTCCCTCGAGGACGGTCGCCGATCGTCAGCCGCGTGGTCCCGGCGAAGGTGCATCCGAAGTGGGTCGACCGCGCGTGGGAGCGCATCCGCGAGGAGGTCGCCGACGGACGGCAGGCCTACGTGGTGTGTTCCCGCATCGGCGACGGCGATTCCGACGACGACGCGCTCTTCGATCCGGACGGGCCCGAGCCGTCGGGATCGACGAAGGGCAAGCAGGCCCCGCCCGAGACCGTCTCGGTGCTCGAGCAGTTCGAGTTCCTCACCTCCGGTCCGCTGCGCGACCTGAGGGTGGGGCTGCTGCACGGCCGCCTCCCCGGCGACGAGAAGGACGCGGTGATGCAGGCCTTCAACGCCGCGGAGCTCGACGTGCTCGTGTGCACGACCGTCGTCGAGGTCGGTGTCGACGTGCCGAACGCGACCGTGATGGTGATCGTCGATGCCGACCGGTTCGGTGTCAGCCAGCTGCACCAGCTGCGCGGTCGCGTCGGTCGTGGCGGCCATCAGGGCCTGTGCCTGCTCGTGACCGACGCGAAGCCCGCGACCCCGACGATGATGCGGCTCGAGGCCGTGGCCGGCACCACCGACGGTTTCGAGCTCGCCCAGCTCGATCTGCAGTTGCGCCGCGAGGGCGATGTCCTCGGTGTCGCCCAGTCCGGCACCGTGTCGACGCTGCGGTTGCTCTCGCTCGTCGACGACGCCGACGTCATCGAGGCAGCCCGCGACTTCTCCCGGACGGTGACGGAGAAGGATCCCGGCCTCGAACACCACCCGGGGCTCGCGAGCATGGTGCGGGCCGCGCTCGACGCCGAACGCGTGGCGTATCTCGACAAGTCGTGAGTTACGTTCCGTACACCGTGCCCCAGAGCCCGCGGTGAGGTTTCGGTGGCCGTGCCCGGCATGTTGACGCCGTGTTACGACAGGGCCGACTGCATCGTTCCAGTCGTGCCATCCGGACGCCTTGTCCCACGATGTGGAACGCGCGTCGAAGGCGGCATGTTACGTCGCGGTACCGTCGACCAATGTTCTCGAAAGTGCTTGTCGCCAACCGTGGCGAGATCGCGATCCGCGCGTTCCGTGCCGCCTACGAACTGGGTGCCGGGACGGTCGCGGTGTTCCCGTACGAAGACCGGAACTCCCTGCACCGGTTGAAGGCCGACGAGGCCTATCAGATCGGTGAGGAGGGGCACCCGGTCCGCGCATACCTGTCGGTCGAGAAGATCGTCGAAGCGGCCGTGTCGGCCGGTGCCGACGCGATCTATCCCGGCTACGGCTTCCTCTCCGAGAATCCGGACCTCGCCGCGGCGTGCGCCGAAGCGGGCATCACCTTCGTCGGTCCGTCGGCGGAGATCCTCGAGCTGACGGGCAACAAGGCCCGCGCGATCGCCTCGGCGAAGGCCGCCGGCCTCCCGGTGCTGGCGTCGTCGGAGCCGTCGTCGGACGTCGACGAACTGGTCGCCGCCTCGGAGACGATGAACTTCCCGGTCTTCGTCAAGGCTGTCGCCGGTGGTGGCGGACGCGGCATGCGCCGGGTCGCCGAACCCTCCCAGCTGCGCGAGGCCATCGAAGCCGCCTCCCGCGAGGCAGACGCCGCCTTCGGCGATCCCACCGTCTTCCTGGAACAGGCCGTGGTCAACCCGCGGCACATCGAGGTGCAGATCCTCGCCGACAAGCACGGCAACGTCATCCACCTGTACGAGCGCGACTGCTCGGTGCAGCGCCGCCACCAGAAGGTCATCGAGCTCGCCCCTGCCCCGAATCTCGATCCCGAGCTGCGCGACCGTATCTGCGCCGACGCCGTCGCCTTCGCCAAGGAGATCGGCTACCAGTGCGCAGGAACCGTCGAGTTCCTCGTCGACGAACGCGGCAACCACGTGTTCATCGAGATGAACCCGCGTATCCAGGTCGAGCACACGGTCACCGAGGAGATCACCGACGTCGACCTCGTGCAGTCCCAGCTGCGCATCGCCGCGGGCGAGTCGCTCGAGGAACTGGGCCTGTCGCAGGACAGCATCACCATCCGCGGCGCGGCGCTGCAGTGCCGCATCACGACCGAGGACCCGGCCAACGGATTCCGTCCGGACACCGGCCGCATCACCGGCTACCGCACCCCGGGCGGTGCCGGCATCCGTCTCGACGGCGGCACCTCGGTCGGCGCGGAGATCTCCGCCCACTTCGACTCGATGCTCGTCAAGCTCACCTGCCGCGGCCGCAACTTCGAGACCGCGGTCGCCCGCGCGCGCCGCGCGGTCGCCGAGTTCCGCATCCGCGGCGTCGCCACGAACATCCCGTTCCTGCAGGCGGTGCTCGACGACGAGGACTTCCGCGGCGGCAACGTCAACACCTCGTTCATCGAGGAGCGCCCGCACCTGCTGACGCTGCGCTCGTCCGCCGACCGCGGTACCAAGATCCTGCGGTACCTCGCCGACGTGACGGTGAACAAGCCGCACGGTGAACGCACCACCACGGTCTACCCGCACGACAAGCTGCCCGCGATCGATCTGAACGCCGAGCCGCCGGCCGGTTCGCGTCAGCGTCTGCTCGAGCTCGGCCCCGAGGGCTTCGCCCGTGCGCTGCGTGAGCAGAAGGCGATCGGCGTCACCGACACCACCTTCCGCGACGCCCACCAGTCGCTGCTCGCGACCCGCGTGCGCAGCAAGGACCTGCTGACCGTGGCCGGGCACGTGGCCCGGATGACGCCGCAGCTGCTGTCGATCGAGGCGTGGGGCGGCGCGACCTACGACGTCGCTCTGCGCTTCCTGCACGAGGATCCGTGGGAGCGGCTCGCGGCGCTGCGCGAGGCGATCCCGAACATCAACCTGCAGATGCTGCTGCGCGGACGCAACACCGTCGGCTACACCCCCTACCCGGAGGCCGTCACCCGCGCCTTCGTGCAGGAGGCCGCCGACACCGGCATCGACATCTTCCGCATCTTCGACGCGCTGAACAACGTCGACCAGATGCGCCCGGCGATCGACGCCGTCCGCGAGACCGGCACCACCCTCGCCGAGGTCGCGATGTCCTACACCGGCGACCTGTCGAACCCGAACGAGACGATCTACACGCTCGACTACTACCTGCGTCTGGCCGAGGAGATCGTCGAGGCCGGTGCGCACGTCCTGGCCATCAAGGACATGGCGGGTCTGCTGCGCGCCCCGGCTGCCGCGACGCTCGTGTCGGCGCTGCGCAGCAACTTCGATCTGCCCGTGCACGTGCACACGCACGACACCCCGGGCGGTCAGCTCGCCACCTACCTCGCGGCCTGGCATGCCGGTGCCGACGCCGTCGACGGTGCGTCCGCGGCGCTGGCCGGTACGACGAGCCAGCCCGCCCTGTCGGCGATCGTCGCCGCCGCGGCGAACAGCGAGTTCGACACCGGTCTCGACCTGCAGGCCGTGTGCGATCTCGAGCCGTACTGGGAGGCGCTGCGTAAGGTGTACGCACCGTTCGAGTCGGGCCTGCCCGCACCGACCGGCCGCGTCTACACCCACGAGATCCCCGGCGGTCAGCTGTCGAATCTGCGCCAGCAGGCCATCGCGCTGGGCCTCGGCGACCGCTTCGAGGAGGTCGAGGCCGCCTACGCCGGCGCCGACCGCCTCCTGGGCCGCCTGATCAAGGTCACGCCGTCGAGCAAGGTCGTCGGCGACCTCGCGCTGCACCTCGTGGGCGCGGGCGTCTCGGTCGACGACTTCGCCGCCGAGCCCGGCAAGTACGACATCCCCGATTCGGTGATCGGCTTCCTGCGCGGCGATCTCGGAACCCCGGCCGGCGGCTGGCCCGAGCCCTTCCGCAGCAAGGCGCTGTCGGGCCGCGCCGAGCCCAAACCGGTCACCCCGCTCGCGCCGGAGGAGGAGAAGGCCCTCGGCGGTTCGTCCGACGAGCGTCGCCGCATGCTCAACCGCCTGCTCTTCCCGGGCCCCGCGAAGGAGTTCGAGCAGCACCGCGAGACCTACGGCGACACCACCGAGCTGTCGGCCAACCAGTTCTTCTACGGTCTGCGTCACGGCGACGAGCACCGGGTGCGCCTGGACAAGGGTGTCGAACTGCTCATCGGCCTCGAGGCGATCTCCGATGCCGACGAGAAGGGCTACCGCACGGTCATGTGCATCCTCAACGGGCAGCTGCGCCCGGTGTCGGTGCGCGACCGCTCGGTGGCTGCGGAGATCCCTGCCGCAGAGAAGGCCGACCGCAACCATCCCGGTCACGTCGCGGCGCCCTTCGCCGGCATGGTCACCCTCGTCGTGTCCGAGGGCGACAGCGTCTCGGCCGGCGACACCGTCGCCACGATCGAGGCCATGAAGATGGAGGCCGCGATCACCGCGCCGCGCGGTGGACGCATCACGCGCGTCGCGATCGGGCCGGTGCAACAGGTCGAAGGTGGCGACCTGCTCGTCGAGGTGTCCACGGGAGACAGCGCCGAGTGACACGGATCGTCGCCGGCCGGGCCGGGGGGCGGCGCCTGAAGGTGCCGCCCCGCGGGACCCGGCCCACTTCCGAACGGGTGCGCGAAGCCCTGTTCAGTTCGCTCGACGCACGCATGGACATCGACGGAGCCGCCGTCCTCGACCTCTACGCGGGGTCGGGGGCGCTCGGTCTCGAGGCGCTGTCCCGCGGCGCCGAGCACGCGATGCTCGTCGAGTCCGACGCGAAGGCGGCGGGCGTGATCCGCGAGAACATCGCGACGGTCGGACTGTCCGGTGCGGTGCTGCGCACCGCACCGGTATCCGCTGTACTCGCGGGCACCCCGGACCGCGTCTACGACCTCGTCCTGGCCGACCCGCCCTACGCCGTGACCGAGGAGGCCGTCACCGGCATGCTCGAGACGCTCGTGTCCGGAGGCTGGGTAGAGGACGGCTCGATCGTCGTGGTCGAACGGTCGTCGCGATCACCGGAAACGGTGTGGCCGCAGGGATTCGAGGTCGGCAGGTCGAAGCGCTACGGCGAGACGAGAGTGGAGATCGCCACCTGCTACGGTGCTGGGTCATGAGCCGCGCGGTCTGCCCAGGATCCTTCGACCCGGTCACCAACGGACACCTCGACGTCATCGGCAGGGTCTCGGCCCAGTTCGACGAGGTCGTCGTGACCGTCACGATCAATCCCAACAAGCAGGGGATGTTCACGATCGACGAACGCCTCGAGATGCTCACCGAGGCCACGTCGCACCTGTCGAACGTCACGGTCGACGCCTGGCAGGGCCTGCTCGTCGATTACGCCCGGGAGCGGGGGATCACCGCGATCGTCAAGGGTCTGCGCGGCGCCAACGACTTCGACTACGAGCTGCAGATGGCGCAGATGAACCACAAGCTCACCGGCGTCGACACGCTGTTCGTCGCCACCAACCCGGTCTACAGCTACCTGTCGAGCTCGCTCGTCAAGGAGGTCGCGACCTACGGTGGCGACGTCTCCGAGATGCTGCCGGGCTCCGTGCACGATCGTCTGCTCGCGCGCCTGGCCGAGCGGGCCGCCGCGAAATAGACCGCACCCTCCCGCGCGGCCTGTGACGGCCGTATCCCGACACACCGAGCGCAGGGCACACGAGCGTGCCCTGCGCTGCGGCAGACTGGACGGCGGCGCGACCGCACCGGTCGTGTCGAGCGAGTGATTGGGGTTGGGCGTGTACCGGGTATTCGAGGCACTCGACGAGCTGGTCGCAATCGTCGAAGAGGCACGTAGCGTTCCGATGACGGCGAGCTGCGTGGTACCGCGCGGCGATGTCCTCGAACTGCTCGACGACGTGCGCGACGCGCTGCCGCCCGAACTCGACGACGCGCAGGACGTCCTCGATCACCGCGACAAGCTGATCAACGATGCGCGGGCCCAGGCCGACAAGACCGTCGGGGACGCCGACGAGGAGGCGCGCACCCTCCTCGAGGACGCGCGCGCCGACGCCGACCGGATGCTCGCGGACGCGAAGGCCCAGGCGGACCGCATGGTCAAGGAGGCCCGCGCCCACGCCGAGGAACTCGTGCGCGATGCGCAGGCCGAGGCCGACGATCTCGTGGCCGAGGGCAACAAGCAGTACGAGAGCGTGACCGGGCGTGCCCGCATCGAGGCCGACCGCCTGGTCGAGTCCGGGCAGGCGTCCTACGAGCGTTCCGTGGCCGAGGGTGAGGCCGAGAAGGCACGCCTGGTGTCGCAGACCGAGGTCGTGCAGGCCGCACACGCCGAGTCGGCGCGAGTCATCGATTCGGCCCACGCCGAGTCCGACCGTCTCCGGACCGAGTGCGACGAGTACATCGACGGCAAGCTGGCGGAGTTCGAGGAACTGCTCGGCACCACGCTGCGGTCCGTCGGCCGCGGCCGGCAGCAGCTGCGGCTGTCGGGTGCTCCCGACTTCGCGGAGGCCGACCACCGGGCGAGCCGTCGCCGCTGACCCGCGGGATTTTCGCTCCTGCCGCCCATCGCGTATCATGGAGCGGTTGCCCTATCACGACCGAGTCGTGTCCTGCGTCGTCCGAAGAAGGTGAGTTCCCCGTGTCCACCCGTGATTCCAGCACGTCCCGTTCCGGCCGGGACTCCGGGCTGGTGTTCGACACGCTCTCCCTGGGCCGTCGGCCCGGTTCGATGCGTACGGTCGAGCGGAAGGTGCCGTCACCCTCGCGCATCGGGCTCGATCTGATCGCGATCGAGGAAGGCTCCGAGATCGATCTCGATCTCCGCCTGGAGTCGGTGTCCGAGGGCGTCCTGGTCACCGGTAGTGTTCGTGCCGACGCCGTCGGTGAGTGCTCTCGGTGCCTCGAGTCGTTCACCGAGCCGGTGGACGTGTACCTCACCGAGCTGTTCGCCTACCCGAACAGCGTTACGGAGCAGACCACCGAGGACGACGAGGTGTACCGCGTCGAGAACGATCTGATCGATCTCGAACCGGTCCTCGTGAACGCGGTGGGTCTGGAACTTCCGCTGCAGCCGTTGTGTAGTGACGACTGTGCGGGATTGTGCCCCGAATGCGGCATTCGCCTGGCGATTGCAGAATCCGGGCACCGTCATGAGACAATGGATCCTCGCTGGGCTGGGTTGGCAGCCAAGTTCGGCGCGGGCTCCGAAGAACCCAGCAGTCAAATCGACAGCTCGAACAACGAGGAGAAGTAGACGTGGCCGTCCCCAAGCGCAGAATGTCGCGTTCCAACACCCGGTCGCGGCGCAGCCAGTGGAACACCACTGCGCCGACGCTCGTCACCTGCCCGAACCGGGGTTGCGGAGAGAAGAAGCTGCCCCACGTGGCGTGCCCGTCGTGCGGCACCTACAACGGCCGTCAGGTGACCGCGCCCGTCTAATCGGTATTCACGTGACGAGCAAGTCCTCCGAAACAGCTACCGAGGGCGGCGAAGAGAGCCACGAGTCTCTCCTCGCCGCCCTCGGCGTGCCTCTGGACGCAGAACTGCTGTCCTTGGCGCTCACCCACCGCTCGTACGCCTACGAGAACGGCGGGTTGCCCACCAACGAACGTCTCGAGTTCCTCGGCGATGCCGTCCTCGGGCTCGCGGTGACCGAAAAGCTCTACCTCACCCACCCGGACAAGTCCGAGGGCGAACTCGCCAAGATCCGCGCGAGCGTCGTCAACATGCACGCGCTCGCCGAGGTGGCGCGCGGCCTCGGAGAAGGTGGGCTCGGAGTGCACCTCCTGCTCGGTAAGGGCGAGGAGCTGACGGGCGGACGCGACAAGGCCAGCATCCTGGCCGACGGAATGGAATCGCTTCTCGGCGCCGTCCATCTCGCCCACGGCATCGACGTCGCGCGCGAAGTGGTCCTGCGCCTGTTCGCCGCACTGCTCGAACGCGGCCCCCGCCTCGGTGCCGGTCTGGACTGGAAGACGAGTCTGCAGGAACTCACCGCCGAACGCGGTCTCGGTGTTCCCGCCTACGAGATCACCGCCACGGGTCCCGACCACGACAAGGAATTCACCGCCACCGCCCTCATCGGTGGCAATCCCTATGGCACCGGTGTCGGACGTACCAAGAAGGAAGCCGAGCAGAAGGCCGCGTCGGCCGCGTGGAACGCGCTGACCGAGGGCACTGCTGCCGAAGCCGGTGATGTCGGGGCTTCCGATCAGCAGTCCGGATCCGCCGAGACGCCCACCGAGAGCAACTGACCGCAGGTGCCCGAACTTCCCGAGGTCGAGGTGGTCCGTCGCGGACTCGACGCGCACGTCGTCGGCGCGACGGTGGACTCGGTACAGGTGCTGCATCCGCGTGCCGTCCGCCGGCACGAGCCCGGTCCGCGCGATCTCGCACTGCAGGTGACCGGTCAGAAGGTCGCCTCGGTCGAGCGTCGCGGCAAGTACATGTGGCTCGTGCTCGAACCGGCCGATCTGGCGCTCGTGGTGCACCTGGGGATGAGCGGGCAGATGCTCGTGCAGCCTCCGACCGTGCCGGACGAGAAGCATCTGCGTATCCGCGCCGTCCTCGACAACGGTGCCGATCTGCGTTTCGTCGACCAGCGCACCTTCGGAGGCTGGGCCCTGGCTCCGCTCGTCGAGGTGGACGGTGATCGTCTGCCGCTGCCGGTCGCGCACATCGCCCGCGACCCGATGGATTCCCGGTTCGACCCGGACGCGGTCGTGGCCGTGCTGCGCACCAAGCACACCGAGATCAAGCGTGCGCTGCTCGACCAGACCGTCGTCTCCGGCATCGGCAACATCTACGCCGACGAAGCGCTGTGGCGCGCAAGGATTCACGGCAACCGGCCGACCGACGCGCTGTCGCGTCCGAAGCTCCGGTCGGCTCTCGATGCGGCTACCGAGGTGATGGCGGAGGCTCTCGGGCAGGGCGGTACGTCGTTCGACGCTCTGTACGTCAACGTCAACGGGGAGTCCGGTTACTTCGAGCGTTCCCTGAACGTCTACGGGCGCGAGAACGAGCCGTGCCGACGCTGCGGCGCGCCGATCCGCCGCGAGAAGTTCATGAACCGCTCGTCGTACAGCTGCCCGAAGTGTCAGCCACGACCGCGAACGACCCGGTAGCGCAGGCGCATACCGGGCCGTTCGGAACGTGGTGGTTCAGATGTCGAAGAAGACCGTCTCGGCGCCACCGTCCGGGGTGTCCTGCAGCCGGATGTCGATCGTGTAGACGGTGCGTCCGTCGCGCTCGGAACGCGACGCGATCAGGGTGTTGCGCCGCACCTCCCATTCGATGCCCTTCAGGACGGGATCGTCGGCGTTGAGCTCGGCCTCGTCCTCGAAGTAGACCCGCGTGTGCAGGCCGAGGTTGATGCCGCGCGCGAAGATCACGAGCAGGATGTGGGGTGCCGAGACGGAGCCGTCGGGGTTGGTGACGGCGCCGGGCTTGATCGTCTCGATCGTGAACACGCCGGTCTCGAAGTCGCCGCCGGTGCGTCCCCAGCCGCGGAAGTTCGGACCGAGGTCCTTGTCCTGTGCGTCGTCGGGATGTGCGTACCGGCCGTGGGCGTTCGCCTGCCAGCTCTCGAGCAGGGCGTCGCGCACCGGGGTGCCGGTGCCGTCGATGACACGGCCCTCCAACACGATTCGCTCGCCCTCGGTCTCGTCGGTGACGAGGACGTTGCCGAAGTTGTTGTCGAAGATGTCGAAGCCGGCCTGCTGCGGCGCGAGCCCGATGTGGACGTACGGGCCGCCGGTCTGCGAGGGCGTCTCCGGGAAACGTGTGACCATCGCGCGGGGGAGCAGCGGGGGCACGGGCCGGTAGGGATCGGTGGGCAGGCTCATCGCGGGGCTCCCGGGAGGTCGGTGTTCTCGAAGAATGTGGCCCGGCGACCGCGCAGGGTGATGTCCCAGCGGTAGGCACGGGCGTCGAACGGAGCGTTGGAGGCGGGATCCTCCTGGGCGATCAGACTGCGGAGCTGATCCACGGTCGGGATCGTCCGCGCGATCGGGCACTTCTCGATGAGCGGATCGCCCTCGAAGTACAGCTGGGTGATCAGGCGCTGCGCCCACCCGCGGCCGAGGATCGACACGTGGATGTGCGCCGGGCGCCAGGCGTTGCGGCTGTTGCCCCACGGATATGCGCCGGGTTTGATCGTCCGGAACTGGTAGTAGCCGTTCGCGTCCGTGAGCATCCGCCCGCAACCGCCGAAGTTCGGATCGATGGGAGCGAGATAGGTGTCCTTCTTGTGGCGGTACCGGCCACCGGCGTTGGCCTGCCACACCTCGACGAGTGCGCCCTCGACCGGATTGCCGAACTCGTCCTTGACGAAGCCGTGGACGATGATGCGCTCACCGATCGGCAGGCCGTCCTTCGAGAAGTTCAGGATCAGGTCGTTGTCGAGGGCGCCGAGCTCGTCGCTGCGGAAGACGGGTCCGGTGATCTCCGACAGGGTCGGCTTCGGCGTGATGAGCGCGTTGCGCGGTGCGCGCAGCACCGATGTGCGGTAGCCGGGGGTGAGCGCGGGTGGGTGCAGTGTGTGGTCGCGCTCGACGTATTCGCCGGTGGACATGCGATCTCCGATCTCTGAGCTGTGGACACCACCATAGGGTGAAGAAAAACTCATGTAAATTGACAAAACAGCAGTTGATTCATAACTTCCAGTGATGCAATCCGAGTTCGGTCCGTCCTCGTTCGCCCCGGAGCAGGCGCGACGCATCCGCCTCCGGCACCTGAGATGTTTCGTCACCGTCGCGCGCGAGGGTCAGGTCGGGCGGGCCGCCGAACTGTTGCAGCTGAGTCAGCCGGCCGTCACGAAGACCCTCAACGAGCTCGAGGTGCTCGCCGGAGCGAAACTCCTCGACCGCGGCCGACACGGTGCGCGTCTCACCGTGGCGGGTCACCGCTTCCTGCGATACGCGCAGGACGTCACCACCTCGCTGGACGCAGCGGTGGCCGCACTGGCAGGAGCGGCCGAACCCGCCCGCGAACCGCTGCGGATCGGGGCCCTGCCCACCGTGGCCGGGTCCGTACTCCCCGAAGCCCTGGCGGAGCTGCGGCGCATGCGCGCGGATCTGGACATCCGGATCCGCACCGACCCCAATGCCGTCCTGCTGTCGGCGCTCGCCGCCGGCGCCCTCGACGTCGTCCTCGGGCGCATGGCCGAACCGTCCCGGATGGTCGGGCTGTCGTTCGAGCTCCTGTACGCCGAGACGTTGATCCTCGTCGTCCGGCCCGGCCACCCCCTCGCCGAGCGTTCCGTCTCCGTCGCCGACACGCTCGAACACCCCCTGGTGGTCGCGACCGGCGGAACCGTGCCGCGCCACGCGACCGAGGCGTTGTTCGAACGTCACGGCCTGCGACTGCCGGTCGGGCTGATCGAGACACTCGACCTCGCCGTGGCACGCGGGGTGGTCCGGCGCAGCGACGCCGTGTGGATCACCACTGAACGCGCGGCCCGGGACGACCTCGCCGACGGCGTGGTCCGGCGCCTGGACGTGCCCACCGCGGGCACCGTCGAACCGGTCGGAGTGCTGCGACGCAGTGCCGACGCGTCGTCCGCCGCGGTCGAGGACTTCGTGACCATCCTGCGCGACATCCCGGTCGACGGGACATGGCAGGATTTCCCCCATGGCTGACCAGACTTCCGACCTTCCCGCCACCGAGCTGTGGGTCGAGCGCACCGGCACGCGCCGCTACACCGGCCGCAGCTCCCGCGGCGCCGAGGTGCTCATCGGCTCGGAGAGCGTCGAGGGCGTCTTCACCCCGGGCGAGCTGCTCAAGATCGCGCTCGCCGCGTGCTCCGGCATGGCTTCGGACTTCCCGCTGTCCCGCCGGCTCGGCGACGACTACGACGCGACGATCCGCGTTTCCGGTGCCGCCGACCGCGAGAACGAGGTCTACCCGCACCTCGAGGAGGAGATGGTCCTCGACCTGTCGGAGCTCGACGCCGACGCACGGGACCGTCTCATCGCCCTCGTAGAACGGTCCGTCGACAAGGTGTGCACGGTGGGCCGCACCCTCAAGGCGGGCACCGAGGTCTCGCTGACGATCACCCCCGAGGACTGATCGATGAGCGCCCCCGCAGACGTCGAACGGCTCACGGCGTGGGTGCACGGCCGCGTCCAGGGGGTCGGTTTCCGCTGGTTCACGCGTGCCCGCGCACTCGAACTCGGGCTCGTCGGGCACGCGACGAATCATCCCGACGGTCGCGTGATGGTCGTCGCCGAAGGCCCCCGGTCCGCGCTCGAACAGCTCCTCGCGTGGTTGCGATCCGGCGACACCCCCGGTGAGGTGCGGCTCGTCGTCGAATCCTGGGATCCCGCGCGCGGCGACCTCACCGGCTTCGTCGAACGCTGACATCCGTCCTGTTTGTCCGTTCGTCTCGGACACCTCCTTCGTCGGCCCCGGAGCGCTGCGCCGGATCACTCCCGACGGCAGCGTGACCACCGTGCTACCCGAGGTGACCGGTCCGGGTGGCATCGTCGTCGAGGGTCCCACCGTGTACCTGAACGTAGGCAACACGACCGTCTCGAGGGTGCACCCGGCCTAGGAAAGCGGTCACAACCCGCCGGTAGAGTTCTCACCCATGTACCTCAAGAGTCTGACGTTGAAGGGCTTCAAGTCCTTCGCCTCGTCGACGACTCTGCGTTTCGAACCGGGCATCACCTGTGTGGTCGGACCCAACGGGTCCGGCAAGTCGAACGTCGTCGACGCGCTCACCTGGGTGATGGGGGAGCAAGGTGCCAAAGCCCTGCGCGGCGGCAAGATGCAGGACGTCATCTTCGCCGGAACCGCCGGCCGCCCGCCGCTCGGACGCGCCGAGGTCACGCTCACCATCGACAACTCCGACGGCGCGTTGCCCATCGAGTACTCCGAGGTCTCCGTCACCCGCCGCATGTTCCGCGACGGTGCGGGCGAATACGAGATCAACGGCAGTTCCTGCCGTCTCATGGACGTGCAGGAACTGCTGTCCGACTCCGGTATCGGCCGCGAGATGCACGTCATCGTCGGCCAGGGCCGCCTCGCCGCGATCCTCGAATCCCGCCCGGAGGACCGACGCGCGTTCATCGAGGAGGCCGCCGGCGTCCTCAAGCACCGCAAGCGCAAGGAAAAGGCGCTGCGCAAGCTCGACTCGATGCAGGCCAATCTTGCCCGTCTCACCGACCTCACCGCCGAACTGCGCCGTCAGCTCAAACCGCTCGGCCGGCAGGCCGAGGTTGCACGTCGCGCCCAGACCATCCAGGCCGACCTGCGCGACGCGCGGTTACGACTGGCCGCCGACGACCTCGTCACGCGTCGTGCCGAACTCGCCGGGCACGACGAGCAGGAAAAGATGGTCCGGGAGCGGCTCGACACCGTGCTCGCGGCGTTCGACGACGCGAACGCCGAACTCGCCCGTCACGAACAAGCCCTCGCGCAGCTCACGCCGGGCGCCGAAGCGGCGTCGCAGACCTGGTTCCGCCTGTCCGCCCTCGCCGAGCGTGTGTCGGCGACCGTGCGGGTCGCGCAGGAACGCGCCCGGCACCTGCACGCCGAACCCGAGGATCGCTCCGGTCAGGATCCCGACGAGATGGAAGCCCGCGCCGACCGGATCGCCGCCGAGGAAGCGGAACTGGTCGAGGCCGTCGAGATCGCGCACGGAGCCCTCGAGGCGGCTCGCGAGCAGCTCGCCGAGCAGGAGGAGGCCGCAGCGGCCGCCGAACGCGCACATCTGGCCGCGGTGCGTGCCGTCGCCGACCGGCGCGAGGGCCTCGCGCGTCTCGCCGGTCAGGTCGAGACGATGCGCACCCGCGCCGAGTCGATCGACGCGGAGATCGCGCGCCTGACCGTCGCCATCGAGGAGGCGCGGCTCCGCGGCGTCGCCGCACAGGCCGAGTTCGAGACCGCTCAGGCACGCATCGACGATCTCGACGCCGGTGAGATCGACGCCGACGCGCAGCACGAACGAGCCCTGGAAGCGCAGCGGCTCGCCGACGAGCGGGTCACCGAACTCCACGAAGCAGAACGCGCTGCGGGCAAGGAGGTCGCCTCCCTCGGCGCCCGCATCGAGGCCCTGTCGATGGGCCTCGAACGCACCGACGGCGCCGCCTGGCTGATCGACACGCGGTCCGGCGACGGACTCGTGGGACGCCTCGCCGACCGGCTCCGGGTGTCCCCGGGATACGAGGCAGCCGTCGCAGCAGCCTTCGGCGCCGCGGCCGATGCCCTCGAGGTGGAGTCGGCCGACGCCGCGATCTCGGCGGTCGCAGCGCTCGCCGACGCCGACCAGGGCCGGGTGGCGTTCGTCCTGCCCGGCGCAGCCGGCCCCACCGACACCGGCGACCTGCCGACCGGTGCCCGATGGCTCCGCGAGGTCGTCGAGTGCCCCGCCGACCTGCACGGAGGCGTCGACGGCCTGCTGGCCCGCACCGTCGTGGTCGACGACCTGCCCACCGCCCTCGGGGTCTGCGCCGCCCGGCCCGACCTGCGTGCCGTGACGCGCGGGGGAGACCTCGCCGGTGCGGGCTGGGTGGTCGGCGGCTCGCACCGCGCCCCGAGCACCCTCGAGATCCAGGCGGCGATCGACACTTCCCGTGCCGGTCTCGAACAGGCCGAACGCCGCTCCGAGGAACTGGCCGCAGCCCTCGCGGGCGCACTCGCGGAGCAGGCCGAACGCGCCGAACACGTCGAACAGACCCTCGCCGCGCTCAACGAGTCCGACGCGGCGATGTCGGCCGTCTACGAACAACTCGGCCGGCTCGGCCAGGCAGCGCGCACCGCCCACGCCGAATCCGGACGGCTCGCGGCCCAGCGCACCGAAGCGGAGAAGGAACGCGACGCGGCACGAGAGAAGCTGGTCGAACTCGAGGAGCGACTGCGTCTGGCCGAGGACGACTCGGCCGGAAGTAGCGACGGTGCCGGCACCGAACACACCGCCGCCGAACGGGAGATGGCCGCGGCCGCCCTCGCCGAGGTCCGGGCCGTCGAGGTCGAGGCGCGACTCGCGGCGCGCACGGCCGAGGAACGCGCCGAAGCGCTTCGGGGCAAGGCGGATTCGCTTCGTCGTGCCGCGCAGGCCGAGCGCGAGGCCCGTGCTCGTGCCGAACGTGCCCGCGTCGCGCGTCGTCAGGCGGCGGCCGTCGCCGCTGCGGTGGCCGAATCAGGGCAGCGACTCGCCGAACAACTCGAGGTGGCCGTGGCGACGGCACTCGCACAGCGCGACGACCTGAACCGGCGCCGCGCCGAATGCGCCGAGCAGCTCGAACGGGCCCGCGAACTCGTCCGCGAACTGTCGGCGCAGCGCGACCAGCTCACCGACGCGGTGCATCGCGACGAAGTGGCCCGGGCGCAGGCCTCGCTCCGGATCGAGCAGCTCGAGCAGACGATTCTCGAGCAGCACGGCATCGCCCTCGACGACCTCGTGGCCGAGTACGGCCCCGACGTGCCGTTGCCGCCGACGCCGCTGGAGATGGCCGAGTACGAGCAGGCCCGCGAACGCGGCGAACAGGTCGTCGCTCCGCAACCGATGCCCTACGACCGGGCCACCCAGGAGCGGCGGGCCAAGCGCGCCGAGAAGGATCTCGCGACGCTCGGGCGCGTCAACCCCCTCGCATTGGAGGAGTTCGCGGCGCTCGAGGAGCGCTACAACTTCCTGTCGACCCAGCTCGAGGACGTCAAGAGCGCCCGCAAGGACCTGCTCGCTGTCGTCGAGGAGGTCGACGCGCGAATCCTGCAGGTGTTCACCGAGGCCTACGCCGACGTCGAGCGTGAGTTCGAACAGGTCTTCGCGAAGCTGTTCCCCGGTGGGGAGGGACGGCTCGTGCTCACCGACCCCAGCGACATGCTCACCACCGGCATCGAGGTCGAGGCCCGCCCGCCGGGCAAGAAGGTCAAGCGCCTGTCGCTGCTGTCGGGCGGCGAGAAGTCCCTGACCGCGGTGGCGATGCTGGTCGCGATCTTCCGGGCCCGTCCCTCACCCTTCTACGTGATGGACGAGGTCGAAGCCGCGCTCGACGACACCAACCTGCGACGATTGATCGGGCTGTTCGAGCAGCTGCGCGAGAAGTCCCAACTCATCGTCATCACGCACCAGAAGCCGACGATGGAGGTCGCCGACGCGCTGTACGGCGTGAGCATGCGGGGCGACGGCATCACCCGGGTCATCTCGCAGCGACTGCGCGGACGCGAGATCGCGACACCGGTCCCCGAACCGGAGGAAGAGCTCCAAGCCTGACAGTATGGGTGCGTGAGTACCGGAGCCTGGATAGTCATCGCCGCCGCGCTGGCGGTCGTTCTCGTCGCGCTCGTCGTCGGTCTGACCCTCTACCGGCGGCGGCAGGTGTCGCTGAAGGCGCCCGAGACCCCGCAGCTCGATTCCGCCGAGACCAAGGACCGCTCGGGCGGTTACAAGGCGCAGAGCGGATTCAGTTTCTCGCAGGGCACGGCCGCGCCGCCGGCGCCGGCCCCCCGGCCTGCGCCGAAACCGGCGCCGAAACCGGCACCGAAGCCTGCGGCGAAGCCGGAGCCCGCGCCCCGCACGGTGCCGTTGCCGGAGGAGATCACCGAAGCTCCGCCGAGCACACCCGCACCCACAGAACCGAAGGCGGAGCCTGCGCCTGCGCCGAAGGTCGAGCCCAAGCCCGAGCCGAAGCCCGCAGAACCGAAGCCGGCCGAACCGGAGCCGGTCGAACCCGAGGTCGCTCCGGAGTCGGAGCGACCCGCTCCCGAGCCCGTCGAGCCCGAGGTCGCCCCCGAACCGGAAGTCGCACCGACACCGGAACCCGAGGTCGAGCCCGCCCCGGCGACCGAGACCGTCGCCGAACCCGAGGTCGCCGAACCCGAGGTCACCGAACCTGAAGTCGTCGAACCGGAAATTGTCGAACCGGCCGGACCGGCCGCTGTTCCGCCGGCAGCCCCGATCGAGGAGATCGAACCCACCGCGGGTCGCCTCGTCCGCTTGCGTGGCCGTCTGGCCCGCTCGCAGTCGGCGGTCGGCAAGAGCCTGCTCGGTCTGCTCGGTGGCGGCGACCTCGACGAGGACTCCTGGGAGGAGATCGAGGACACGCTGCTCGTCGCCGACCTCGGCGCCGCGACGACCACCAAGATCGTCGACCGTCTGCGTGAGGAGATGGTCGTGAACAACGTGCGCAGCGAGACCGACGCCCGCGCCGTGCTGCGCAGCGTGCTCGTCGACGAGCTCCGTCCCGAGCTCGACCGTTCCATCAGGGCCCTCCCGCACGAGGACCATCCCGCCGTGCTGCTCGTCGTCGGTGTCAACGGCACCGGCAAGACCACGACGACCGGCAAGCTCGCCCGCGTGCTCGTCGCGGACGGACGCCGGGTGCTGCTCGGTGCCGCCGACACCTTCCGTGCCGCGGCCGCCGACCAGTTGCAGACCTGGGCCGAACGCGTCGGTGCCGAGGTCGTCCGCGGCAAGGAGGCCGCCGATCCGGCCGCGGTGGCGTTCGATGCCGTCGCGAGGGGCATCGACAACGGTGTCGACGCGGTCCTCGTCGACACCGCCGGCCGCCTGCACACCAAGACCGGCCTGATGGACGAGCTCGGCAAGGTCAAGCGAGTCGTGGAGAAGAAGGCCGCCGTCGACGAGGTGCTGCTCGTCCTCGACGCGACGATCGGCCAGAACGGTCTGATGCAGGCCCGCGTGTTCGCCGAGGTCGTCGACATCACCGGTGTGGTGCTCACCAAGCTCGATGGAACCGCCAAGGGCGGCATCGTCTTCCAGGTGCAGCACGAACTCGGCGTCCCGGTGAAGCTGGTGGGCCTCGGTGAGGGCGCCGACGATCTCGCACCCTTCGAACCGGAAGCCTTCGTGGACGCCCTGTTGGGCTGATCGACGCTGCTCTGCTGGGCTGATCCGCACCGCGTCCGTCGTTCCGGCCGCTGTCCGCTCACGCGGGCAGCGGCCGGTTCCGTCGGTGGGGATGCGGTGTCCGAAAAGTGTGAAACAAGGATGAAACAAGGTCGGTTCCTGCGTTCACGCCCACGAAACAGCGCGGCGCCTCCACGGAAACATCCGGGCAGCAAGCTTTCCCTCGACAACGCGCCGATCGGCGCGGCCTACAGGGAGGTTGCAAGTGGAGGAAGTGGTGAACACCGGCGACGCAGCGTGGATGCTGATAGCAGCGTCGCTCGTGCTTCTGATGACCCCGGGCCTGGCGTTCTTCTACGGCGGGATGTCCCGCTCCAAGTCCGTGCTCAACATGATGATGATGTCGTTCGGGGCGATGGCACTGATCGGCGTCATCTACGTCCTGTGGGGCTGGTCGATGTCCTACGGCACCGAGAGCGTGCTCGGCATCTTCGCGAACCCGTTCGAGCAGTTCGGTCTGCAGGGCGCCATCTACGGCGAAGACGGGGAATTCCTCGCCGGCATCGGCAACTACCCGCAGATCATCGACATCGGTTTCCAGGTGACCTTCGCGATCATCACCACCGCCCTGATCAGCGGTGCGCTGGCCGAGCGCGTGAAGTTCGGTACGTGGATGGCGTTCGTCGCGATCTGGGTGACCTGCGCCTACTTCCCGCTCGCCCACATGGTGTGGGGCGGCGGTCTGCTCTCGGGCTCCGAGGACAGCATCGCGGCCGCACTGTTCGGAACGGTCGACGACGGTGAAGGTGGCCTGACTGCCGCGGTCCACCCGATCGACTTCGCCGGTGGCACGGTCGTGCACATCAACGCCGGTATCGCCGCTCTCGTCCTGGCGATCGTCATCGGCAAGCGCGCCGGCTTCGGACGCACCGCCTTCCGTCCGCACAACCTGCCGTTCGTCATGCTCGGTGCCGCGCTGCTGTGGTTCGGATGGTTCGGCTTCAACGCCGGCTCCGCCTTCGCCGCCGACGGTACCGCCGGCCTGGCCTGGGTCAACACCACCACCGCCACCGCTGCCGCCATCCTCGGCTGGCTCCTCACCGAGCGCATCCGTGACGGCAAGGCCACCAGCCTCGGTGCCGCGTCCGGTGCCGTCGCCGGCCTGGTCGCCATCACCCCCGCTGCCGGCTCGCTGAGCCCGGTCGGATCGATCGCCCTCGGCGTCATCGCCGGTGTCCTGTCCGCCCTCGCCGTGGGTCTGAAGTACAAGTTCGGTTACGACGACTCGCTCGACGTCGTGGGTGTCCACCTCGTGTCCGGCCTGTGGGGCACGGTCGCCATCGGCTTCCTCGGCACCGAGACCGGATTGTTCTACGGTGGCGATTACAAGCAGCTCGTCATCCAGATCGTCATCGCAGTCGTCGCCCTGGTGTTCACCGCCGTCGTCACCGCAGTGATCGCCCTCGCACTCAAGCCCATGGGCTGGCGTGTGAGCGACGAGGAAGAGGCCCGCGGTATCGACGAAGCCGAACATGCGGAATCCGCATACGACTTCGCGCCGGCTCTCAAGTGATAAGAAGACCACGACAGCGAGCAGGGATGACAGCGGCCAGCGGGCTCTGGGAAGGATGAGGATATGAAGCTGATCACGGCGATCATCAAGCCGTTCACGCTCGAGGACGTCAAGGCAGGCCTGGAGCAGGCCGGTGTGCTCGGAATGACAGTCAGCGAGGTGCAGGGGTACGGCCGCCAGAAGGGCCACACCGAGGTCTACCGCGGAGCCGAGTACTCCGTCGACTTCGTGCCGAAGGTCCGCGTCGAGGTCGTCGTCGACGACTCCGCTGTAGACAAGGTCGTCGAGACCATCGTCGAGGCCTCCCGTACCGGCAAGATCGGCGACGGCAAGGTGTGGGTCACGCCCGTGGAAGCCGTGGTCCGGGTCCGCACCGGAGAACGAGGTTCGGATGCGCTCTGACCCCCAGGGGTCCGGCACTCGAGGCCCTGATCCCGTTGCTTCGGCAGCGGGGTCGGGGCCTTCGGTGTCCTCGGCCCGCAAAACCGCACCGGCGGGCGCCGCCGATCTCGCGGCCGCCCGCGACACCCTGCTCTCCGGCGGCCCCCGCAGCCGCCGCCTCGACACCGTGGCCCTGCGTCACGCCCTCGTGGACCTGCATGAATTCTGGTTGACGACGAAGGGCTCCGAACTCGGCATCAAGCGCGAGGGAGGCTTCGCCATCGTCGCCGTCGGGGGGCTCGGACGCCGCGAGATGCTCCCGTACTCCGATCTCGATCTCATCCTTCTCCACGACGACATGGCGCCGTCCGTCGTGTCGAAGGTCGCCGACGAGCTCTGGTACCCGCTGTGGGACGCGCACATCAAACTCGACCACAGTGTCCGGACGGTGCCCCAGGCTCTCCAGGTGTTCTCGTCCGATCTGACGGCCGCACTGGGAATGCTCGAGGCGCGGCACATCGCGGGCGACGCCCAGCTGAGCAATCTGCTCATCGGCGGTGTGCGACGTCAGTGGCGCACCGGCATCCGGTCCCGCTTCGACGAACTCATCGAGATGACCGAGGTGCGGTGGCAGCGCAGCGGGCAGATCGCCCACCGGGCCGAACCCGACCTCAAGAGCGGTCGCGGCGGGTTGCGGGACGTGCAGTTGCTCAATGCCCTGTCCGTTGCGCAGCTCACCGACGGCATGCCGGGACTCGGACCCGACGTCCCGGGGGGTGGTCTCGCGGCCGCCCACCGGCGACTGCTCGACGTACGCACCGAGCTGCACCGCGTCGCCGGCCGCTCCCGCGATCAGCTGCGCGCGCAGGACGCCGACGAGATCGCCGCGGCGCTGCGGATCGGCGACCGTTTCGATCTCGCGCGGGTGCTCACCGAATCGGCCCGCACGATCAGCTACTCCGTCGACGTCGGTCTGCGCACCGCGGCCAATTCGCTGCCGCGCAAGGGCCTGTCGCGTCTGCGTCGCGGACCGGTGCGGCGACCCCTCGACGAAGGGGTCGTCGAGCACGGGGGAGAGGTGGCCCTCGCGCGCGACGCGCATCCGCGTCGCGACCCGGGCCTGATCACGCGGGTCGCGGCGGCCGCCGCGCAGGCCGGACTGCCCGTCTCGGCGGCCACGCTCACCCGGCTCGCCGATCACGCCCCGGAACTGCGCGAACCCTGGCCCCGCGAAGCCCTCGACGACTTCCTGGTGCTGCTCGGTTCGGGACGTCGCGCGGTCGACGTCATCGAGTCGCTGGACCGCACAGGACTGTGGGGGCGGTTGCTCCCCGAATGGGGTGCGGTGCGCGACCTGCCGCCGCGCGACGCCGTCCACACGTGGACCGTGGACAGGCACCTCGTCGAAACCGCCGTCTACGCGAGCGAACTGACGACACGGGTCGCCAGGCCGGACCTGCTCGTCCTCGGCGCGTTGCTGCACGACATCGGCAAGGGACGCGGCGGCGACCACAGCGTGGTCGGTGCCGAACTGGCCCTGCAGATCGGACGGCGGATGGGTCTGTGGCCCTCGGATCTGGCGCTGCTCACCTCGATGGTGCGACACCACCTGCTCCTGCCGCACACCGCGACCCGGCGCGATCTCGACGATCCGGAGACCGTGGCCGCGGTCGTCGACGCCCTCGACGGCGATCCGGTGCTGCTCGACCTGCTCCACGCCTTGGCCGAGGCGGATTCGCAGGCCACCGGCCCGGGAGTCTGGGGGGACTGGAAGGCGTCGCTGATCAGGGAACTCGTGCGCCGGTGCCGCATGATGATGGCGGGGGACGAGTTGCCGGCACCGGATCCGATCGATCCCGCCCTCGCGAACCTCGCCGAGGACGGCGCCTTGCACGTCGCGCTCGAACCACGCGAGGACGGTCGCAGCTTCACCGCGACCTTCGTCGCGCCCGACGAGCGGGGTGTGCTCTCCGACGAGGCCGGCGTGCTCTCGCTGCACGGTCTACGGGTGCTGTCGGCCTCGATCGGCAGTCACGCCGGCAGCACGGTCAACAGCTTCGTCGTGGCCCCGAGATTCGGTTCACCGCCCGAAGCGGCGCTGCTCCGGCAGGAACTCGTGCGGGCACGCTCCGGCGACCTCGACCTCCTCGGTGCCCTCGAGACCAAGGACCGCGCCGAACGTGAGAGCAGGCTTCCCGAGCGAACGGCCCGGGCGGTTCCCGTCAGCGCCGCTCTCGCGCCGCCGCGGATCATCTGGTTCGAAGGATCCGAAGCGGACCAGGTCGTGCTCGAGATCCGGTCGGAGGACCGGATCGGTCTGCTGTGCCGCCTCGCGGACGTCTTCGAGCATGTCGGAGCCGACGTGCGGTGGGCACGGGTGAGCACGCTGGGTTCGACGGTGATCGACTCGTTCTGCGTCGATCTCGCCGGTGCCCACACCCGTGTCTCCCGGGAGCATCTCGAGAAGGAACTGCTGTCGGTCCTGCCTGCCCCCGAGCCGCCTGCGCCCGCCGACAGACCGTGACCGACAGATCGTGACCGCGCGGGCGGCCCGCCCTGTGGCGTGGCCACCCGCGGTCGCGACGGATCGGGAGCGGTTACCCTGGTTCGCAGCAATGTCCGCATCTTCGTCAGAGCTCAGGAGCGCATTCGGTGTTCGAATCCCTTTCCGACAGGTTGACAGGGGTCCTGAAGGACCTGCGCGGCAAGGGGCGGCTGTCCGACGCGGACATCGACGCGACCTGCCGTGAGATCCGCCTCGCCCTGCTCGAGGCCGACGTCGCGCTGCCCGTCGTGCGCGAGTTCATCAAGAAGATCAAGGTGCGCGCCAAGGGCGCCGAGGTGCACGGCGCGCTGAACCCGGCCCAGCAGGTCGTCAAGATCGTCAACGAGGAACTCGTCGGGATCCTCGGCGGCGAGACCCGTCGTCTGCAGTTCGCGAAGACCCCGCCGACGGTCATCATGCTCGCCGGTCTGCAGGGTGCCGGTAAGACCACCCTCGCGGGCAAGCTCGCGAAGTGGCTCAAGGCGCAGGGACACACCCCGATGCTGGTCGCCTGCGACCTCCAGCGTCCCGGCGCTGTCACCCAGCTGCAGGTGGTCGGTGAGCGTGCCGGCGTGTCGGTCTTCGCTCCCCATCCCGGCACCTCCATCGGCGGAGGCGAGAACGAACTCGGAGTCACCGCTGCCGACCCGATCGCCGTGGCCGAGCAGGGCATCGCCGAGGCGCGCAACAAGCAGTACGACGTGGTCATCGTCGACACCGCCGGTCGCCTCGGTATCGACCAGGAACTCATGGCGCAGGCCGCGGGCATCCGCGACGCCGTGCAGCCCGACGAGGTGCTGTTCGTCCTCGACGCGATGATCGGTCAGGACGCCGTGAGTACCGCCGAGGCGTTCCGCGAGGGCGTCGGCTTCACCGGCGTGGTGCTCACCAAGCTCGACGGCGACGCCCGTGGTGGTGCCGCGCTCAGCGTCCGCGAGCTCACCGGCCAGCCGATCATGTTCGCCTCCACCGGTGAGAAGCTCGAGGACTTCGACGTCTTCCACCCCGAGCGCATGGCCAGCCGCATCCTCGGCATGGGCGACGTGCTCACCCTGATCGAGCAGGCCGAGCAGGTCTTCGACGCCGAGCAGGCCGAGGCCACCGCCAACAAGATCGGTTCGGGCGAGCTCACCCTAGAGGACTTCCTCGAGCAGATGATGGCCGTGCGGAAGATGGGCCCCATCGCCAATCTCCTGGGCATGCTGCCCGGAGCCGGGCAGATGAAGGACGCCCTGGCCAACGTCGACGAGAAGCAGCTCGACCGCATCCAGGCGATCATCCGCGGCATGACGCCGGAGGAGCGCGCCAACCCGAAGATCATCAACGGCTCGCGGCGACTGCGTATCGCTAATGGTTCCGGTGTGAAGGTCTCCGACGTCAACCAGCTCGTCGACCGGTTCTTCGAGGCCCGGAAGATGATGACGGCCATGGCCGGCCAGATGGGCATGCCGGGCGCACGCAAGAACCAGCGCAAGAAGGGCAAGAAGGGGAAGAAGGGCGGTCGCGGACCGACGCCGCCGAAGGTGCGGGGCGGTATGCCCGGCGGCTTCCCCGGTCTCCCGGGTGGCATGCCCGCCGGGATGCCCGACCTGTCGAAGATGCCGAAGGGCCTCGACGAGCTTCCTCCGGGACTCGAGAACTTCGACCTGTCGAAGCTGAAGTTCCCCAAGAACTGAGCCGGGCCGGGGATGACCGTGACCGAGGGTGATGCGCGTTCCTTCGTGGTGCGGGGCCGGTCGTTGGCCGACGACGAAACCGTCGAGCTGTTCGTCGGGGCCGACGGATCGTTTACGGCCGAGCCCGGCCGCGACGCCGAGGTGCTCTGTGCCGACGGCTGGATCCTGCCGGGCCTCGTCGACGCGCACTGCCACGTCGGCATCAGGTTCGGCGGGGGAGCGGAGGACGAGGAGGGTCTGCTCGCGCAGGCCGTCACCGAACGCGACGCGGGTGTCCTGCTGCTCCGTGACGCCGGTTCACCTGTCGACACCCGGGCCCTCGATCAGCGGGCGGACCTGCCCCGGGTCATCCGGGCGGGTCGGCACATCGCTCTGCCCAAGCGCTACATCCGCGGGCTGCCCGTCGACCTCGAGGACGAGTCGCAGCTGCCCGACGAAGTGGCCCGTCAGGCCCGGGCCGGCGACGGCTGGGTCAAACTCATCGGCGACTGGATCGACCGGGAGGTCGGCGACCTCGCTCCGCTGTGGAGCGACGAGATCCTCGTCGAGGCGATCGCCGCGGCCCACCGCGAAGGCGCGCGGGTGACGGCGCACGTCTTCGGTGAGGACGCCCTGCCCGGACTGCTCGCGGCGGGGATCGACTGCATCGAGCACGGCACGGGCCTGACCGACGAGACCATCGCGACGATGGCCGCGCACGGCACCGCGCTCGTGCCCACACTGGTCAATATCGAGAACTTCCCGGACATCGCCGATTCGGCGACGCGATTCCCGGTGTACGCGGCGCACATGCGCGCTCTGTACGCGCGCCTCGACGAGACCATCGGCTCCGCCCACGAGGCCGGCATCCCGATCTACGCGGGCACCGATGCCGGTGGCCAGGTGCAGCACGGGCGCATCGCCGACGAGATCGCATCGCTCGTGCGCGTGGGTCTCGACCCCACCGAGGCGTACGCCGCGGCGAGCTGGAAGGCCCGCGCGTGGCTCGGGCATCCGAGTCTCGAGCCGGGGACGTCGGCGGATTTCGTCGTGTACCGGGAGGATCCGCGCAGCGACCCCGCGGCCGCGCGTCCCGATCTCGTGGTTCTCCGCGGCCGAGTGGTCTCGGGGAGCCCTGCGCGCTTGTAGGGGGTGCGCGGGGTCACCGGGTGCCGGTTTCGTCCTGGCTCACGCGTCTGGCAGAATGGTTCGCTGTCGTCGCATCCGGTTACGTACCGCGCGGCGGTCACAGGCTAGAGGCAAAACCGGGCGTGCCAGAAGGGCGCGTCGTCCGAATTGCACGTGACACGCGCCTCGGCGCACCCCGAAGGAGAACACAGCAGTGGCTGTCAAGATCAAGCTCACCCGTCTCGGCAAGATCCGCAACCCGCAGTACCGCATCGTCGTCGCGGACTCGCGCACCCGCCGCAACGGCCGGGCCATCGAGACCATCGGCAAGTACCACCCGAAGGAAGAGCCTTCGCTGATCGAGATCGACTCGGAGCGTGCGCAGTACTGGCTGAACGTCGGCGCGCAGCCGACCGAGCCGGTCCTCAACCTCTTCAAGATCACCGGTGACTGGCAGAAGTTCAAGGGCCTGCCGGGTGCCGAGGGCACGCTGAAGAAGGCGGAGCCGAAGCCGTCCAAGCTCGAGCTGTTCCAGGCCGCCCTCGCGCAGGCCGAGAACGAGCCGGCTGCCGAGGCCGTCACGCCCAAGAAGAAGAAGGCTGCCAAGGAAGAGTCCGCCGAGGCGTCCACCGAGGCCGAGTCCACCGAGGCCGCCGAGTAATGAGCGCCGTGGTCGCCGATGCCGTCGAGCATCTCGTTCGTGGAATCGTCGCCCATCCCGACGACGTCCGCGTCGACCTGATCGCGGGCCGTCGGGGCCGCACCGTCGAGGTGCACGTCAATCCCGACGACCTCGGCAAGGTCATCGGCCGCGGCGGTCGTACCGCGACCGCGCTGCGGACCCTCGTCACCGGCATCGGTGGCCGGGGTATCCGTGTCGACGTCGTCGACACCGACCGCTAGGCGAGCGTCGATGGAGCTCGTCGTGGGCCGTGTGGCCAAGTCGCACGGCATCCGAGGCGAAGTCGTCGTCGAGGTTCGCACCGACGAACCGGAGGAGCGCTTCGCCGTCGGCGCGGTCCTGCGTGGCCGTAAGCCTCGCGACAAGCACCTGCACGAGTACACAGTGGAAGCCGCCCGGGAACACTCCGGGCGGCTTCTGCTGCGCCTGCAGGGCATCGACGGTCGCGACGCCGCCGACGCACTGCGCGGCGTGCTGTTCGTCGTCGACAGCGCCGACCTTCCGCCGTCCGACGACCCGGACGAGTTCTACGATCACGAACTCGAAGGGTTGACGGTGCGGATCGTCGCCGGTCGCCCCGACGGCGGAACCGAGGTCGGCACCGTCCGCGAGGTCCTGCACACGGCCGCCGGCGAACTGCTGTCGATCCGGCCTGCCGGCCAGGAGCGCGGAGAGTTGCTCGTCCCGTTCGTCACCGAGATCGTCCCGACGGTATCGGTCCGGGACGGCGTGATCGAGATCGATCCGCCCGAAGGACTCCTCGACCCCGACTTCGGGGAACCGCCGTCCAAGAAGAAGAAGAAGTCGATCGAGGGGAAGCAGTAGTCCGTGCGGCTCGACGTCGTCACCATCTTCCCCGAATATCTCGAACCCCTGCGCGTCGCCCTGCTCGGCAAGGCGATCGACAAGGGGCTCATCTCCGTCGGCGTGCACAACCTGCGCGACTGGACGCACGACGTGCACAAGGCCGTCGACGACGCGCCCTACGGCGGCGGACCGGGCATGGTCATGAAACCCACCGTGTGGGGACCGGCGCTCGACGACGTGCTCGCCGGACCCGACGGTGAAACCGATCCCGACGTCCTGCTCGTCGTCCCGACTCCGGCCGGTCGCCGCTTCGATCAGGCCACCGCACAACGGTGGTCGAAGGAGAAGCGGATCGTCTTCGCCTGCGGCCGCTACGAAGGAATCGACCAGCGCGTCTTCGACGATGCCGCGCGGCGCGTGCGCGTCGAAGAGGTGAGCATCGGCGACTACGTCCTCATCGGTGGGGAGGTCGCCGTTCTCGTGATGGTCGAGGCCGTCGTCCGGCTGCTGCCCGGTGTGCTCGGCAATCAGCAGTCGCACCAGGAGGATTCGTTCTCCGACGGACTGCTCGAAGGACCGAGCTACACCCGGCCGGCGGTGTGGCGCGACCTCGAGGTGCCGCCGGTGCTGCTGTCCGGCGACCACGGCAAGGTCGCCCGCTGGCGCCATGAGCAGTCGCTCGAACGCACCCGCGAACGACGACCCGACCTGCTCCCGTCCGACGACTGACGCCGCGCCGGACGGCCCTCAGGGGCGGTGTGCGCTTCCGAGCGTCGTCTCGACCGCCAGCGTGACGGTCTCGCGCGCATGCTGCGCGCTCCCGTCGTCCGTCGCGTCGTACATCGCCGTGTCGGGCAGGAAACCGGTGTCGTAGAAGGGATCCGACTCGTCGTAGGTGACGGTCTCCCGTGCCGCGACCACGACCACGTAACGGTGATCGTCGCCGAAGAATCCGGTGGACAGGTGCAGCCATTCACCGGCCAGGCAGCACATCCACCCCTGCTTCACACCCAGCTCCGTGGAATCGCCGAGACCCTCGGGAAGCCCGAAACGCTGGTCGTATCCGTCGACGCCCTCGTCGGTGAACTCCACCAGATGGCCGACGATCCGGGCCGCGCTCTCGTCACCGGAGGCGCTGTCGCCGAGCAGATCGTCGTACCAGGTCAGCAGGTCCGACGCCGTCGTAGTTGTGTTCCACCACCAGGACCCCGGATCCGGGGGAGTCGTGCCGGTCAGGTTGTGCCGTTCCACGACGTGCTCGACGATCTCGGGACCACCGTAGGTCTCCCACAGCAGCGTTGCCGCGTTGTCGTCCGAGGAGCGCAGCATCGACCGGATCAACTCGTGGTCCTCGTCGGCGAGCGTCGCTTCGCCTGTCACCTCGCGGTACAGGACCTCCTCGGCGATGAACAGTTTCACCGTCGAGGCGGTCTCGAAGGGTTCGTCCGATCCGCCGAGCACGCGGGTCCCGGATTCACGGTCGAGCACGGCGACGGTCAGGCGCGCTCCGCGGCTGTCCGCGAGCGCGACGGCCGCGTCGATCTGCCGGGGCAGTTCGGCCGTCGACAGCGTCACGGTCGACTCGTCGGAATCGGTGTCCGTCACGGAGGCGAGACCGAGCGCCTCGTGCGGGAGTGGATGGGAATCGATCGATTCGCAGCCGGATACGGCCAGTGCGGTGGCCACGCAGAGCATCATCGCGCCCGATCGTGCGCGTCCGCGCCCGTGCTTCATGTCCGGCTCCTGCATTCCATTGTGCAGTGGACGATAGCGCCGGTCCACCCGACAGCCTGCACGGACCCCGCGCGCGAGCGCGAGTGCCGTCACGCGCGCGGGCGCCCCACGCTGCCACAGGCGCGGGCGGGGGACGGCGACTGTAGGGTCGTTCGACGTGACGACCGAACTCGACACCGTGAACCGGCGGATCGCCCAGGAACTCGACGTCCGCGAAGACCAGGTCGCTGCGGCCGTGGGACTGCTCGACGGCGGCGCGACCGTGCCGTTCGTCGCGCGCTACCGCAAGGAGGCGACCGGCGGGCTCGACGATGCCCAGCTGCGCACCCTCGAGGAACGCCTCCGCTATCTGCGGGAACTCGACGAGCGCCGTGTCGCGATCCTCGAATCGATCGAGGCGCAGGGCAAGCTCGACGACACGCTGCGCGGACAGATCATGCTCGCCGACACCAAGGCGCGGCTCGAGGACATCTACCTGCCGTTCAAGCCGAAGCGGCGCACCAAGGCGCAGATCGCCCGCGAGGCCGGTCATGAACCCGTCGCCGACGCGCTCATCGGCGACCCCACCACCGATCCCGCCGGATACACCTCCGAGCAGCTCGACGGTGCGCGCGCCATCCTCGTCGAACGCTTCGCCGAGGACGCGGACCTCGTCGGCGAGCTCCGCGAGGCGATGTGGACGCGCGGCAAGGTGAGCTCCACCGTGCGGTCCGGCAAGGAGAACGACGGCGCGAAGTTCTCCGACTACTTCGAGTTCTCGGAACCGTTCACCCAGCTGCCCTCGCACCGCATCCTCGCCCTCCTGCGCGGCGAGAAGGAGGAGGTGCTGTCGCTGTCGTTCGATCCCGAGATCGACGAGCCGGTGCCCGGTGAGCGCAGCTACTACGAGGGACGGATCGCGACGCGCTTCGGCATCGCAGACGAGGGACGCGCCGCCGACAAGTGGTTGCTCGACACCGTGCGGTGGGCATGGCGCACCAAGCTGCAGATGTCGCTGTCGCTGGACATCAGGATGCGGCTGCGGCAGTCCGCCGAGAAGGACGCGGTCGACGTCTTCGCCGCCAACCTCAAGGACCTGTTGCTCGCCGCACCGGCCGGCACGCGACCGACGATGGGTCTCGACCCCGGCTACCGCACCGGCACGAAGGTCGCCGTCGTCGACGCGACCGGCAAGGTCGTCGACCACACCACCATCTATCCGCATCAGCCGCACAACAAGCGTGACGAGGCCCTCGCGGTGCTCGCCGCGCTGGTCGCGCGGCACGGTGTCGAACTGATCGCCATCGGCAACGGCACGGCGTCTCGTGAGACGGACGCTCTCGCAGCCGATCTCGTGTCGCTGGCGAAGGTGCCCGGGTTGACGAAGATCGTGGTGTCGGAGGCGGGCGCGTCCGTCTACTCGGCCTCCGAGTACGCCACCAAGGAACTCCCGGATCTCGACGTGTCCATCCGCGGTGCGGTCTCCATCGCACGCCGCCTGCAGGATCCGCTCGCCGAACTGGTCAAGATCGACCCGAAGTCGATCGGTGTCGGCCAGTACCAGCACGACGTGTCCGAGACGATGCTCGCGCGGTCGCTGGGCGCGGTCGTCGAGGACGCGGTGAACGCCGTCGGTGTCGACGTCAACACGGCGTCGGTCCCGCTGCTGTCGCGGGTCTCGGGTATCACCGGGTCGCTCGCGGAGAGCATCGTCGCCCACCGCGACCAGAACGGTCCGTTCCGGGCACGGAGAGCGCTCAAGGACGTCCCGCGACTCGGCCCGAAGGCCTTCGAACAGTGCGCGGGCTTCCTGCGGATCCCCAACGGCGACGACCCGCTCGACGCGTCCGCGGTGCACCCCGAGGCGTATCCGGTGGTGCGGCGGATCGTCGACCGGACCGGCAGCAGCGTCCGCGAACTGCTCGGCAACACCGCGACCCTGCGGCAGCTGCGCGCGGACGAGTTCGCCGACGATCGCTTCGGTGTCCCGACCGTCACCGACATCATCTCCGAGCTCGAGAAGCCCGGCCGCGACCCGCGTCCGGAGTTCAGGACCGCGACGTTCGCCGCCGGTGTCGAGAAGGTCGCCGACCTGAAGCCCGGCATGGTCCTCGAGGGAGTGGTCACCAACGTCGCGGCCTTCGGTGCCTTCGTCGACGTCGGTGTGCACCAGGACGGTCTCGTGCACGTCTCCGCGATGTCGCGCAGCTTCGTGAAGGATCCGCACGACGTCGTCCGGTCCGGTGAGGTCGTCAAGGTGAAGGTCCTCGAGGTCGACGTCGCGCGCCAGCGCATCGGTCTGACGCTGCGACTCGACGACGAGGTCCCCACCCCGGGCGCCGAGAAGTCGGGAGGTCAGCCGCGCGGAGGTGGCCGACGTCCCGGAGGCCAGGGCGGCGGCAACCAGGGCGGCCGGGGTAATCGCGGACAGCAGGGCAATCGTGGGCAGCAGGGCCGTGGCGGCGACCGCCGTTCGGCACCGGCCGCCTCCGGATCGATGGCCGACGCCCTGCGACGCGCCGGTTTCGGCAACAACTGACGCGAATCACCGGGTCACTCCTGCGATGCTGTGGACATGAGATCCACGGTGGCCGGGGTGATCCGGTGATGCTCGACTGGATGCAGCGCGAGATCGTCGATCAGGGGCGCCTGCCGCTGCTGTTCTTCCTCCTCGGTTTCGTGGCCGCGTTCGTCTTCATCCGGATCAGCGTGCGGTTGATCCGCGCGCAGGTGCGCTGGTGGCCCGGAAACATCACCCCGGGCGGTCAGCACGTGCACCACGTGGTGTTCGGTGTCGTCACCATGGTGATCGCCGGTGGGGGACTGATCGCGATCTCCGAGGATGCCAACCGCGTCGCCGCGTGCATCCTCGCGGCGCTCTTCGGAGTCGGCGCCGCGCTGACCCTCGACGAGTTCGCCCTGATCTTCTACCTGAACGACGTGTACTGGGAAGAACAGGGACGGGTGTCCGTCGACGCCGTCTTCGTGGCGATCGCCGTGACCGGGATGTGGTTGCTCGGCCTGCGACCGTTCGAACTCGGGGACACCACGAACTTCGAGGACAGCGGTGACTGGGCCGGACGGGCCGCGCTGGTGGTGGCCGTGCTCGTGAACCTCCTGCTCGCCGCGATCGTCCTGGCGAAGGGCAAGATCTGGACAGGCCTGGTCGGGTTGTTCGTCGTTCCGCTGCTGTGGGTCGGCGCGATCCGGCTCTCCCGGCCCGGGGCGCCCTGGGCTCGCTGGCGGTACGGCAAGCGGCCCCGTCGCATGGCACGCGCGCTCGAACGCGAACGTCGGCTTCGGCGCCCGGTGATCCGCGCCAAGATCTTCGTGCAGGATCTCGTCGCGGGCGCACCGACGCTCGAGACCGTGCGGGGCAGTGTCGAGCACTCGCGCACCGCGACCGAGGCGGAACTGGACCGTCGCGTCAAACCGGCGCCACTGCCGATTTCATCGATCGATGTTCCGTCTGGCACAATGGACGGGTTGCCCCGTTCGGGCACGCCTACCTGACCTGGGCACGAACCGGTCGAGCCCGCCACACGGCGGTCGCCGCCAGGTTCCTCTGCTCGAGCGAACAAGAGGATGAAAAACCGATGAACACCCTGGACTTTCTGGACGCCAAGTCGCTGCGCGACGACATCCCGGACTTCCGTCCCGGCGACACTCTCGATGTGCACGTCAAGGTCATCGAGGGCAGCAAGGAGCGTGTGCAGGTCTTCAAGGGCGTCGTGATCCGGCGTCAGGGCGGCGGCATCCGCGAGACCTTCACCGTCCGCAAGGTTTCCTTCGGCGTCGGCGTGGAGCGTACCTTCCCGGTGCACAGCCCCAACCTCGCCAAGATCGACGTGCTGACCCGTGGCGACGTCCGTCGCGCGAAGCTCTACTACCTGCGTGAGCTGCGCGGCAAGGCTGCCAAGATCAAGGAGAAGCGCTGATCTTCGGCTGCTGATCAGCCCCCTGGGCTGCTCGGCACGGCTCCCGAGCCACCCGATACAGCATCCGACGACCCGGCCCGGACTTCCGTCCCGGCCGGGTCGTCGTCGTTGTGGGCAGCGGTCTGTCGCTCACCCGTCCGGCCGACGGTCGTCCTCGGCGGGCCGCCGTGCCGCAGACGCTAGTCTGTCGAGGTGGCAGATTCCCCGCACGATCCGGCTCGACCGGATGTGAACCGCAACGATGTTCGAGGTTCGGCTCGGAGCGATCGAGCCGACGGTGCACACCACCGGCGCGAGGACCCCGTAGCGAACGACACCGCCCCCAAGGCGAAGAAGCAGAAGTCGTTCTGGCGTGAACTGCCGATCCTGGTCGTCGTCGCACTGGCCCTGAGCTTCCTGCTGCAGACCTTCGTGGCGCGGGTCTATCTCATCCCCTCGGAGTCGATGGAGCCGACACTGCACGGCTGCCCGGGCTGCACCGGCGACCGCATCGTCGTCGAGAAGGTGGGATACCGCTTCACCGATCCCCGTCCCGGCGACGTCATCGTCTTCGAAGGCCCCGACTCGTGGTCGGCCGGCTACGTCTCGACCCGTTCCGACAACGTCGTCGTGCGGGGACTGCAGGAGATCGGTTCGCTCGTCGGCGTCGTGCCGCCCGACGAGAACGACCTCGTCAAGCGCGTGATCGCGACAGGCGGGCAGACGGTGGAATGCTGCGACGACCAGGGCCGTGTGCTCGTCGACGGTGTCCCGCTCGACGAGCCGTACGTGACGATGGACTTCCCGTTCACCCCGGGTGTCGTCACGTGCGAGACCGAGGTGCCCTCCGGGCGCTGCTTCGGGCCCGTCACCGTGCCCGAGGGCCACGTCTGGGTGATGGGCGACAACCGCAGCAACTCGGCCGACTCGCGCTACCACGTCGGGGACGAGCATCAGGGCTCGATCCCGCTGGACAATGTCATCGGAAAAGCCCGCTTCATCGTGCTGCCTCCCGGCCGATGGGGCCTGATCGACTCACCGGAGATCCTTCCCTCGTGACTGCTTGGCCACCTCGACCCGTGATCCGTCGCTCCTCGGGACTGCGCACCATGGAGTCCGCGCTCGTGCGGTGCGGTCTCGGTCCGGTCGCCGGGGTCGACGAAGCCGGCCGCGGTGCCTGCGCCGGACCGCTGGTCGTCGCCGCCTGCGTGCTCGGCGACCGGCCGCACGCGTCGCTCGACCGGCTCGACGATTCGAAGAAGCTCACCGAACGCACCCGTGAGGAGCTGTACTCGGTGATCGTGCGACGCGCCCGGGCGTGGAGCGTGGTGGTGATCCCCGCGGAGGAGGTCGACGCGATCGGCATCCACGTCGCCAACATCGAGGGCATGCGACGCGCGGTGGCAGGTCTGTCGACTCCGCCCGGCTACGTGCTCACCGACGGCTTCCGGGTGCCCGGACTGCCTGCACCGTCCCTGCCCGTGATCGGCGGCGACGCGGCGGCCGCGTGCATCGCGGCGGCCAGTGTGCTCGCGAAGGTCACACGCGATCGCATGATGGTCGACCTCGACGGCGAGCTACCGGAGTACGGTTTCGCAGTACACAAGGGCTACAGCACTCCGACGCACATGGCGGCGTTGGCCGAGCACGGCCCGTCACCGCAGCACCGGCGGTCGTGGGCCAATGTGCGCTCGGTGTGTGGAGTGCCCGCAGTGCGACGTCGGCTGTTCGCCGACGACCTGGTTCGTCGATCGTACGCAGACGACCTGGGGCGTCGATTGTTCACCGACGAGGCGGATGCGGGATGATTGCAGGACACACCAGACTGGGAGGACACCGAGACCGATGAGTGCCGAGGATCTCGAGAAGTACGAAACCGAGATGGAACTCTCGCTGTACAGGGAGTACCGGGACATCGTCGGTCAGTTCGCGTACGTCGTGGAGACCGAGCGCCGGTTCTACCTGGCGAACGCCGTCGAATTGCTGCCGCACAACGCCAACGGCGAGGTGTACTTCGAGGTGCGTATGTCCGACGCCTGGGTGTGGGACATGTACCGTCCCGCACGCTTCGTCAAGCACGTCCGTGTCATCACGTTCAAGGACGTCAACATCGAAGAGCTCGACAAGCCCGAACTGAGACTGCCCGACAAGCTGGGCTGACGTCGGCGGGGACGATCCTGCGCGGAGTGGCCGCATCCTAACCGGGGCGCCGACACCGAGCCGTCCGCCGAGGCTCGACGCGCGCGGTTGTGCACAGGCACCGTACTCATCCACAGATTCCCCGATCTCCGTGCTCGGACCCGATTTCGCGTGCCCCGGTCCTCCACAGTGGGGGCATGCAGGGGACGAATCGGACATCACACAACCGGGATCTGGGCGCGCGAGGCGAGGACCTCGCCGCGGAATACCTCGAGTCGACCGGCATGGTCGTGCTCGAACGGAACTGGCGCAGCCGATACGGCGAACTCGATCTCATCGCACAGGACGGCGCGTCCGTCGTCTTCGTCGAGGTCAAGACCCGCACCGGCACCGGATACGGCACCCCCGCCGAAGCGGTGACGCACGCGAAGGCCGAACGTATCCGTCGCCTCGCCGGGCAGTGGTTGTCCGAGCAGACGCGCCGCTGGTCGCACATCCGCGTCGATGTGGTCACCGTTCTGCTCGCGCGGGGACACGCCCCGGAGATCACCCACCGCAAGCAGGTCCTCTGATGGCACTCGGACGCGCCTGGTCGGTCGCCGTCTCCGGGATCGACGGGCAGGTCGTCGAGATCGAAGCCGACATCGGACGAGGTCTGCCAGGGGTGACGATGGTCGGACTGCCCGACACCGCGCTCCAGGAGTCGCGCGACCGGGTGCGCGCCGCCGTGTCGAATTCCGGTGCCAAGTGGCCGGATTCGAAGGTCGTGCTCGCACTGTCTCCGGCCACGCTGCCGAAGGTCGGCAGTGTCTACGACCTCGGACTGGCGTGCGCGGTGCTCGACGCGGCGGATATCGTGCCGACCGAGGCCGTCTCCCGGACGGTGCTGCTCGGTGAGCTCGCGCTCGACGGACGCGTCAGGCCGGTACGTGGGGTGTTGCCCGCCGTGCTCACGGCCAAGAAGCACGGCTGGTCGCGCGTGGTGGTGCCGACCGCGACGATGACCGAGGCGGCGCTCGTCGACGGCATCGACGTCTACGGCGCCGAGACGCTGCGCGAGTTGGTGCTCTGGCTCCAGGGCGACGGTCCGCTCGAACGGCCCGATCCGCGTGCGCTGCCACCACGGGCGGTGCGTGGCGATCTCAGCGAAGTGGTCGGCCAGCACGAAGCGCGTCGCGCGATCGAGGTCGCTGCGGCCGGTGCGCACCACCTGATGTTGACCGGTCCGCCGGGAATCGGGAAAACGATGCTCGCGCAGCGACTTCCGGGGATCCTGCCGGACCTGGACGAAAGTCACGCCCTCGAGGTGACGGCCATCCACTCGGTGGCGGGCACCCTCACCAGCGACCGTCCGCTCGTGACGGAACCGCCCTTCATCGCGCCCCATCACACGGCGTCGGTGAGTTCGCTGATCGGAGGCGGCACCGGTATGGCGAAACCCGGCGCGGTGAGCCGGGCGCACCGCGGCGTGCTGTTCCTCGACGAGGTCGCCGAGATGGGGACGAAGACGCTCGAAGCACTACGGACACCGCTCGAGGACGGGGAGGTGCGCATCGCCCGGCGGGACGGTGTCGCACGATATCCGGCCCGTTTCCAGTTGATCCTCGCCGCCAACCCGTGCCCGTGCGCACCTCCGCGTGACGCCGACTGCGTGTGTGCGCCGACGGCACGTCGCCGCTATCTGGGGCGTCTGTCGGGCCCGCTCCTCGACCGCGTCGACCTCCGGGTCCGGATGCAGGCCGTCGCGACGAGCGCGTTGATGGGGGAGACGGGCGAGAGTACCGACGACGTACGGGCGCGTGTCGCCCGGGCGAGAGCGGCGGCACGCGAACGGTGGGCCGAGCACGGCTGGGCCACCAACGCCGAGGTGCCCGGACCGGCCCTCCGACAGAAGTTCCGCCTTCCGCGTGCTGCGCTCGAACCCGTCGAATGGGCGCTGCGCAAGGGCGCCATCACCGCGCGAGGAGCGGATCGGGCACTGCGGGTCGCGTGGACGCTGAGCGACCTCGACGGCTCCGATTCGCCGTCGGCGACGCACGTCGCTGCCGCACTGGACTTCCGGGATCGTGGTGTCGCATGAGCAGGCACGACGACGAACGGCGCCTGGCCTGGGCCTATCTGTCGACCGTCACGCAGGGTGCGTCACGATCGTTGTCGGCGGCCGTGGAAGCCGGGGGTGTGCTCGAGGTGGCGGCGGCCATCCGGTCGGGTGCGGGCCTCGGTGAACTCTCGGCGCGGTACTCGATGCGGGCGCACCTCGACACCGCGGCGCGGGATCTCGACCGTCTGGGGCGGGCCGGTGGGCGACTGGTGACGCCCGACGACGACGAATGGCCCGCCTGGCAGATGCTCGGCTTCGGCACCCTCGACACCGCCACCGACGCCGAGGGGCCACCCCTCGCCCTGTGGGTGTGGGGGAGCCGGCGGATCGACGAACTGGCCGAACGTGCAATCGGCATCGTCGGGACCCGCGCCGCGAGCGGTTACGGGGAGCACGTCACCGCCGAGATCGCCGGGGATCTCGCCGCCGACGGGTGGACGGTCGTGTCCGGTGCGGCCTTCGGCGTCGACGCTGCCGCACACCGGGCGGCGCTCGGGGTGGGTGGCACCACCGTTGCGATTCTCGCCTGCGGGGTCGATCGAGCGTATCCGGCGGCACACACGACGATGTTGCGGCGGATCTCCGAATCCGGCCTCGTGGTCAGCGAGTATCCGCCGGGTACGACTCCGGCGCGGTACCGGTTCCTCGCCCGCAACCGGCTGATCGCGGCGTTGTCCGCCGGCACGGTCGTCGTCGAGGCGGGCTGGCGCAGCGGGGCGCGCAACACCGCGGCGTGGGCGCGACGACTCGGACGGCCTGTCATGGCGGTGCCCGGACCGGTGACCTCGGCGGCCTCGCAAGGCTGTCACCGCATGATCAAGGAGGGCGAGGCGCGTCTGGTGGGCGCGGCGCGCGACGTCGTCGAGGAGTGCGGTCCGCTCCTGGCGGGCGGGGACGACGACCGAGACGGCCTGTTCCGCCGCGACCTGGACGGACTGTCGGGCGACATGGCACTGGTCTACGAGGCGCTTCCGTCGTCGGACGTCTGCGATCCGGCGATGCTGGCCGAGTCGGCGGGACTGCCGATCGAGCGGGTGCGGGCGGCGCTGCCCCTGCTCGAACTCGACGGCCTGGTGGTGGCGACGGACGGAGGGTGGCGGCGGATGTGACAGCGGATCGACGCCGGGGCGGTCTACCCCCGGGCGGGAGGGGCGCCGAACATGCGGTCGCGCAGGCTGTCGTAGATGGGCGGGACCCGCGTGGAATACGCCACGACGACCGCACAGATCGTCGCGGCGAGCATCGGAACCGTCACTCCCGTCGCCGCGGTCATCTCCACGACGAGGACGACTCCGGTGATCGGGGCCCGCACCGACGCGCCGAAGAGTGCGGCCATCCCCGCGAGCGCCATCGGCACGGCCAGGGACGACCCGAGCCCGGGGACGATCGCGGCGGAGATCCCGGCGCACAACAGACCCCAGAGAGCGCCCAGTGCGAGGAGCGGCGCGAACAGTCCGCCCGGTGTCCCGGCCGCGTACGACAGCGGGCCGGCGACGAACCGCAGCAGGACGTACCAGGCGACGACCGGCAGTGCGAGCGCACCACCGCCCACCACGTGCTGGACGAGGGAGTCGCCGCCACCGCCGGCCCACGGTGCGACCACCGACAACAACCCGACGAGCCCGCCGATGATCGCGGCCTTCGTCACCGGGGAGAGCGACCGGACCGACTCCACCACGCTCAGAGATCCCAGGACCATCCGGTTGTAGGCCGCGCCGAGCAGTCCGGTGAGCAGGCCGAACACCACGAACACGGGCAGCAGGACGATGGACGGGGGAACGATGGGGTCCACGGCGAAGTCGGGGGTATCGCCGACGATCGTCCGCGAGCACGCCACCGCGGCGGCCACCGACAGGACGACGGGTACGACGGTGCGGACACGGAAGCTACCGGTGACCTCCTCGAAGACGAACAGCGCACCGCCGATCGGGGCATTGAACGCGACCGCGAGTCCGGCACCGGACACCGAGGTCTGCAGTAGACGTTCGTGCTCGGGACACCGGGCGCGACGCGCGGTCTCGGCGCCTACCGCGGCACCCATGTGCACGATCGGGCCTTCCCGCCCCAGGACGAGACCCGACCCGATCGACAGGAGTGCCCCGACGAATCTGGAGGGCAGCACCGACAAAGGTGGTGGCTCTGCCTGCCCGCGGTCGACGGCCTCGACGTGCTGGATTCCGCTACCCGAGGCGAGGGGCACCATCCGGACGATCAACGCCGCGAGCAGAGCGCCGAGGATCGTGATTCCCACCGGCACGAGCCATCCCGGACCGGGGAGGTCGTGCGCCCACTCCGCGGTGTGGATCCGCCATCGCTCGAGCCGTTCCAGACACCAGCGGAAGGCTCCGCCGACGATGCCGATGACGGCGCCGGCCACGATCGCCAGCACACAGATCGTTGCCAGTTCGCGAGGGGGAACGGAAGGCTCCCGCACGTCCTCGGTATCCACCCGGTGTCCTCCGACCTGCCGCCGACGCGCCGATCCGCTCGGCGGTGCCGGAGACGGTCGCGCGAAGGAGTCGTGACCGTATGTTCACAGACTCCGGGACGTTCCGCCGGGACGTGCGAGGGTGAATTCGGAGGAAGGCCGCTTACTCGGCGGCGGTCTCGGTCGTGGGCTCGTCCTCGACGTACCAGGCGCGGTCGTCGCGGTCCCACCTCACGGCACCGCGGTGGGCCTTGCGGAACTCCTTGAGGACGGCGCGGTCGATCGACGGGTGGCCGTTGTCGTTCACGTAGATCCACTCGGAGCCGAACTTGGCCTCGATCGCGTCGACCATGTCGGTCTGGGTGACCCTGCGTTCGGTGGTGATGATGTCGGTCATCCAGGTGGCGATGTCGGCCGCGGTGGTGCTCATGTTCTCGAGCCTAGAGCCTCCCCGATCGTGACTTTCCCGCCGCACCCCGCGACAGAGTACGGTGACGCGAGAATAGGTAACCCTAATAGGAGGTTCGGTGGCACGGAAAGCGCCCATGGGGACAACACTCACGGTCCTGCGGACCGAGGCGATCGGCGAGCACTTCGTCCGCGTCGTGCTCGGCGGAGACGGCTTCGGCGAGTTCCAGGCCCGCGCGGAGACCGACAGCTACGTGAAGATCGAGCTGCCCGCGGGGGAGGAGACGGTCGTCCGCACCTACACCGTCCGGCGCGTGGACTCGGACGCCCGGGAGATCTGGATCGACTTCGTCGTGCACGGCGACGAGGGTGTCGCGGGCCCGTGGGCTCGCTCGGTGCAACCGGGCGCGCAGGTCGTGGTGCGGGGACCCGGCGCGGGATACCGGCCCGATCGCTCCGCCGACTTCCATCTGCTCGCCGGCGACGAGACCGCGATCCCCGCGATCGCGGCTGCGCTCGAGGACCTGCCCGCCGACGCGCGTGGGGCGGTCTTCCTGGAGGTCATCGGTCCCGGCGACGAACTGAAACTCGACGCCCCGGCGGGAATGGACATCACGTGGCTCCATCGCGGTGTCGCGGCCGGTGACGCCGGTGCCGACCTGATCGACGGCAACTCGCCCCTCGTCGCCGCGGTGAGGGCCCTGCCCTGGCCGGGAGGCGACGTGCAGGTCTTCGTGCACGGTGAAGCCGAGGCCGTCATGAAGCACATCCGTCCGTACCTGCGGAAGGAACGGGCCGTACCGCCGGCACGCGCGTCGATCTCGGGTTACTGGCGTCGCGGACGCACCGAGGAGGGTTTCCGCGTGTGGAAGAGCGAACTGGCGGCCGTCGAGAGCAACTGACGGCCGGCGGTTCGGGTCAGCTCGCGGACTCGCGCGCCGGCACCGAGGCCGAGTCGCGCGCCAGCACCGCCGCGGAGGTGAGCGCGAGTCCCGAGCAGACCACGATGGCGACGGCCATCGGGATACCGGTGCCTTCGCCGCCGAGCCCGACGAGCGGGGAGACCACGGCAGCGAGACCGAACTGAGAGGCACCGATCACGGCGGAGCCCGTACCGGCCGCCTTCGGGACCTGTGACTGGGCCAGCGCGGTGGCGTTGCCCAGCGTCAGGCCCATCATGCTGATCGCGACGAACAGCAGCGGCAGGATCAGCACTGCGACGTAGCCGACGACGACCATCGTCAGCAACAGCAGCGCCCCTGCCGTGAACATGGTGGTCACACCGAAGAGCAGCAGCGTCCGCACCTCGAACCGGCCGATGAGGCGGGTGTTGACGGCGTTGGCCAGCACGAGACCGGCCGAGTTCACGGCGAACACCATCGAGAACTGGCCCGGGCTCAGACCGAGGATGTTCTGGGTGACGAACGGCGAGGCAGAGATGTACGAGAACATCGCGCCGAATCCCAGGGCCATGGCGGCGGCGTAACCGACGAAGCGTCGCTGCCGGAGGACGTACCCGAAGTTGCCGGCCATCGTCTTCAGACCGCCGCCGTGCCGCTTCTCCGGCGGCAGGGTCTCCGGGACGAACGCGAAGGCGCCGACGGCCATCAGAACGGCCAGGCCGGTGAGCACCCAGAAGATGCCGCGCCACCCGATCGGCCCCAGCAGCACGCCACCGAGTAGGGGAGCGGCGACGGGCGCGATGCCGCCGATGATCATCATCAGGCTGAACAGCTTGGCGGCCTGATTGCCTCGCGCCCGGTCGGCGATGACCGCACGCGCGAGGACGATGCCTGTTCCGCCGCTGAATCCCTGGACCAGACGCGCCGCGATCAGGATCTCGACGGTGGGTGCCATCGCGCAGATCGCGCTGCTCACCGCCAGGACGATCGTGCCGGCGAGGATCAGTCGTCGCCGGCCCCAGCCGTCCGAGAGGGGACCCACGAGCAGCTGGCCGAGCCCGAGACCCGCCATGAACGTCGTGAGTGTGAGCTGGACGCCCACGGTCGAACTGCCCAGGCTCTCCGCCATGACGGGAAGTCCCGGGAGGTACATGTCCGTGGCGAGCGGCGCGATCGCCGACAGCAACGCCAGGGCGCACAACATCGGTACCGGGATCGTTTTGTTCACGAAAGCACCTTAGTCGGCGCGGGTCGTTGCACCCGAGCCGGTCGTGCCGCACGGTAGACCCATGCGAGGCAACGAATCCGACATGCTCCCGGCGACGCTGGACGTGCACCTCGGGGACTTCGTCGACCACCTCCGCCTCGAAGGCAACCGTTCGGAACACACGATCCGCGCCTATCGCACCGACATCCGCTCGCTGTTGCAGCATCTTGCGGACCGGGATCCCGACGCGCGCATCACCGACCTCGATCTCGATCTGATGCGGTCCTGGCTCGCCGGGATGGTGGCGGCGGGAGCGGCCCGCACCACGCTCGCGCGGCGCACCTCGTCGGCACGCGTCTTCACGGCATGGCTCGTGCGCACCCGGCGGCTCGACGCCGACCCGGCGACGCGTCTCGTCTCGCCACGTCCGCATCGGTCACTGCCCGCCGTGCTCCGCGACGACCAGGCACTGGAGATCATGGAGGCCGCGAAATCCGGTGCGCGTGAACGCGATCCCGTCGCACTGCGTGACCGGGCGATCGTCGAGTTGCTCTATGCCACCGGAATCAGGGTCGGTGAGCTGTGCGCCGTCGATATCGACGACGTCGACGCCGAGCGGCGGGTCGTCCGGGTTCTCGGCAAGGGCGACAAGGAACGGATCGTCCCTTACGGCGGTCCCGCGGCCGAGGCGCTCGACGCGTGGCTGCGTCACGGACGCCCGCATCTCGCACGACCGTCGTCGGGTGCGGCGCTGCTGCTGGGCAAGCGCGGCGGCCGGATCGATCAGCGGCAGGTGCGGTCGGTGGTGCACGACGCCGTCTCGTCGGTGCCGGGCGCACCCGACCTCGCGCCGCACGGCCTGCGGCACAGCGCTGCGACGCACCTGCTCGAAGGGGGAGCGGACCTGCGCGTGGTCCAGGAGGTGCTGGGCCATTCGAGTCTGGCCACCACGCAGCTCTACACACACGTGTCGGTGGCGCGCCTGCGCGCCGCGCACGATCAGGCCCATCCCCGCGCCTGATCGGCCTGCCCGAGAAGCCGTCCCGGTTTGATAGCGTGCGCCGGCACCATCGAATCGGGGGAACAGATGAGACGCAACGAACCGGGTCCTGCCGTGCCCGCCTGGCTGCAGGACCCACCGGAATCCGGAAGCGACCATGCGCGACGCGGCCTCCGCCGCGCGGCCAGAGGCGCCGAGACGCCCGGTCCCTCCACTCCGTCCGGCGACGGTGCGACTCCGCCCACTCCCTCCGCTCCGCTCGAGATGACGGCTTCGGTGCCTCTCGGTATGGCGTTGCGGCCCCGGATCAGCGCAGACGACCCGGAGCCGGAGTCGTCCGGACCGCTCGTCGCGCACGAACCGGCGCGACCCGAGAATCCGGTGCTCCCACCGTCGGAGCTCGAGGCGGCGGTTTCGGCGGAACCTGATGCGGCGGTTCCGGAGGCCGTGACCGAACCCGAGCCCGAGCCTGTCTTCTCAGAGCCGGCACCCGAAGTCGTGGAGACACAGCCCGAGACTGGGGCACCTGCACCTGCACCTGCACCTGCACCTGCACCTGCACCTGCGCCGGAGTCGGAGGTGGCGAGCCCGGAGGCGACGGAGGTCGTATCCGGTCCGCTCGACCCCGGGCACGCATCGGTCCCCGCCCCGCTACCGGCAAGAGCAGACGCTACGGTCGACGACCTGCAACACGAGGCCCATCGGTTCGACCATCAGCCGTCGAACGTCGACCTCGCCTCGGGCGTGCTCGTCCGCAGGTCACGGCGTTCCACGCGGCGGTGGCGGGAGCGGGTCGACCGGCTGACCGGCGGCAGGCTCGACGGAGGAGGCAGTGAGCGCCGCGAGGAGCTCGTCGCCCGGATCCGCCAGCCGATCCCGGGCGACTACCGGATCGCGGTGCTGTCCCTGAAGGGTGGGGTGGGGAAGACCACCACGACCGTCGGGCTCGGGTCGACGTTCGCGTCGCTGCGCGGCGACTGCGTCATCGCCGTCGACGCGAATCCGGACTTCGGCACCCTCGGGCAGCGGATTCCGCAGCAGACCACCTCGACGGTGCGGGACCTGCTCGCGAACGCGTCGAACATCCGCCGGTACTCGGACGTGCGGGCCCACACATCGCAGGCGCCGAGCCGGCTCGAAGTGCTCGCGAGCGAACGCGATCCCGCTGCCTCGGAAGCGTTCAGCGAGGAGGACTACCGGCGCGTCGTCGACATCCTGCAGGTCTACTACAACGTGATCCTCACCGACTGCGGGACCGGGATCATGCACTCGGTCATGCGCGGCGTGCTGGACCTGGCGAACACCCTCGTTCTCGTCGCCTCGCCTGCTGTCGATGCGGCGCGGAGTGCGGCTGCGACGCTCGACTGGCTGCAGGCGCACGGTTACTCCGACCTGGTCGAACGCACGGTCGTGGTGATCAGTTCGCCGCGGCCGGGTGCGGCGAGCATCGACATGGACGCGCTGACCGCACATTTCCTCGCGCGGTGCCGGGCGGTGAAGGTGCTGCCCTTCGACGAGCATCTCGCCGAGGGAGCCGAGATCGATCTCGAACGACTCCGCCCCGCGACCCGCACGGCGTTCGTCGAACTCGCCGCGATGGTCGCCGACGACTTCCCCGCACTGTCGGGTCGACACGCGGGGCGTTAGCCGGGCGTCATACCGGCAACAGGCGGATCACCGGGCGCTCGACGAGGGGCAGCGGGTCGAGATAGTCGTCGCGGCCGCGACGCAGTCCCCAGTGCAGGCACGCGGGGGAGACGCAGCCCTCGTGACCGGCGACGACGGTGCCGATCGGATCGCCCCTCGTCACCCGGCGACCCGCGGCGACCGATGCCTCGACCGGCTCGTAGGTGGTGCGCAGCCCGCCCTCGTGATCGATGGAGACCACGGGTTTTCCGGCCACGACACCGGCGAACGCGACGACGCCGTCACCGGCGGCCACGACGGTCTGCCCCACACGCGTGTCGAGGTCGACACCGCGGTGACCGGGGAGCCAGTTCTGCTCGGGCGGGTCGAACTGCCGGCTCACGGACGGCCGGGGCTCGAGCGGCCACACGAACCGCCCGGCGTCGGCCGATCCGGTTCCCGGGACGGCGGCGAGCACGACGAACGCGGCGATCACGACGGCGAACGTCCGGAGGGGCGCGGCGAGGACCATGCTCTTCAGCCTCGTGAATCGGAGTCCCTGCGCACCAGGGGGGCGACGCGATCTGTGGACAGCCCCGGATCCGTCCACAGGTCCGGTGACTCCCGGTTAGGGATCCGCGCCTGCTCCGCGTACACTTGTCGGGCGGTCTGTATACGCAGATCGACTTCGCGCGTCCGCGCATCGATGCCGACCCGTTTCTCCGGGCCGCATCGGAAATGGCCGTCGGCCGGTCCCGCAAGGGTTCGACGGGCATGTGGACGCCAGGGCGGGGATCGGAAGATCCACCGCGGAAACCGACACGAAAGAGAGAAACAGGCATGCCTGTTGTGACTATGCGGCAGCTGCTCGACAGCGGCGCCCACTTCGGACACCAGACCCGTCGCTGGAACCCGAAGATGAAGCGGTTCATCTTCACCGACCGCAACGGCATCTACATCATCGACCTGCAGCAGACCCTGACGTACATCGACAAGGCGTACGAGTTCGTCAAGGAGACCGTCGCTCACGGTGGAACCGTGCTGTTCGTCGGCACCAAGAAGCAGGCGCAGGAATCCATCGCCGAAGAGGCCACCCGCGTGGGCATGCCCTACGTGAACCAGCGCTGGCTCGGCGGTATGCTCACCAACTTCTCGACCGTCCACAAGCGCCTGCAGCGCCTGAAGGAGCTCGAGTCGATGGAGCAGACCGGTGGCTTCGAGGGACGCACCAAGAAGGAAATCCTCATGCTCACGCGTGAGAAGAACAAGCTGGAGCGCACCCTCGGCGGCATCCGCGACATGGCGAAGGTTCCGTCGGCGATCTGGGTCGTCGACACCAACAAGGAGCACATCGCCGTCGGTGAGGCCCGCAAGCTGAACATCCCGGTCATCGCGATCCTCGACACCAACTGCGATCCGGACCTCGTCGACTACCCGATCCCGGGTAACGACGACGCGATCCGTTCCGCGGCGCTGCTGACCAAGGTCGTCGCTTCCGCCGTCGCCGAGGGCCTGCAGGCCCGCGCCGGCAAGAGCAGCGACGCCGAGGCCAAGCCCGAGGCCGGCGCCGAGCCTCTCGCCGAGTGGGAGCAGGAGCTGCTCGCGCAGGCCACCCCCGCCGCCGACGCCGAGGCGCCCGCAGCGGACGCAGCCCCCGCAGCAGACGCGGCCCCCGAGGCCTGATTCGTTGCCCGGCCCCGACCTTCCGATCGAGAGATCCTGGTCGGGGCCGTCGCATCGCGGCCCGAGCTCATCCGCGCGATAGGGCCGCCCCCAGAGACTTTTCCACCACAGACACAGGAGGCTCGCTTCCATGGCGAACTACACCGCCGCCGACGTCAAGCGTCTCCGTGAGCTCACCGGCTCCGGAATGCTGGACTGCAAGAACGCTCTCGCCGACAACGACGGCGACTTCGACAAGGCCGTCGAGCAGCTGCGCATCAAGGGTGCCAAGGACGTGGGCAAGCGCGCCGAGCGCTCCACCGCCGAGGGCCTCGTCGTCGCCAAGGACGGCGTTCTCGTCGAGCTGAACTCCGAGACCGACTTCGTCGCCAAGAACGACGAGTTCCAGGCTCTCGCCGACAAGGTCGTCACCGCTGCCGCACAGGCCCGCGCGAACGACGTCGAGGCGCTCAAGGCCGTCGAGGCCGATGGCAAGACCGTCGACGCCCTCGTCCAGGAGCTGTCCGCGAAGATCGGCGAGAAGCTCGAGCTGCGTCGCGTTGCCGCATTCGACGGTCAGACCGCCGTCTACCTGCACAAGCGTGCTTCCGACCTGCCGCCGTCCGTCGGCGTGCTCGTCGAGTACACCGGTGAGGGCGACGCTGCTGCCGAGGCCGCTCGCGCTGCCGCGATGCAGATCGCCGCTCTGAAGGCCAAGTACGTCACCCGTGACGAGGTTCCCGAGGACATCGTCGCCAACGAGCGTCGTATCGCCGAGGAGACCGCCAAGGCCGAGGGCAAGCCGGAGCAGGCTCTGCCGAAGATCGTCGAAGGCCGCGTCAACGGCTACTTCAAGGACGTCGTCCTGCTCGAGCAGGCGTCCGTGACGGACTCGAAGAAGACCGTCAAGGCGATCCTCGACGAGGCCGGCGCGAACGTCGTCCGCTTCGTGCGTTTCGAGGTCGGCGCCAGCTAGTTCTTCCACTCCACGACCCCGTCGGTGCTGCTACCGGCGGGGTCGAGGTGTGTCGGGCCACGCCGCCTCGGGGCACGGAGGCGCTCGCGCGTGCTGCGCGGTGACAGGTGTGGCGTGTCTATCCGCCCGATCTCGGTTCCCTCGAGCGGATGAGGCAGGATGATAAGGGCCGATTCATGCGCAACCAGAGGAGAGTCATGTCCGACCACGCCCACGATCGGCCCGGATTCCGCCGGGTACTGCTCAAGCTCGGCGGCGAGATGTTCGGCGGCGGCAAGGTCGGACTCGATCCGGACGTGGTGACGACGGTGGCCCAGCAGATCGCGGAGGTCGTGCGCGGTGGCGCCGAGGTCGCCGTCGTGATCGGTGGCGGCAACTTCTTCCGCGGCGCCGAACTCCAGCAGCGCGGTCTCGAACGCGCGCGGTCCGATTACATGGGCATGCTCGGCACGGTCATGAACTCCCTTGCGCTGCAGGACTTCCTGGAGAAGGAAGGCATCGACACCCGCGTGCAGACCGCCATCACGATGGGGCAGGTCGCCGAGCCCTACCTGCCGCTGCGTGCGCGCCGCCACCTCGAGAAGGGGCGTGTGGTCATCTTCGGTGCCGGCATGGGCATGCCGTACTTCTCCACCGACACCACCGCCGCGCAGCGCGCCCTCGAGATCGGAGCCGAGGTCGTCCTCATGGCGAAGGCCGTGGACGGCGTCTACTCCGACGACCCCCGCACGAACCCGGATGCGGTGCTGTTCGAGGAGATCACCCATCGCGAGGTCATCGAGCAGGGCCTCAAGGTCGCCGACGCGACCGCCTTCAGCCTGTGCATGGACAACGCCATGCCGATCATGGTCTTCAATCTGCTGACCAAGGGCAATATCGCCCGAGCCATCGCCGGTGAGAAGATCGGAACACTCGTACGGTCATGAACGGACAACGGAACATGGAGGAACTGCCGTGATCGATGAAGCCCTCTTCGAAGCAGAAGAGAAGATGGAGAAGGCCGTCACGGTGGCCCGGGACGATCTGGGTGGCATCCGGACCGGTCGCGCGAACCCGGGCATGTTCAACCGCATCGTCGTCGACTACTACGGGGCTCCCACGCCGATCACGCAGATCGCCAGCATCAATGTTCCCGAGGCGCGCATGGTCATCGTCAAGCCGTACGAGGCCTCGCAGCTGAACGCGATCGAGACCGCGATCCGCAACTCCGATCTCGGTGTCAACCCCACCAATGACGGCAACATCATCCGCATCTCGGTCCCGCAGCTCACCGAGGAGCGTCGTCGCGAACTCGTCAAGCAGGCCAAGGCCAAGGGTGAGGACGCCAAGGTCGCCGTGCGCAACGTCCGCCGCAAGGCGATGGAGGAACTCGGACGTATCCAGAAGGACGGCGAGGCCGGCGAGGACGACGTGAACCGCGCCGAGAAGGAACTCGACAAGACGACCGCCAAGTACGTCGGTCAGATCGACGAGTTGATCAAGCACAAGGAAGCCGAACTGATGGAGGTCTGACAGTGGGTCGAGCCGACGGGTCCTCCGACCCGCAGCTTCCACTCGGTGCCGGAGCCGACTCCGGTGCCACCCCTGCAGACCCGGCACCGGCCCCCGACCCCGCGTCGGAGCCGGTGAAGAAACCCTCACGGGCGGGACGCGACCTGCCGGCCGCTTTCGCGGTCGGCGGTGGTCTGGGCGCGCTCGTCATCGGGATCCTGCTGTTCGCCCCGAAGGCGTGGCTCGCCGTCGTCGCGATCGCCATCGGCATCGCGACCTGGGAGGTCACCAAGCGTCTGCGCGAGGCGGACGTGCTCGTCCCCAGACTGCCGTTGCTGGCAGGTGGTCAGGCGATGATCTGGCTCGGGTGGCCGTACGGCACGACGGGTGTGCTCGGTGCGTTCGCAGGCACGGTCGTCGTGACGATGCTGTGGCGCCTGTTCGACCACGGTCTCGTCGCGCAACCGCGCAACTACCTGCGCGACACCGCGGTCGCGGTCTTCGTCGCGGCCTGGTTGCCGCTGCTGGCGTCGTTCGCGACCCTCATGGTCCTCGAGGATCAAGGCGCCCAGCGCGTGTTCTGCCTGATGCTCGTCTGTGTCGCGTCGGACATCGGTGGCTACGCCTCGGGTGTCCTGTTCGGCAAGCACCCGATGGTCCCGGCGATCAGCCCGAAGAAGTCGTGGGAAGGTTTCGCCGGGTCGTTGGTGGCCTGCATCGCGGTCGGTGTCCTCACCGTCGTCTTCCTGCTCGACGGCCCGTGGTGGGCCGGTCTGCTGCTCGGCGCCGTGCTCGTGGTGACGGCGACGGCCGGCGATCTCATCGAGTCGCAGGTCAAGCGGGATCTCGGCATCAAGGACATGGGCACCCTGCTGCCCGGCCACGGCGGCATCATGGACCGGCTCGACTCGATCCTGCCGTCGGCCTTCGTCACCTGGCTGATCCTCACGGCCTTCGTGTAGTCGCCCGATGGTGCGTTCGTCGAAGCTTCGTGCGCCGAAGTCGGGGAGTGGTGTGATCGCCAGCCCCAACATCTGGCACTGGCCCGAGGTGTACGAGGAGGAGAACCGCGCGCAGGATCCCCGCGGCGCCGTGTACGCGGCGCTGCGGGAGGCCGCGGACTGGACCGGCCGCGACGTCGTCGACGTCGGGTGCGGTTCGGGTTTCCACCTTCCGATGTTCGCGGCCGACGCACGCACGGTGACCGGGATCGAACCGCATCCGCCGCTGGTCGCCGCGGCCCGCATCCGCGTGGACGGTCTTCCGTCGGTCACCGTGACGGAAGGCTCCGCGGCTCACATGCCGCTGCCCGACGCTTCGGTCGATCTCGTCCACGCCCGCACCGCCTACTTCTTCGGCCCGGGGTGCGGCGCCGGAATCCTCGAGGCGATGCGTGTGCTGCGTCCGGGCGGCGCGCTCGCCGTCGTCGATCTCGACGCCACCGCCCATCCCTACGGCGACTGGATGCGCGACGACCTGCCGCACTACGACCCGGCCGCGGTCGAGGCGTTCTTCGAGGCGCAGGGATTCGATCTGCGCCGCATCGACACGCTGTGGAAGTTTCCGGACCGCGCGACCCTCGAGCGGGTGCTCGGCATCGAATTCGCACCATGCGTCGCGACCCGGGCGATCCGGGAGACACCCGGCACGACGCTCACCGTCCGCTACCGGCTGCACGTGCGCCGCAGACCCCTCGGCCTGGAACTGAACTGAGAGCGGTCAGCGCGACCGGCCGATACCGAACATCCGCGCCAGCTCGCTGATCTTCTTCGCCTTCGCGAGGTTCGGCAGGTCGCTGCCGTCGCGGACGTTGCGCCCGTCCTCACCGAGCTTGTCGATGATGCCTTCCGCCCAGTCCACGTCCGTGCTGTTCGGGCTCAGAGCCACGTTCGCGTACGACGCGCGTTCGCCGGTCATGCACAATTTGCCGGTCATCCCCATCGAGCGGGTCAGCTCGGCCTCACGTTCGAGGACCTCGGGGTCGTCGCTGAGTGTGGGTCCGTCGATGGGTCCCGGCAGGCGCGCGGCGCGGCTCGTGATGACCAACCTCGACCGCGCGTACGCCAACGCCATCGGGCTGTCGCTCATGCCGGTGTCGCGCCGGAAGTCGCCGCTGCCGAAGACCAGGCGGAAGGTGCCCTCCGCACGGGCGATCTCGGGAGCCGCCTCGAGACCCATCGCCGACTCGATCAACACGAGGATGCGCGTGCCCTCCGGCAGCAGATCTGCGGTGGCCTCGACCTGGTGACCACTCTCCGCCTTCGCGAGCATGACGCCCTGCAGGCCCGGGAGGCCGGCGAGCGCGGCGAGATCGTCGGCCCAGAACGACGTGGTGGCGTCGTTGACCCGCACCCAGGCCTTCCCACCCTCGCGCAGCCACGCCACGATGCCCTTGCGAGCAGCGGGTTTGGCCGCGGCAGGTACGGCGTCCTCGAGGTCGAGCACCACCGCATCCGCGGGCGAGTCGGCGGCGGCGTCGAAGAGATCGGGGGAGCGGCCCGGAACGAGCAACCACGAGCGTGCGACTTCGGGAGCGACGAGACCGGTCATGATGTCCATGCTCCCGTATTCCCCCTCCGCGCCCGGGCGACTCGGCGTGAGGGAGACCGACCGGTGACACCGGCCCGGGAATGGGGGCGAGTATCACAGCAACGCCCGGACCCATCCGTCCCGGATCATGGGACAATAGGTGATTATGGCTTCTTCCCTGCCCCTGGTCTTCGATGCACCCAAGCGTGGTCTTCCGCCGCGCCATCTCGCCGACCTCGACGCAGATCAGCGTCGTGATGCGGTGCGCGAACTGGGGCTTCCGGCCTTCCGCGCCGACCAGCTCGCCCGCCAGTACTACGGGCGGCTCGAGGCCGATCCGGCGAAGATGACCGATCTGCCCGCCGCCGTCCGCGACAAGGTGGGGGAGGCGTTGTTCCCGCCTCTGCTCAGCGCGGTCCGGCACATCGCGTGCGACGGAGGCGAGACCCGCAAGACCCTGTGGCGCGCCCACGACGGCACCCTGCTCGAGAGCGTCCTCATGCGCTATCCCGACCGCGCCACGCTGTGCATCTCCAGCCAGGCCGGATGCGGCATGGCATGCCCGTTCTGCGCGACCGGCCAGGGTGGTCTCGACCGCAACCTGTCCACGGCCGAGATCGTCGACCAGGTGCGCGCGGCCGCCGCTGCCCTGCGCGACGGCGACGTCGCCGGCGGACCAGGACGGCTGTCGAACGTCGTGTTCATGGGCATGGGCGAGCCGCTCGCGAACTACAAGCGCGTGGTCGCGGCGGTGCGGCGCATCACCTCACCTGCGCCCGAAGGCCTCGGTCTGTCGCAGCGTTCGGTCACCGTCTCCACGGTGGGACTCGCACCGGCCATCCGCCGCCTCGCCGACGAAGGACTCAGCGTCACCCTCGCGGTGTCGCTGCACACCCCGGACGACGAACTGCGCGACACCCTCGTCCCGGTCAACAACCGGTGGTCGGTCGCCGAGGTCCTCGAGGCGGCGCGGTACTACGCCGACAAGACCGGCCGGCGCGTCTCGATCGAGTACGCCCTCATCCGCGACGTCAACGACCAGCCGTGGCGCGCCGACATGCTCGGTAAGAAGCTTCACAAGGCTCTCGGGTCGCTCGTGCACGTGAACCTCATCCCGCTCAACCCCACCCCGGGCAGCGAGTGGGATGCCAGCCCGAAGGACGTCGAACGCGAGTTCGTGCGGCGCGTGCAGGCCCAGGGCGTGTCGTGCACCGTCCGCGACACCCGCGGCCAGGAGATTGCCGCAGCGTGCGGTCAGCTCGCCGCGGAAGGCTGAGCCGACAGACACGAAAGGGCCCGTCCGGAGAATTGGCGGGTTCACATGATCGTCGCAACACTCTCAACGAGAGGTTGCGACGATCATGTCGTTTCAGGAGGACTGCGACCGATTCGGTAACCAACTCACGCGATTGGTCAACGCCGGTATTCCGGTCAAGG
>NZ_JBSNCD010000008.1:0-283095 GCF_053764735.1 Rhodococcus sp. 5G237 | reverse complement strand
TCAACAACGGCAACCACGTGGTGCCCACCGTCAAGTTCGCCGACGGCAGCACCGCCACCAACCCGTCGCTCGCCGAGGTCCAGCGCGCTCTGGGTCTGTAGTTCCTGCTCGTTCGGAAAGGCCGGTCGCGTCCGCCGCGGCCGGCCTCTCTCGTGCCCGGACCCTCGATTTCGGGCCTTCTAGTCCTTGGCCCAGCCCTCGAGCATCCCGCGCGCGATGGAGATCGAGCCGGGCAGCAGCAGCGGGGCGTCCTCGGCGGAGGCCCAGTCGCCCGTCGCCAGCGCCGCACGGACCTCCTCGCGGGTGAACCACCGCGCCTCGGTGATCTCCCCGTCGCGGAAGTCCAGCGCCTGCTCGGGATCGGCAATCGCCGCGAATCCCAGCATGAGCGACCGGGGGAACGGCCAGGGCTGACTGCCGAGATACCGCACGTCGCGCACCTCGACACCGACTTCCTCGCGGATCTCCCGCACCACGCACGATTCGAGCGACTCACCGGCTTCGACGAAGCCCGCGAGAACGGAGAAGCGCCGCTCGGGCCACACCGGCTGCCGGGCGAGCAGGACCCGATCGTGTCCGTCGTGCACGAGACAGATGATCGCCGGGTCGGTGCGCGGGAACTCCTCGTGCCCGGTCTCGGTGCTGATCCGCGACCAGCCGGACATCGTCGGGCGGGTGGGCGAGCCGTCGACCGCGCTGTAGCCGGCGTTGTCGTGCCAGTTCAGCAATGCGACCGCGCTGACCATCAGGTCGGCGTCGGCATCGTCGAGACGCTCGCCGACGCGTCGCAGATCGGCCACCGTGCCCGTCTGCGCCAGGACGCGGGTCGCCCAGACGTGATGTCCGTCGCGGACACCCAGGAAGATCGCGCCCTCGACCGGTTCGGGACCGAGTTCCGACGCCTCACCGAGCACGAGCGCGCTGTCGGAGACGCGGACCTGGTTGCGTCGATCGACCCGCAGGAGTTTCGCGTCGGCCCAGCCGGCGCGCAGGGCGTCCTCGTCCGAACGCAGCTCCTCCGCCCGGTCGACGACGGTACGTGAGAGCAGCGGGGTACCCGACAGAGCGAAACCGGTCACATCAGCACCCTAGCCACGCATGGCGCCCGGCGGCGAACCCACCAGCCGGATGTAGAGCAGTTTGTCGCTCGCCTCGAGTGCGTCGACCTCGGGCGAACCGATCCGCCACATCCGCCCGTCGCGGACGACGGCGAGGACGATGTCCTTCAGATGCCGGGGAGATCCCCCGACCTCGCCGGGCTCGACGTCGCGTTCGGTGATGGCGAATCCGGCTTCCGGTGTGAGCAGGTCCTCGATCATCTCGACGACGTTCGGAGTGGTCGTGGCGATGCCGAGCAGGCGCCCCGCCGTCTCCGACGAGATGACCACCGAGTCGGCACCGGACTGACGCAGCAGGTGGGTGTTCTCCGACTCGCGGATGGCAGCGACGATCTTCGCGCGCGGGGCGATCTCGCGGGCGCTGAGGGTCACGAGCACCGCGGTGTCGTCGCGGTTCGCGGCGACGATCACCGCCGACGCGTGCTGCACCCCGGCGAGCCTGAGCACATCGGACTTCGTCGCCGAACCCTGAACCGTCACGAGGCCCTGGCCGGCCGCGGACTCGAGAACCACCGGATCGGTGTCGACCACGACGATCTCGGACGGGGGTACCCCGTCGCCGAGCATCGCGTCGACTGCGGTACGGCCCTTGGTGCCGTAACCGATGACGACGGTGTGATTACGCACGCGGCGCCTCCAACGCTGGATCTTGAATGCTTGCCGGGAACTCTCGGTCAGTGCCGACAGAGTGGTACCGACGAGCACGATGAGGAAGAACACCCGGAGCGGGGTGATCAGCAGGATGTTGATCAGGCGCGCTTCGGGTGTGAACGGGGTGATGTCGCCGTAGCCGGTGGTCGAGAGCGAGACCGTGGCGTAGTAGACGCAGTCCAGCAGCGACAGTTCGTCGCCCTGGGCGTCGCGGTATCCATCGCGATCGAGGTAGACCACGACGACCGCGAGGAACAGCGCAGCGAACGCGTAGCCGATGCGACGCGCGATCGCGAGTCCGGGACTCGTCTGTTCCTGGGGGACGCGCAGCACACCGACGAGCGCGAAGTCGGGGCGCTCGGTGAGCTGATCGGAGCGGCTGAACCGCGCACGCAACCTCCCGGGCATCGCGGTGTCCCACCTTCCTGCTGTCGGCCTCCACTGGCGGCCACCCTCGGTCGTCGCGGTACCGAACGGACTGCGCCCGATACCGGATCGCAGCGTACCGCCGCGCGTTAGTGTGGCACGCATGTCCACGAAAGCGGCACAGCGCTCTGCGATCCGGCTGTCAGGTCTTCTTCTCGGCGTCGGAATCCTGCACTTCGTGCGACCGGAACCCTTCGACGGCATCGTGCCGCGCGCCCTGCCGGGTGATGCCCGCACCTACACCTACGCCTCGGGGGTCGCGGAGATCGCCGTCGCCGGCGCGCTCGCCGTGCCCCGCACCCGGCGCCTCGGCGGTTCCCTGGCCGCGGCGCTGTTCCTGGCGGTCTTCCCCGCCAACGTGCAGATGGCCGTGACGTGGCTGCGCAGCCCGAAACTCTCCCCCGCCGCCAAGGCGGTGTCGCTCGCCCGGCTCCCGCTGCAGATCCCGCTCGTCACCGAGGCACTGAAGGTCCGCCGCACATCCTCCCGCTGAGCTACCCACACGCGGTGATTGAGGTCACAGCGAGCGGGTATGCGTCGGTATGGACACCGGACGTGGTCTGAAGGTGGTCGTCGTCGGCGCGACCGGCAATCTGGGAACCGGGATCGTCGAGGCGCTCGGACGCGAACCCGACGTCGCCGAGATCGTCGGCGTCGCGCGACGACCGACGGAGTGGACGTCCCCCAAGGCGACCTTCACGGTCGCCGACACCACCACCGACGACTTCCGCCCGATCGTGCGGGGCGCCGACGCGGTGATCCACCTGTCCTGGCTGTTCCAGCCAACTCACCGTCCTGAGGTGACCTGGAAGAACAATGTGCTCGGCGCGATCTCTGTCTTCGAGGCGGCTGCCGCGGAGAAGGTTCCCGCCCTGATCTACTCGTCGTCGGTCGCGGCCTATTCGCCCGGAAGCTCGACGGATCGCGTCACCGAGGACTGGCCCACACACGGGTGGCCGGGTGCCGCCTATCCCCGCGAGAAGTCGTATCTGGAACGTTTTCTCGACACCCTCGAATTACGGGCGCCGGAGATGCGCATCGTGCGGATGCGGCCCTACTTCATCTTCAAGCGCGAATCGGCGACCTCGCAGCGACGCCTGTTCGTCGGCCCCCTGCTCCCGGGAAACCTGCTGCGCAGCGGACTGCTCCCCGTGATGCCGTTGGTCGAGGATCTGCGTGCCCAGGTACTGCACACGAGCGACGTGGCCGACGCCTTCGTCCGTGCGACCGTCCGGCCCGTCCGCGGCGCGTTCAACCTCGCCACGGAACCACCCGTGGACGGCGCGTTCCTGGCAGAGATGTTCTCCGCCAGGAAGATCCCCGTACCGCGTGCAGCACTCCGCGAGGCCGTGAGGGCGGCGTGGCACGCGCATCTCGTTCCTGCCTCCCCCGGCCTGCTCGACACCGTTCTGCAACTTCCGCTGCTCGACAGCACGCGCGCCCGCACAGAACTGGGCTGGGAACCGCAGTATTCGCCGCCCGAGATCCTCGAGGAATTCCTGTCGGGACTGCGGGAGGGAGCCGGGATGCCCACCGCTCCCCTGGCACCCGACACCGCCGGGCGCCGGGCACACGAAGTGGCCACCGGTATCGGGCAGCGCCCCTGAGTCGGTGTCACTCGCCGTCGGCACGCCCTCGCAGATTCCCCGCCTCGAGCACGAGGCGTTCGAGCATCGCCGCATTCGGCAGTTCCTCGGGTGCGACGGTGCGTCCGGTGCGGACGTAGTGGAAAGCCGCTCGAACCTTGTGTAGCGGTAGTTCGGCCGGCCGGCCGGTGAGCCGCTCGGTCCGCGCCGCCATCAACTGCGCCCAGGCGAGACGGTAGGCGGCGAGCTGCACACCCACCGCGGCGAGCTTCTCGCCTTCCGGTTCGGCGCCGGTCTTCCAGTCGATGACCGTCCAGCCCCCGTCCGGATCCTCGAAGACGGCGTCGATGCGTCCACGGATCACGGTGCCGCCCAGTGCCGTTTCGAACGGCACCTCGACCTCGACGGGGTTGCGCGACGCCCACTTCGACCGCAGGAACGCCTCCTGGAGCCGGTCGAAGTGCGAATCGTCGCCGTCCTCGTCGTCGGCACCGGGAAGCTCGTCGAGGTCGAGCAGACGTGTCGCGCCGAATCTGCGCTCGAGCCACGCATGGAAGGCGGTGCCGCGACGCGCGAGCGGATTGGGCCGGAACGGCAACGGACGACGCAGACGGGCAGCGAGGGCGTCGGGATCGGTGGCGAGATCGACGAGCTGACTGACGGACAGCTGTGCGGGCAGCACCACCTCGGCGCTCTGCTCGGCGCGCTGTTCGCGTTCGGCCAGGAGCGCATCGACGTCGGTGGCCCACTCGTCGGGATCGTCGTCGTACTCGGTCGGGAGGTCGGTCCGGTCGAACTCGGCAAGAACCAGTGCCGCGCCGCGTTCGACCTCGGTGCGCCGGGCACCGAGCGGGTCGCGCGGCCACAGTGCGCTGCGGGGTGAGGCCGTGAGCGGATTCTCCTCCTCCGGTTCGGGTTCCGGAGCCCAGTGGTCGACCGCACCGAGTCCGGGCCGGGCCGTGACGATCTCGTGCAGTTCCCGGAGGAACGGCGAGGGCCCCTTCGGTTCGGATCCGGTGTCGGCCCAGTGGTGGGCGGAGACGAACAGTGCCCGCTCGGTGCGGGTGAGAGCGACGTAGAACAACCGGCGGTCCTCGTCGAGCTTGCGGCGCTTGAGCGCGTCCTTGTGGGCGTCGATGGCCCGCTCGAGCATCTTGCGATCGGAGACGTCGTCGAGGTCGAGCACGGGCACACCGTCGGTGCTGCCCGGATCGTCGTCGGGCAGCACCCGGTCGCCCCGCAGATGCGGAGGCAGTTCGGTCGTCGAACCGAGCCAGTTCGCGGCGGCCGTGGACGACGGGAAGACCCCGGCGGCCACGTGCGGCACTGCGACGACCTCCCATTCGAGGCCCTTCGCCGAGTGGACGGTGAGGACCTGCACGCGGTCGGGGTCGACCTCCACCTCACCGGGTGCGAGTCCCTGCTCGATCTCCTCCGCCGCCGCGAGGTAGGACAGCAGACCGGGAAGCGTCGCGTTGGTGCGTCCCGCGTAGGACGCGACGACGGAGGCGAAGGCGTCGAGATGCTCGCGGCCGGCGACACCGCGCCTGCTGCCCACGCGGGCCTCGGTCTCGATGCCGATACCGAGCACACGCTCGACCTCGGCGACGAGTTCGGTGAGCGGCTGACCGAGCCGCTCACGCAGGGAGGTCAGCTCGCGGCCCAGCGCGACGATGCGCGCGTAGCCGAACTCGGAATAGCGGCTGCTGTCGCCGGGATCGGAGATCGCGTCCGCGAGACCGGCCTGATCGGCGTACTCACCGGGCAGCGCCGAATCGAGGGCGTCCTCGAGCGCATCGGGATCGGTCACCGCGCCGGCGACACCCCAGCGTCCCGCGATGGCCAGTTCCTGGGCGCGTTCCCACAACGCCTTCAGGTCGGCGGCACCGAGCTGCCAGCGGGCACCGGTGAGCACCCGCACGGCCGCGCTTCCGGCCAGCGGATCCGCCGCGAGACGCAGCATCGCGAGCACGTCGGCGACCTCCGGCGTGTGCAGCAACCCACCGATGCCCACGACCTCGACCGGAAGGTCGCGGGCGCGCAGCGCTTCGGCGATCGGCGCGGCGTCGGCGTTGCGCCGGACGAGGACCGCAGCGGTCGGCGGTGTGCGTCCGGCCTCGCGGGCGGCGGCGTACTCGGCGGCGATCCGGTCGGCGACCCAGTCGCGTTCGACCGCGACGTCGGAGTGCAGTGCAAGGCGGACGTCGCCGGCGGTCGCGTCGGGGCGGGGACGCAACCGGCTGACCGACACCCCGCGATCGCGCAGGGGCTCGGACGAGACGTTCGCCAGTTCGAGGGCCTGCGGCGGATTGCGCCAGCTGGTGAGCAGTTCGCGGGTGGGTGCCGGCTCGCCGTCGGCCGCCGGGAAGTCGGTCGCGAACCGCGGCAGGTTGGCGGCCGACGCACCGCGCCAGCCGTAGATGGACTGCATGGGATCGCCGACCGCGGTGACCGCGAGACCGGGATCGGCGCCACCGCCGAACAGGGCAGCGAGCAACACGCGCTGGGCGTGCCCGGTGTCCTGGTACTCGTCGAGCAGCACAGCCCGGAATCGTTCCCGCTCACCGGCTCCCACCTCGCGGTGATCGCGGGCGACCCGCGCGGCGAGCGACATCTGGCTGCCGAAGTCGAGGGCGCCTTCGCGGCGCAGTGTCTCGGACAGCCGTTCGACGAGCGGAAGCAACTGCAACCGCGCGTGCTGGGTCTCGAGGTAGCCGAGCAGCGTCTTCGACGGTGCTCCGCGCTGCCCCGGACCGGGCGGGAGGGTGTGCACGAGCTGTTCGAGTTCGACGTGGGCGTCGCGCAGCAGATCCGGCTCGACGAGGTGCTCGGCGAGCTGGCCGGACAGGGCGAGCACGGCCTCGGTCACCGATGCAGGATTGCGGTCGGTGTCGAGTTCGCCGTCCCACGAGCTGACCACGCGGTGCGCGACCTGCCACAGCTCGGTCTCGGACAGCAGGGTCGCCGACGGTTCGATGGGCAGCAACAGACCGTGCTCGGTGAGCAGGCGACCGGCGTACGCGTGGTACGTGCTCACTTCGGGTTCGCTGCCGAGGATCCGCGCGCGCAACCCACCGCTCGGGTCGAGGTCGCGCAGGAGCGCCGATCCGGCGAGCTTGGCCAGGCGCGCCCGGATACGGGCCGTGAGCTGCTGCGCGGCCTTACGCGTGAAGGTCAGGCCCAGCACCTGCTCTGGTTCGACGAGACCGTTGGCGACGAGCCACACCACCCGCGCAGCCATGGTCTCGGTCTTGCCGGCACCGGCTCCGGCGACGACCAGCATCGGGCCGGGCGGGGCCTCGATGACGGCGGCCTGCTCGGTCGTCGGCGGCAACTGTCCCAGTGCCTCCGCGAGGCGCTTCGCGCTCACCCGTGGAGCACTCATTCCCCTGTCACCTGCCTGCCTTCGTCGTGTGCCGGGCAGCTCGACAGCACCGGGCAGTGCCGGCACCCGTCGTTGACCCTCGCGACGAAACGGGGGCCGCGGGTCGCGGCCGCTGCGTCGTGGATGATCTCCCGCCACTGGGCGAGACCGTCCTCGTCGAGGGGCGGCTGCACGCGCTGCGTCGCGCCTTCCTTGTTGTGGGGTTTGGCCACGAAGACCAGGCGCGCGCCACCGGGCTCCGAGGCCGGTTCACCCTCGATCGCGCCGGCCGCCGCGGCGACCTGGTAGGCGGCGAGCTGGGCATGATCGCGCGCGGCGTCCTTCGACACCGGGTTCTTCGCGGTCTTGACGTCGATGACGACCGGGCGGCCCTCGGCGTCGCGTTCGAGCCGATCGATGCGACCGCGGAGCCGCACGCGGGGCTTGTCGTCGGAATCGGGTTCGAGGATGCCGTCGACCTTGATCTCGACGCCGATCTCGGTGAGCTCTCCGCGCGTGCCCTGCAGCCACGTCGAGAAGGTGTCGAGCATGCGACGGGTGCGTTCGAGCTCGCGGCGGGCATACCATTCGGCGCCCAGATCGACCGAGTCCCATGCCTTCTCGAGGGCCTGATCGATGCGGTCGGGCGGGATCCGTCCGGCGAGCGCCTGGACGAGGGTATGGACGAGCGTGCCGGTGACGGCGTGGCTGTTCTCGCCGTCGGAACCGCCGTGCCGCTCGAACATCCACCGCAGCGGGCAGGTCGTGAGCTGCTCGACCGTGGACGGCGACAACCGCACCGCGTCGTCGTCGGGATCCCACAGCGGGTCGGCCGTGCTGGGATCGGCCGTGCCGTACCAGTCGTCGGGGTGGGCGCCGCGGACCCCGGCCCGCGCGAGCCGCGCGAGTTGCTGAGCGGCGCGCTGCTGTCGTTCGGGTTCGGTCTCGGCGATCTCCGGATCGCACACCACGCTGCGCAGTTCGGCGACGAGCGCGGGCAGGGCCAGCACGCGGGTGCGCACCTCGTCGGGCACGGGTTCGGCGAGGAGATCGTCGGACGCATCGAGCTCGTCGGTGTCGACACCGCGCAGTTCGTCGACGAAACGGGAACGGACCAGTTCGCTGTCGCCGCTCACCGAGTCGACGGCCGTCACCAGGAGGTGGGTGCGGGCGCGACTGCACGCCACGAGGAACAGGCGCCGCTCCTCGGCGAGCAGCGGTGCGGTGCGCGAGAGCCGCGCACCGGCCTCGTCACCGCCGTCGGCGCCGGAGACGGCATCGATCAGAGCTTCGATGCCGAGCAGGGTGCCGCGTGCTCGCAGGCTCGGCCACAGGCCCTCCTGGACACCGGCGACCACCACGACGTCCCATTCGCGACCGGCGGCGGAGTGCGCGCTGACGACCGTGACCGCTTCGGATTCGGCGGCGACGCGAGTGCGGGCCGTGGCGGGGATCTCCTGCTCGGTGAGGTAGTCGACGAACCCGGCGATGTGTGCGCGGGGCAGACGGTCGACGTAGTCGGCTGCGGCGTCGAACAGGGCCACGACGCCATCGAGATCGCGGTCGGCCTGCGCACCGATCGGCCCACCCCAGGCCGACGCGGCGGCCCATCGCCGTTCGAGTCCGGTGGCCTGCCATGCCTCCCACAGCACATCCTCGAGACCGCCCCCGCGCAGCGCCGCCGAGCGGGCCTTGCGCAGCACACCGAGCACCTTCTTCAGCGGGGCGGCCTCGACGTCGGTCAGTCCACGGATCAGGTGCGCGTTCTCGGTGGTGTCGTCACCCTCGGTGAGCAGGATGCGCAGCAGTTCGGCGGAGTCGCGGTCGTTGCCCGACGCGAGTTCGACCCGTCGCAGGCCACGCCGCACTCTGCGCAGCGCGACCGGTTCGGCACCGCCGATGGGCCCGGACAGCAGGGCGAGCGCTTCGTCGCCGCCGAAGCCGCTGTCGGACACCGCGCGCAGCACGAGCAGCAGTCCCGCGACGCTGTGCTGACGGGCCAGCGGGAGTTCGGAGGCGGCGGTCGTCATCGGGACGCCCGCCGCGAGCAGCGCGCGGCGCAGCGGAGCGAGCACCCGCGGCACGGACCGGACCACGATCGCCATGCGCGACCACGGCACACCGTCGACGAGGTGGGACCGGCGCAGGGTGTCGGCGACCAGTGCCGCCTCCTTGGCCTGCGACGAGCACACCGCCACGCGGACCCGCCCGGGATCGTTTTCCTCGACGCTGTGCCCGGCCATACCGCGGTGCGGCGGCAGGCCCGGCAGTCTGCGAGCGATCCCGTCGGCGAGCGACGCCACCTCGGGAGCGGCACGATGATTGACACCCAATACGACCCGGCGCGATCCGTCGGCCTCGCCGAGGCTCTCCAGGAAGGAAGTGTCGGCGCCGCGGAAACCGAAGACGGCCTGATCGGGGTCGCCGGCGATCGTGCTCGTGCGAGTGCCGGTACCGATCACGCGGACCAGGTCGGCGGCCTGCGGATCGAGATGCTGGGCGTCGTCGACGAGCAGGTGGCGGATCCGGCCGCGCTCGGCGGCCAGCAGATCGGGATCGGTCGCGAACGCCGCGAGCGCCGCACCGACCAGTTCGGCCGCGTCGAGTGCCGGAGCGGTGGCCTCCGGAGCTTCGAGACCGACGGCACCTCGCAGCAGCATCACCTGCTCGTAGCGCTCCGCGAAACGCCCGGCCGCGACCCACTCCGGTCGATTGCGGCGCTCCCCGAGTGCCACCAGATCCTCCGGACCGAGACCGCGCTCGTTCGCGCGCAGCATCAGGTCGCGCAGTTCGACGGCGAAGCCCGTCATGCCCAGTGCCGGACGCAACCGCTCGGGCCACATCCCGGCGCCGTCGTCGATGTCGCCGCGCAGCAGTTCGCGCAGCACGGCGTCCTGTTCGGCGCCGGTGATCAGGCGCGGCGGCGGATTACCGTGCGCCGAGGCCTGCAACCGCAGCACCGCGAAGGCGTAGGAGTGGACGGTACGGACGAGCGGCTCGCGCGTCGCGCGGGGCACGGCGCCGTCGCCGAGCGCGATCAGACCGGCCGTGATCGCCTCGCGCACGGCGGTGGCGGCCCGCCGCGAATGCGTGAGGATCAGCACCGACTCGGGATCGGCGCCGCGTGCGATGCGGTGGACCGCGAGATCGACCAGCAGGGACGTCTTGCCCGTGCCGGGACCGCCGAGGACCTGCCACGGCCGCCAGCGGAGGGAAGGCGGGGCGTCGTCGAACAGCACGCGCACGTCGTCGGGCCACTCGCGGGCCACCGGCGCCTCGGCGGACCTGCGTACCAGGCGCGCGGCCGGGCGACGGACGCGATCGGGGATCTGCGGTTCGGACATGCGCGAGACGGTGGCAGGCAGGTCGGTGACCTGCGCCCGTGGTGGGTGCAGGTGGGGGGTGCCGGTATCGACGTCGAGCATGACCCCATCCCACCAGACGGGTACGACAGCGTCCGGGAGCACACCGCGTGGTCCCGACTGGGATAGTGGTCGGCGTGAGTGCCACGGAGCTTCTGCACACCCATCTGTTCGGGCCGGACGACGGGCCGGAGGTCCTCGCCCTGCACGGACTCACCGGTCACGGTCGACGCTGGCGGAACCTCGCCGAACGGCACCTGCCCCACCTGCGGTTCGTCGCTCCGGACCTGCGGGGACACGGCCGGTCGCCGTGGACTCCCCCGTGGTCGTTCGAGGCGCACGTCGCCGATCTGACGGCGGTGCTGGACGCGCACACCACCGGTCCCGTCACCGTGGTGGGCCATTCCTTCGGGGGTGCCCTCGCGCTGCATCTCGCCGCCGCGGTGCCCGACCGGGTGCGGGCGCTGGTGCTCCTCGATCCGGCGATCGGTCTCCCGGCCGACCGGATGCTCGAGATCGCCGACCTCACCCTCCACAATCCCGACTACACGGACGAGGCCGAGGCCCGGGCCGAGAAGGTCCACGGCGACTGGGGCGAGGTGGCACCCGAACTGCTCGACGAGGAGATCGCCGAGCACCTCGTCGAACTCGACTCGGGGCGCGTCAACTGGCGGATCTGCGTACCGGCGCTGGTGACCTCGTGGGGCGAACTGGCCCGCGGACCCGTCCTGCCGCCGGCCGGTATCCCGACGATCTTCGTACGGGCCGGGAAGGTACAGCCCCCGTACACCACGGCGAATTTCCGTCGCGACCTCGCGGAACGACTCGGCGACGACCTGACCCTGCTCGAATTCGACTGCGACCACATGATCGACCAGGCGCGTCCCGCCGAGACCGCCGAACTCGTGGCCCGGATGGTGTAGCCGGTGGTCACCACGGACGAGCAGATCGAGCGGGTCCGCGAACTCGTGGCCTCCGTGCCCGCGGGCCGAGTCGTGACCTACGGCGACATCGCCGGCGCCGCGGGCCTGTCGAGTGCACGCACCGTCGGCTGGATCATGCGGACCGATTCCGCGGACCTGCCGTGGCACCGCGTGGTCCCCGCCTCCGGGCGACCGGCCGCGCACCTCGCACGCCGGCAACTCGCACGCCTCGAACTCGAAGGTGTCCCGATCTCCGGCGACCGGATCGATCTCACCCGGGCACGGCACCGGTTCCCGCCGGACTCAGGCGATCACGAGCGGAGCGGATGAGGCAGCATGAAGACATGAGCACGCTCACCCACGTCGAAGCCGTGATCGTCGCGGGAGGCCGCGCGACCCGCATGGGAGGCGTCGACAAGCCCGCTCTGACCGTCGGCGGCCGCACGATGCTGGACACCGCCCTCGACGCGGTCGAGGGGTGCGCGCGGGTGACGGTGGTGGGTCCGCACCGCGACGATCTCGACCCCCACGTGCTGCAGATCCAGGAGACACCGCCCGGCGCGGGTCCGGTCGCGGCACTGGCAGCGGCGGATCCGGTCGCCGATCTCGTGGTCACTCTCGCCGCCGACCTTCCGTTCGTCACCCCGAAGACCGTCGCGGCCCTGTTGGAGTCCCTGAACGAGGATGTGGCGGCCGAGGCCGCCTTCGCGGTGGACGACACCGGACGGGTGCAGTTCCTGCTCGCCGCGTGGCGGACACCGGCGCTGGCCGCGCGTCTGGACTCACTCGGTGGAGACGTCGCGAACCGGCCCATGAAAGCGTTGTTGCCCGAGCGGTACGTCACCGTCCCGGTCTCCGAAGCGACCGACTGCGACACCCCCGCCGATCTGGAGGCGGCGCGCGCCGGATCCGCGACCGCCCGTGTGGCCCCCGACCCCGACCACGCGCGGAGAATCCTACGAGAAGCATTGTCACCGTTGCCTTCCCGCACCGTTCCGGTCGAGGAGGCGCAAGGCGCCACGTTGGCGGCACCGCTCGTCGCGGCGGAGGCGCTGCCTCGCGTCCGGACCTCGGCCATGGACGGTTACGCGGTGGCGGGCGACGGACCGTGGTTGCTGCGCAACGAGATCCGCTACGCCGGTGACGGGGGCTCGCTCACGCTCGGCGACGGAGAGGCCGCCCGGATCGCGACGGGCGCCCACCTGCCGGCCGGCGCGACCGCTGTCGTGCGCGACGAGTTCGTCCGTGTGGAGGGCGGTTTCGTCACCCGTCTGCCCGATGCACCCGTGCGCGACGACGCGCGTCGCCGCGGGGAGGACTGGGAGTCGGGGACGGTCCTTGCCGAGGCCGGCACCGCCGTGAGCCCGGCGGTCGTCTCCGCAGCCGCCAGCGGTGAGGTCACCGAGCTTCGGGTGCGCGGTCCGCTGCGTGTGCACATCGCGCTTACCGGCGACGAGATCCGTCGCACCGGTCCTCTCCGCGAGGGGCAGACGCGCGACTCGCTGGGTCCGATACTTCCCGACTTCGTCCGCTGGTGCGGCGCTACGGTGGTCGGCGAAGGACATCTCCGTGACACCGCGGACGGATTCGACGCGTTGTTCACGGGCACCGACGCCGATGCGATCGTCATCGTCGGCGCGACGGGTGGTGGCGCCGCCGACCAGTTGCGCGGTGCGCTGGCGCGGGCCCGCGCGCAGGTGGTCGTCGAACGCGTCCGGTGCAAGCCCGGCGGATCGCAGGTCGCGGCGACGCTGCCGGACGGCCGTGCAGTGCTGGGACTGCCCGGGAATCCGGTGGCGGCGGTGGCGACGCTGCTGGTGATGCTGCCTGCGATCGCCGACGGCCGCACCCTCCGTACCCCGGCGACTCCTGTGACCGCTCCACTGGCGAATGCCTCGGAGGTCGTCGGCGACATCACGCGGTTGCTGCCCGCCCGTCAGGACGGGCAGGGACGATGGTTGTGCGACAACACGATTCGCACGGCGCATCTCGCCGGTCTCATCGGACGCAGCGCGATCGCCGTGGTGCCGCCGGGAGCGGTGGACGGCGATCGCGTCGAATTGTTGCCGCTCCCCCGCTGATTCAGTCGCAGTGGCGAGCCGCTCCCACAGGAGCGAGGCGCAACGCGTCGACTGCGGAGCGGTAGCGCCGGGCCACGAGGTCGACGACGGGTTCGGCGACACCGATCGGCGCGGCGACGCCGTCGGCGCCGACCTCCGACAGGCGACGGTGGAAAAGGCCGTCGGCGAGAAGATAGGACGCGACGAACACCCGACGCGCGCCGCCGGCACGGACCTCGTCCACGACTGTCGCGACCCGCGGTTCGCCGGTGGCGATCCACCCGACCCGCACCGGGGTCCGCACGAGCGACGAAACCATGCGGGCCGTCACGTGGACGTCGCGGCGGGCGCGAGGGTCGGAGGAGCCGGCTGCCGCAAGCACGACGTCGTCGCCCTCGACCCAGCCTGCCTGCCGCAACCGCTCGACGAGAACACGGGCGAGAGCAGGGTCGGGACCGAGCGCGGGGGTGATCGTCACCGCGTCGTTCCCACCGGCCGCGACCTCGCGCGGAACGTCGGTGTGCACGTGATAGCCGGAGGCGAGGAAGGCGGGGACGAGCACGGTCGGACGGTCGGTGTCGCGCAGGACCTCCGAGGGCGACGGGCCGAGGACGTCGACGAAGGCGACACGGGTGGGGCCGATGCGGGAGGAGACGGCATCGGCGAGCGCCGCGATCATGTCGACACCGCGCGGATTGCGGGTGCCGTGCGCGACGAGCAGCAATGCCGGGTCGGTGTGTGTACCGGTCATGGATGCATTCCTTCCGGGTCGACGGCGAGGCGGTAGCCACGCTTGACGACGGTCTGCACGATCGCCGGTGCGCCGAGAGCCGAGCGCACCCGGGCGACCGCGGTTTCGACGGCGTGGGTGTCGCCACCCCCACCGGGCAGGGCAGCGAGGAGTTCCTCGCGGGAGACGACGAGACCGGCGCGCGCGACGAGCGTGCGCATCAGGGCCATCCCGGCAGGGGGAAGGCACCGCACGGTGCCGTCGACGATCACGCAGCGCCCTCGCGGGCTGAGCACGTGACCGCCGGCCTCGATGCGCACGGCCCGCCGGGGAAGTTCCTCGGCGATGTGCCGGGCGAGCGAACCCAACCGGGATCGGTGGGGCATGCTGACGGGCACGTCGAGTTCGGTGAGCGGTGCCGCGGTGACGGGACCGACGCACACGGCGGTGACGCCGGTGCGCAGCGACCGCAGCATCGGCTCGAGCCAGCCGGTCTCCTTGGCCCGCATGAGCATCGACGCGACGGCCGGTGCGCTGGTGAAGCTCACGGCGTCGAGTCCGCGTTCGACGATCTGCTCGATCATCCGGTCGAGCGCGGTGAGATCCTCGGGGGGCGTCCACCGGTAGACCGGGACGGGCACGACGTCGGCGCCCGCAGCGCGCAGCGCCTCGCACACGTCGGTCCCGGGTTCCCATTCGGTGCGCTCACCGTGCAGCTGCACCGCGATGCGGCGGCCGGCGACACCCTCGTTCAGCAGGAGTTCGAGCACCTCGGCGGACGATTCCGAGGAAGGGGACCACTCCTCGCGGAGTTCGGCGGCCCGGATCGCGCCTGTGACCTTCGGGCCACGGGCGAGGATCCGGCTCGCGCCGAGTGCCTGTGCGAGGTCGTCGGCGAGTCCCCAGCCTTCCGCTGCGCCCATCCACCCACGGAACCCGATCGCTGTGGTGGCGATCGTGATGTCCGGGGGCTGCGCGACGATGCAGCGGGTGACACGCTCGAGTTCGTCGTCGTCGGACAGCGGGATGATGCGGATGGCAGGGGCGTGCACGACCTCGGCCCCACGCCTGGTGAGGAGCGTGGCGAACTCGTCGGCACGCCGAGCTGCCGTCACGCCGATGGTGAATCCCCGCAGCGGCACGTTGTCGTCGCTCACGAACCCTCTCCGGTCGCATCCTCGTGCCGCCGGTCGCGCGGGACGAGGCTGTGGATCTGGACGACTCCCGCCCACACACGCACCTCATAGACGGGCAGACGCACCGACGGATCGTCGAGGCACCGGCCGTCGTCGAGGGAGAAGACCTGCTTGAGCAGCGGCGAGGCCACGGTGGGCTCTCCGCCCCGGTCGCCCACGATGCCGCGGGACATCACCGCGGCGCGGCCGAACGGATCGAAGTTGCCCACTGCGCGCAGGGTTCCGTCGTCGAGCAGGAACAGGGCCACCTGCTCGCCGCCGCGCAGCAGCACGGCCACGCCGCGGCCCGGAATGAGATGGCTGAGCGGACAGGCCGAGGTCCATTCCAGCCGCCCGTCGAACACGCTGTCGCGCGTCGATCCCCCTACGGTATGCGTCTCGATGACGGTCATCGCTGTCCTCCTTGAAACTGCTGTCCTGAAGTTTGGGTGCCCGGTGTTTCGGGCGCGTTACCCGCTCGTTCCCTCGGGGTAAGCGGTCGTCACGCCCCGGTTCCGGGTCCGATGCCCGGCATACCCACGAGGACGGGGACCTTGCGGGGGCCGCTGTCGTCGAAGCGGACGGTGGGGTCGGGCTGCTCGGGCGCGTTGACGAACGAGACGAACCGCGCCAGCTTCTCCGGATCCTCGAGGACGCCGGCCCACTCGTCCTTGTAGCCGTCGACGTGCTTGGCCATCGCAGCCTCGAGATCGTCGGCGATACCGAGGGCATCGTCGCACACGACCTCCTTGAGGTGCTCGAGACCACCCTCGAGTGCGTCGAGCCACGGAGCGGTGCGCTGGAGCCGGTCGGCGGTGCGGATGTAGAACATCAGGAACCGGTCGATGTACCGGACGAGGGTCTCGTCGTCGAGACCACCGGCGAGGAGCTGTGCGTGCTTGGGCGACTGGCCGCCGTTGCCGCACACGTACAGGTTCCAGCCGTTCTCCGTCGCGATGACACCGACATCCTTGCCGCGTGCCTCGGCGCACTCACGGGCGCATCCCGACACCCCCATCTTGAGCTTGTGGGGTGATCGCAGTCCGCGGTAACGCAATTCGAGAGCGACGGCCATCCCGACCGAGTCCTGCACGCCGTAGCGGCACCAGGTGGAACCGACACAGCTCTTGACGGTGCGCAGCGACTTGCCGTACGCCTGCCCGGATTCCATGCCGGCGTCGACGAGACGCTTCCAGATCTGCGGGAGCTGTTCGACGCGGGCACCGAACAGGTCGATGCGTTGACCGCCGGTCATCTTCACGTAGAGACCGAAATCGCGTGCCACCTCACCGATCACGATGAGCTGCTCGGGGGTGCACTCGCCAGCGGGCATGCGCGGCACGACCGAGTAGGTGCCGTTCTTCTGGATGTTGGCGAGGAAGTGGTCGTTCGTGTCCTGCAGACCGGCCTGCTTGGGGTGCAGGATGTGGTCGGAGTCGGTGGACGCGAGAATCGAGGCCACCACCGGCTTGCAGATGTCGCAGCCGTGTCCGGTGCCGTACTGGGCGATGAGCGCGGAGAAGGTGCGGATGCCGGTGGCCTGGACGATCTCGAACAGCTCGGCGCGCGACTGCTCGAAGTGCTCGCACAGGGCCTTCGACATCTGCACACCCGACTGGGCGAGCAGCTGCTTGATGCTCGGGAGACAACCGCCGCAGGTGGTGCCGGCGCTCGTGCACGACTTGACCTGCGCGATGTCGCAGGCACCTTCGGAGATCGCGCCGCAGATCGCGCCCTTGGTGACACCGTTGCACGAGCACACCTCGGCGTCGTCGGGTAGCGCACCGGCGCCCGGCTTCTCCCCCACCGGGGAGATCAGCGTGGCCGGATCCCCTGGCAGTTCGCGGCCCACGAGCGGTCGCAGGTTGCCGTAGGCGGAGGCGTCGCCGACGAGGATGCCGCCGAGCAGGGTCCTGGCGTCGTCGGAGACGACGAGCTTGGCGTAGGTGCCCTTCGCGGAGTCGGAGAGCACGACCTCGAGGGCGCCGGGCGTCGTCGCGTGGGCGTCACCGAAGCTCGCGACGTCCACGCCGAGCAGCTTGAGCTTCGTCGACAGGTCGGCGCCGGGGAACTCGGCGGTACCGCCGACGAGCCGGTCGGCGACGACCTCGGCGGTGCTGTAACCGGGGGCGACGAGTCCGTAGCAGGTGCCCTCGACGGCGGCGCATTCGCCGATGGCGTAGACGGCCTCGTCCGAGGTGCTCCGGCAGGTACGGTCGGTGAGCACACCGCCGCGGCCGCCGAGTTCGAGTCCGGCCTCCCGGGCGAGCTCGTCCTGGGGACGGACGCCGGCGGAGAAGATCACGAGTCCGGCCTCGAGGACGGTCCCGTCGGACAGGGTCACCTGCAGCGCCTCCGGTCCGGACTCGATCTTCTCGGTGCCCACCCCGGTGTGGGTGACGAGACCGAGGTCGGTGACGAGACGCTCGAGGACACGGCCGCCGCCCTCGTCGACCTGAGCGGGCATGAGCCGGTTGTTGTACTCGATGACGTGCGGCGTCACTCCCAGCAGGCGCAGCGCGTTGGCGGCCTCGAGTCCGAGCAGGCCGCCACCGATGACGATGCCCGCGAGGCCGGCGGCCTTGGTGCGTTCGGCGGCGGCGCGGATGCCGTCGAGATCGTCGAGCGTGCGGTAGACGAAGCAGCCGGGCAGATCGTGGCCGGGCACCGGCGGCACGAAGGGGTACGAGCCGGTCGCGAGGACGAGGCTGTCGTAGGGCAGAACGTCGCCGCCGGCGGTGGTGACGGTGCGGGCCGCGCGGTCGATTCCCACCGCGCGGGTGCCGACACGCAGGTCGACGAGATCGTCTGCCGCGTAGTCGTTCCCGGCGAGGGCGAGTTCCTTGCGGTCCCAGGCTCCGACGTAGGACGACAGTCCCACGCGATCGTAGGCGGCGTCGGTCTCCTCGCCGAGCACGGTCACCGACCAGCTGTTCTGCTCGTCGCGGACGCGCAGGGCTTCGACGAAGCGGTGGGCGACCATTCCGTGTCCGACGACGACGACGTTCTTGCGGCTCATGATGTTCTCTTTCTTCGTGCCGGGGATCGGTCAGACTGCGACGCGGGCCGGGGCGGAAGCCTCGGTGGACGGTTCGCTCGCGGGGGTGGTGTTCGGGCGGCGGAGGAAGACGAACCAGGTCACCGCGATGCACACGAGGTAGAAGATCGCGAAGACCCAGAAGGCCATCGTCGCGGACTGCGCCTCGCCGCCGTAGGAGGCGCGGAAGACCAGGTTGATGCCGACACCACCGAGTCCGCCGATGGCACCGGCGAAGCCGATGAGGGCACCGGACATGCTCCGCGACCAGGCGGCCTTCTCGTCGCGATCCAGTTCGTCGAGGTCCTGCGCACGGGCCTCGAAGATGGACGGGATCATCTTGTAGACCGAGCCGTTGCCGAGCCCGGAGAGCAGGAACAGGGCGATGAAGCCGAGCACCATGGCGGTCAGTACACCGCCGGTCGCGGCGCCGGTGGTGCGGTCGTCGAGGCTGCCGGCGACGATGAGCACCGCGGCGGCCAGGGCCATCGCGACGAAGGTGTAGAGAGTGATCTTCCCGCCGCCGATGCGGTCGGCGAGCTTTCCGCCGAGCGGACGGGAGATGGATCCGAGGAGCGGGCCGATGAAGGCGATCTGCGCGGCGTGCAGCGCGGCCTCGGCGGGGGTGTCGCCGCCGGCGAGGAAGTTGATCTGCAAGACCTGACCGAAGGCGAAGCTGAAGCCGATGAACGAACCGAAGGTGCCGATGTAGAGAAAGGAGATGATCCACGAGTCGCGGAATTTCAGTGCGGCGCCCATGGCCCGCAGGTCGGCCTTCTGATCACTGAGGTTGTCCATGAACAGGGCGGCGCCGAGCGCGGCGACGGCGCACAGGACCAGGTAGACCGCACACACGATCCAGGGCTCGGTGTTGCCGATGGTGGCGATGACGAGCAGGCCGATCAGCTGGACCGCCGGGACACCGATGTTCCCGCCGCCGGCGTTGAGTCCGAGGGCCCAGCCCTTCAGGCGCTGGGGGTAGAAGGCATTGATGTTGGTCATCGACGAGGCGAAGTTGCCGCCGCCGACACCGGCCAGTGCCGCGACCAGCATGAACGTGGTGTAGGAGTGGCCCGGGTTCAGCATCAGGTACAGCGCCCCGAGGGTGGGGATCAGCAGTACGAGGGCACTGAAGATGGTCCAGTTGCGGCCACCGAAGCGGGCGGTGGCGACGGTATAGGGGATACGGAGGATCGCGCCGACGAGCGTGGGGACGGCGACCAGGAAGAACTTGCCGGCGGCGTCGATGCCGTACACCTCGGTGGGCATGAACAACACCATGACCGACCAGATCGACCAGACGGAGAAGCCGACGTGCTCGGCGATCACCGACCAGATCAGGTTGCGCTTGGCGACCTGCTTGCCGCCGGCCTCCCACGCCTCCACATCCTCGGCGTCCCACCGCTCGATCTTGTGACTGCGTGCGAATTTGTCTCTGAGACTTTCATTTTCGATGAAGGTCGTCATCGCCGTTCCTCCTCGGGTCCGTGTTGACCCCAAAGGTAGGAAACGGGTGTTGCTACGGTGCTGCCCGCGGTGACCGTCGCGTCAAGAGTTGCTCACCCCGACCCCGGCCGCCCTGTGAGGTGTTACAGGAGGAACCGCACGAGGTCGGCGGTGTGCGCCAGGCCGGGGAAGGCGTCCTCGGTCGAGCGCGGGTGCAGCGCGTGCACGGCCAGCCGGAAGATGACCGCGCGCAGCAGCATCTGCGGCCATTCCGGCAGGTCCTCCCAGCGGCCGATGAGTCCTTCGTCGGCACCGCCCCACGACAGTGCGTCGACGACGGCGACGGCGGCCGCCCACGAGGCCGGACGCCAGTAGGGGGTGATGTCGGTCAGCCCGGGTGCAGCGCGCCCGGCGAAAAGGACGGTGCCGAACAGGTCTCCGTGGACGAGCTGGTCGGGCAGGTGCACGGGCTTGCGGAAGGTCGCGAGCTGGTTGATCAGGTCGAGGCTCTTACGGCCGTCGGGGGTCACCGTCTCGGGCGCACCCGCCGCACGGGCGCTGCGCAGGGGTACGGTCTCCCAGGCCGCGCGGTCGGCGGCGACGAAGACGTCGACGTCCTCCCAGGGTGCGACGGGTGGCTGCATGAGGAAACGGGGACGTTCGAGCTGCGCGGTGGCGGTGTGCAGCCGTAGCGACAGCGAGACCACTTCGTCGTGCCGGGGCTCGGACGTGCCGACGATGTAGGTGTCGGCGCGCCATCCGGAGACCACGTAGCGACCATCGGTGGACCGCACCGGGCGGGCCAGCCGCACGCCGTCGACGGTCAGGGTCTCCCGCACTTTGGCGGACCAGGCCGCGCGAGCATGATCGGCGACTCGGGACAGCACGACGTCCCCACACCGGAAACCTCCGTCCCAGTCGGGCCCGAGCGGGACCGGTTCGACATCGCGGAGACCGAATGTGGAGCACACGTGCTGAGGCGGTTCGGGTGAGCTCACGACGCTCAACCTACCTTCGCAGACCGCCCGGATCGGGAAGGCACTCCGCTGTTTCAGGTCACAACGAGGTCACCGTCAGTAGACCGGCAGCGAGGTGTCGACCTGCTGCGCCCACGCGATCACGCCACCGTGCAGATGTGTCGCATCCGAGAAACCCGCTCGCGCAAGGACTTCGAGCGCTTCGGCCGAGCGGATACCGGTCTTGCAGTACAGCACGATCGGGGTGTTCTGCGGCAGGTCGGCGAGGGCCTCGCCGGAGAGGATGCGGTCCTTCGGCACGAGCCGTGCACCGTCGATACGGACGATCTCCCACTCGACGGGTTCGCGCACGTCGATCAGCGCGAGGTCGCGGCCCTCGTCGAGCATGCGGCGCAGTTCGGTGGGGGTGACTGCCGATCGCGCCGACGCAGCGGCGTCGGGAACGATCCCGCAGAAGGCCTCGTAGTCGACGAGTTCGGTGACCGGCACCCGTCCCGGATCGCGGCGCAGGGTCACCGTGCGGAACGACATCGCGAGCGCGTCGTAGATCATGAGCCGGCCGAGCAAGGGCTCACCGATCCCCGTGATGAGCTTGATCGCCTCGGTGGCCATGACGGTGCCGATCGTGCCGGGCAGGACACCGAGCACACCGCCCTCGGCGCACGAGGGAACCATGCCCGGCGGCGGCGCCTCGGGGTAGAGGTCGCGGTAGTTCAGGCCGCGCCCGTCGGGAGCGTCCTCCCAGAACACCGACACCTGACCTTCGAACCGGAAGATCGAGCCCCACACGTACGGCCTGCCGGCGAGGACAGCGGCGTCGTTGACGAGATAGCGGGTCGCGAAGTTGTCGGTGCCGTCGAGGATCAGGTCGTACTGCTCGAACAACTGCACGGCGTTGCTCGACTCCAGCCTCGTCTCGTGCAGACGCACGGTGACACCGTCGTTGATCGCCAGGATGCTGTCGCGGGCGCTCTCCCCCTTGGGCCGTCCGACGTCGGAGCGGCCGTGGATCACCTGCCGCTGCAGGTTCGACGTCTCCACGTCGTCGAACTCGACGATGCCGATCGTGCCGACGCCCGCCGCCGCGAGATACAGCAGCGCGGGCGAACCGAGTCCGCCGGCGCCGATGCACAGCACCCGCGCGTTCTTCAACCGTCGCTGACCGGTGACCCCGACGTTCGGGATGATCAGGTGACGGCTGTACCGGGCGACCTCCTCGCGACCGAGCTCCGGGCCGGGTTCCACCAGCGGCGGAAGGGATCGGCGCGTCGACGGTGTCGTTGCGGTCACGGGTTCTCCTGTCGCGATGCGTCCTGCGTCACCGTCCATGGTGCCATTCGGTGCTGCAACCCCACCCCGCCCCGCCCGTCGACCCCGCCCGGCCCGGCGACGACCGTGCTCGGCGTCTACGCCCGCGGGTACGGCCAGGGGTTGAACCGGCAGCGCAGCCCGTCGGCGGGGACCGCGCCGTCCGGGTCCAGGCGCGCGATGTCGTCGTTGGCGGTGCCGAAGGTCTGCTGCATCATGATCGGTGCGAGACCGCCGTCGGTGGTGCAGGCGTCGTGTTGCGCCAGGCCGATGGCGTGGCCGACCTCGTGGTTGACGACGTACTGGCGATACGACCCGATGTCGCCCTGGAAGGCGACGGCCCCGCGCACCCACCGCGCTTCGTTGAGGAACACCCGCTCCATCGAGGGGTTGAAGCACGATCCCTCGAGCGGGATGTCGTAGCCGCATCCTTCGCGGATGGTCATCTGCGAGGTGAGGGAGATCCGGAAGTCCGGCTCGCCGGTGTCGATGCGGCGGAAGGCGACCGCCTGGTCGCCGATCCAGCTCCGCGGATCGGCGAGGGTGCGGTCCACCATCGTCGCGAAGGCCGCGTCGCCGCCGTAACCGGTGGTGTCGATGCCCTCCTCGAGTTCCACCGTGTAGGTGAACACGCGGGTCTGCCCCGCACCGACCTGCCCGGTGGTGCCGGGCACGACCCGCCACTGCCGCGCACCGACTTCCGTGAACGGCCCGCCCTCCGGCAGGGCACCGGACTCGAGCGACTCGGGGAAGACCCCATCGGGCTGCGGGGCCTCGACGATGATCTCGGTGACCTCGCTCGCGACGACCGGATCGGCGGGCTCCTCCGCTCCTCCCCCACGCGCGGCGTCCCACAGCACGACCAGGGTCACGACGGCGAGGATCGGGACGGCATAGGCGCGCCAGCCGTAGGTGGCGACGAATCTGCCCACGCGGGTCTGCTTGCGGACGTCGCGTTCGGGTCGCGGTCGGCGAGGCGGCCGGTCCGGCCGTCCCACCGGGTCCCACACGGCACGTAGAGGCTGGTGCGACCGGCGACCCGGCTCGGATCGTTCCGTTCCTCGCGACCGGGACGAACCGGACAACGTCGGGGAAGGATCTGTCTGCGAGGAGCCCTGCGGCCCCCTGCTCTCGCGCACTCCTCCACGCTCGATCACGGATGTCAGGATGTCATATCGAGACCATTTCGATATCCGAAGCGTCGAAGGCGTGCCCCCATCCGTGCGCCGGGAACGGATACTGGTCGGTAGGCCGGTCCGTTCGATACGCAGGTTCACCTGTAACCTGCAAAGACGAGGAGCGCCGAGGTGGCACACGCCACTATCGGAGTAGTGCAGATTGGGAGCAAGCATGACCGACGTCACCGAACGAGCATCCGGCCGGGGTAACAACGGCAAACGGGGCGCCCGGATGCCGCGTGACGAACGTCGTGCACAGCTGCTCGAGGCTGCCAGTGAGGTCTTCGTCACACGCGGTTACCACTCGGCCGGCATGGACGAGATCGCCGAATGCGCCGGAGTGAGCAAGCCGGTGCTGTACCAGCACTTCCCCGGCAAGCTCGAGCTCTACTGCGCCGTGCTGCAGAACTATGTGGACACCCTCATCAACGGCGTCCGCCAGGCCCTGCGGTCCACGACCGACAACCGTCAGCGTGTGCGTGCCGCGGTGCAGGCCTTCTTCGATTTCGTCGACAACGACAGCCAGGGATTCCGTCTCGTCTTCGAATCGGACCTCATGGGCGAGCCGCAGGTGTCGCGGCGGGTCGAGCAGGCCACCGAGGCGTGCGTCGACGCCGTCTTCGACCTCGTGAGCCACGATTCGGGCCTCGATCCGTACCGGGCCCGCATCCTCGCGGTCGGCCTGGTGGGAACGAGCCAGTTCACGGCTCGTTACTGGCTCGACGCCGCGCGCCCCATCCCCAAGGAGGACGCCGTGGACACCACGGTCGCGCTGGCCTGGGGCGGTCTGAAGCACGTGCCGCTGCAGCCGGAGCTCCGTCGTCGCTGACGACACAGGAGCTCCGTCGTCGCTGACGACACAGGGGCGCCGTCGTCGCTGACGACACATACCGAGAACGACGAACGGGCCGGGGCGACATGCCCCGGCCCGTTCTCGTCGGTCGCTCTCAGTTGGCGGCGAAGCCGACCTTGCCCAGCGTGGCAGGACCGATGTCCACGTAGCTGATCTTGGCGGCCTGCACGAGAACCTTGCGGCCCTTCTCGTCGACAAGTGCGAGCACCCCGTCGTCGGCGCCGTTCAACGCGGCCCGGACGAGCTTCTCCACCTCGTCGGGCGTCTGGTCGCTGACGACGACAACTTCGCGCGGGCTGTCCGCGACGCCGATCTTGACCTCCACGGTGGACCTCCGATTCTCATGCGTTGAAACCGAGCTGGTACTGCTGTCAGCCCCAGGCTAATGCAGTCCGAGCACCGACATCCGCTCGGCGTGCTCGACCTGCATGCGATCGAACAGTGCGGCGATGTTCGTCAGGTCGCCGGACGCGAGAATCACCAGCTCGGCGAGTTCCTCGTTCTGCGCGAGGACGTACTGTGCCTGGGTGATGGCCTCGCCGAGCAGTCGGCGTCCCCACAGCATCAGGCGGTCCTTCTGCAGCGGGCTGCGCTCGACGACCTCGCGGACCTCCTGCACCACGAACTCCGAGTGGCCGGTCTCGGCGAGGACCTCCCGGACCACTGTGGAGACCTCGGGAGCGAGCATGTCGGCGATCTCACAGTAGAAATCTGCGGCGATCCCGTCACCCACGTAGGCCTTGACGAGGACCTCGAGCCAGGTCGAGGGAGCGGTCGAGGCGTGGTAGGCGTCGAGCGCCTTGCGATAGGGCTCCATCGCCGCGTAGATCTCGACGCCGCGATCGGTGAGCGCGGTTCGGAGCGTCTCGAAATGGCTCATCTCCGCAGCTGCCATGCTTGCGAGCGCGACCCGCCCGCGCAGGGACGGGGAGAACCGGGCGTCCTCGGCGAGACGGTAGAACGCCGAGATCTCGCCGTACGCGAGCACTGCGAAGAGCTCTGCGACACCGGGGTGATCGGCGGGGACTGCGGGTCCGCCCGGCGTCGCGCCGGACTCGGAGGTGGACTGCGGCGTATCGGCTCCCATGACGACGAAGCGTAGTACTACCTCGTGGAATGCGCCGGAACCGGTACAATGGATCGGGAAGCCCGCGCTTCGAGCCGCCGACCGTGGCCCGCGAGCTTCCCAGATAATGTGCGCGCACCCGAACTGCGGATCGCTGCCGCGCTTCGCCGAGCCTGGTGGATACCGCTCGCGCTGAGGTGCAGGCCGGTCGCCTTTCCCCCTCGTGCGTGCGTGCCGAGACCAGGAAGGCCGGACCCCTGAGCAAGATCACCATCGACCACGAAGACGACGCGAGCGAAACGACCGTCTCCGCACAACTCGATTCCACCCACGTACCCCCCACCTTCGGCGAACTCGGTGTCCGCGACGAGATCGTCCGCGCCCTCGCCGAGGTCGGCATCGAACGCACCTTCGCGATCCAGGAACTCACCCTGCCGCTCGCCCTCGCCGGCGACGACCTCATCGGTCAGGCCCGTACGGGTATGGGCAAGACCTTCGGCTTCGGCGTTCCGCTCCTGCACCGCATCGCCACCGAGGGTTCCGGCACGACCACGCTCGACGGCACTCCGCGTGCCCTCGTGATCGTCCCGACCCGCGAACTGTGCATCCAGGTCACCAACGACCTCGTGAACGCCTCCAAGTACCTGCCCGGCAGCCGCAAGTCGGGCCTCGAGGTCCTGTCGATCTACGGTGGCCGCCCCTACGAGCAGCAGATCGACGAACTGAAGAAGGGTGTCGACGTCGTCGTCGGTACTCCCGGTCGTCTGCTCGACCTCGCCAACCAGGGTCATCTGATCCTCGGCAAGATCGGCGTGCTCGTCATGGACGAGGCCGACGAGATGCTCGACCTCGGCTTCCTGCCCGACATCGAGCGCATCCTCACGATGGTCCCCGACCGTCGTCAGACGATGCTCTTCTCGGCCACGATGCCCGGCCCGATCATCACTCTCGCCCGCACGTTCCTGAATCGCCCGACGCACATCCGCGCCGAGGAAGCCGAATCGTCGGCCGTGCACGAGCGCACCCAGCAGTTCGTCTACCGGGCGCACGCGCTCGACAAGGCCGAGCTCGTCGCCCGCGTGCTGCAGGCCGAGGGACGTGGCGCCACCATGATCTTCACCCGCACCAAGCGCACGGCGCAGAAGGTGGCCGACGACCTCGTCGAGCGCGGTTTCGCGTGCGGCGCGGTGCACGGCGACCTCGGTCAGATCGCACGCGAGAAGGCACTCGACAAGTTCCGCAGCGGCAAGATCGACGTCCTCGTCGCGACGGACGTCGCCGCCCGCGGCATCGACATCGACGACGTCACCCACGTCATCAACTACCAGTGCCCCGAGGACGAGAAGACCTACGTCCACCGCATCGGCCGTACCGGTCGCGCCGGACGCACCGGTATCGCGATCACCCTCGTCGACTGGGACGACGTGCCGCGCTGGCAGCTCATCGACAAGGCTCTCGATCTCGGTATCCCGGATCCGATCGAGACCTACTCGAGCTCCCCGCACCTGTTCGAGGAGCTGAACATCCCGGCCGACGCCACCGGACGCGTCCGCAAGACCGCTCCCGCCGCCCCCGAGAACGGTGAGAAGCGCGAGCGCGTCGAGCGCGAAGGCGGATCCCGACCGAAGCGCAACCGGGTCCGCCGCCGCACCGTCCGCGGAAAGTCGGCCGACGGCTCCGCAACGGATGCCGCCGCGACCGGTTCGGACGACTCGGCGAAGGCCGAGAACGGGCCTGCCGCACCGGAGACGGGTGAGGACACCGGGGCGGCCGCTCCGGCACGTCGTCGCCGTCGTCGCCGTCGCACCCGCTCGGGCGAGGGCCCGGCCGGCCGCGCAGAGCAGCAGGACACGTCGAACGTGGAAGCGGTCTCGACGTCGTCTGCCCGATAGCCACGTGCTCGCGCCCGAGCGCCGCACCCGCACCGACCTTCTCGTCGCAGCCGCACTCGTCGTCACCGCTCTGGTGGCGGCGAGTGTCGTCTGGCTGAACTCGGATGCGCGGGGCACCACGTCGACCACCTGGGACGGACCCGTCCCCACTCCTGCTGCCGCGCAGGCGCTTCCGCGCACTCTCGCCGAACTGTGGCGTGCTCCGAGTACGGCGACGACCGCGCCGGTGGTGTCCGGGGGCACGATCGCCACGGCCGACAGTGGTGCGGTGGTCGGCCGCGACCCGCAGTCGGGCGAGGAACGCTGGCGGTACGACCGCGACCGGGCGTTGTGCGCGGTCACCGAGGCCTGGGGCGACGTGGTCTCGGCCTACCGCGGCCCGCGGGGATGCGGTCAGGTCACCGCGCTCGACTCCGGCAGTGGCGCTCGCGGCGCGCAACGGTCGAGCGACGCCGACGATCCGATCCGGCTCGTCGACGCCGGTTCGCACCTGATCGCCTTCGGCGAGTCGCGTCTCGAGATGTGGCGCTCCGATCTGGTGCGCACGGTCGAGTACGGGCGCGTCGACGCACCGGTGAACCCGAACGCCCAGCCCCGATCGGGTTGCGAACTGCGCTCGGCGGATTCGGGCGCCGAAGTGCTGGCAGTGCTCGAGCAGTGCGCGAACGAGCCGACCAATCGGCTCACCCTTCTCGATCCCACCCCCGACGACAGCACGAAGCCCGAGGAGTTCGCCTCGTCGGTGCTGCCGGAAGCGGGCGGGGACTCCCGCATCGTCGCGGTGGTCGGCGACCGCACGGCGGTCTACCTGGCCCCGGACGACAACGACGGGCCACGTATCGAGGTCTTCGACAGCGAGGGCGTCCTCGTCGACACGCACACCCTGCCGCGTCCTGCCGGCGAATCGGACGACCCCGCCCTCGAGCGCGGCGGCGTGCTCGTGTGGTGGACGGGCCGCGACACCGTCGCACTGTCCACCACCGATTTCGCTCCGCAGTGGACCGTCGAGGACACCCTCGGCAACGGCGACATCATGGCCGGTTCGCTGCTCCTTCCCGTCGAGGACGCCCTCGTGGGAGTCGACTCACGGACCGGCGAACCCGGCCCGCGCATCGACGTCGAGCGCGGGACGGTCTCCACGGTGAACGTCGCCGTCGCCGGGGACGTCGTGGTCGAGCAACGCGACGACGAACTCGTGGTGTTGGGCTGACGTCTCAGTCCGCGACGGCGGTTTCGAAGGTCTCGAGTTCCGCCTCCCCCGACCAGTAGCGCAGCAGGTTCTCGGAGAGCGCCCGGTACGCCTCGGCGCCCTTGTTCTTGCGTCCCGCCAGCACCGTCGCGCCCGAGGCGGAAGCCTCCGCGAAGCGGACCGTGCGGGGTACGGGCGGGGCCAGCACCGGCAGGTCGTACCGGTCCGAGACATCGGCGAGCACGTCGCGACTGTGTGTGGTCCGCGAGTCGTACAGGGTCGGCAGCGCGCCGAGCAGCTCGAGATCCGGATTGGTGATCTGCCTGACCTCGTCGACGGTGCGCAACAACTGCCCCACTCCACGGTGGGCGAGCGTCTCGCACTGCAGTGGAACGAGCACCGACCGCGCCGCGGTGAGGCCGTTGAGCGTGAGAACGCCGAGGGAGGGCGGGCAGTCGATCACGACGACGTCGTAGTCGTCCTCGACCGACGCCAGGGCCCGCTTGAGGGTGTATTCGCGTCCCGGCTTCATGAGCAGCATCGCCTCCGCACCCGCGAGATCGATGGTCGCCGGCAGCAGCGACATCCCCTCCGCGGTGTCGAGCAGGATGTCCTTCGTCTCGACACCGCCCACGAGCACGTCGTGCACGGATTGTTCGAGCTTGTCGGGGTTGTGCCCGAGGGAGAAGGTCAGGCACCCCTGGGGGTCGAGATCGACGACGAGCACCCGCCGGCCCAGCGCCGACAGCGCGGCCCCCAACGACGCGACGGTGGTCGTCTTGGCGACGCCACCCTTCTGATTTGCCACTGCAAGTACCGTTGCCACGACCCCGATCCTCGCGCACTCGGCGGCGCAGCGCGAGGTGAATCCGCCCACGAGACCGCAGGAGGCAGCCCGTCGTGATCCGCAGAGCCACACCCGAGGACGTCCCCGCGATCACCGGACTGATCTACGACCTCGCCGAATACGAGAAGGCCCGGCACGAGTGCACCGTGGTGCCCGCGCAGATCCACGAGGCTCTGTTCGGGCCGCAACCCTCGGTGTACGCGCACGTCGCCGAGGAATTTGGTGAGGACGGAGCCGCAGGGCAGGTCGTCGGGGTGGCGCTGTGGTTCCGGAACTTCTCCACCTGGGACGGCGTGCACGGCATCTACCTCGAGGATCTGTTCGTCCGTCCCGAACACCGTGGCAAGGGACACGGACGCGCACTGCTCGCGGCGCTCGCCCACGAATGCGTGGAGCGCGGTTACACCCGCCTGAGTTGGTCGGTGCTGGACTGGAACGAGCCGTCCATCGGTTTCTACCGCTCGCTCGGCGCCGTCGCGCAGGACGAGTGGACGACCTTCAGGCTCAGCGGCCCCGCGCTGCAGGCTCTCGGCAGCTGAGCCCGGATCACTCGTCGACGTCGGGCGCGTACTCGTGCGCAAGCCACCGCGTCGTGGGCGGGCTGAACAGCAGCACGAGCGTGGGGACCACGACGAGCCCCAGCACGGTACCGATGGCCGGCTGGTGCGAGTCGGTCAGCAGCGACCACACCACGGGCAGCAACAGCAACTGCGCCAGTACCGCCACGGCACGTCCCCAGCGCACCCCGCGCACGAGCGCGATCCCACCGGCCAGTACCCCGCCGAACAGGACGAACAGCCACAGCGCGAAGCCGTAGCCGTTGGTGACCGACTGATCGTGTTCGCCCGAGGCTGCGCGGATGATCGAGTACACCGCGAACCCCATCGCGACGACACCCTCGAGGACGACGAGCCAGCCGGCGGCACGCACGGTCGACGGAACGCTGCTGCGAGGTGTTTCGAGAGGCACCCGTCCAGCGTAGTGGACCCGCCGGGCACCACTTAGGCTGATGTTCCGTGCGCGCCCTGCTGATCGTGAATCCGAATGCGACGACGACCACCCCGGCCGGTCGCGACCGCCTCGCTCACGCCCTGAGAGGCCGGCTCGCACTGACCGTCGCGCACACCACCCACCGCGGGCACGCCGCAGAACTCGCGCGTTCGGCGCACGCCGACGGGATGGACGTCGTCGTCGCGCACGGGGGCGACGGCACCGTCAACGAGATCGTCAACGGTCTGCTCGGCCCCTCCCCCGACCGATCCGCCGATCCGTCACTCCCGCGACTCGCGGTGGTGCCCGGCGGCTCGGCGAACGTCTTCGCGCGGTCCCTGGGGTTGTCCGCCGATCCGCTCGAGGCCACCGAGCAGGTGCTCGAGTCGTTGCAGGAGGGCAGGACCAGCCGGATCGGCCTCGGCCACTGCGACGGACGGTGGTTCACCTTCAACGCGGGCCTCGGCCTCGACGCCCAGGTGTGCGAGGCCATCGACCTGAGCCGCGCCGAGGGCAAGAAGGTGACGACGGCGCGCTACGTGCGGCATGCGGTGGCCCGGTTCTTCGCGTCGAAGCGGGACGAGCCGACGCTCACGCTCGAGATGCCCGGATCCGAACCCGTATCGGGGGTGCACTACGCGTTCGTGTCGAACTCGAGTCCCTGGACCTATCTCGAGTCCCGGCCGGTGCACACGAATCCCGGCACATCGTTCGACACCGGGTTGGGTGTGTTTGCCATGACGACGACCCGGGTATTTCCGAGCTTGCGGGTGGTGAGGCAACTCCTGGCCGCCCGTGGCGAGCCGGCGTCGCCGCATCTGGTGCGTGCAGACGATGTCGCGCACGTGCGCGCCCGGGCCTCGCGCCCGATCGGACTTCAGGTCGACGGCGACTATCTCGGACTCCGCACCGAGGTCGAGTTCGTGGCCGTGCCGTCGATCCTCGATGTCGTCGCGCCCCGCTGACGATCCCCTCTAGCGGGACAGCGACAGAAAGAAAAGCACGAATTCTGTGATTACCACTACCTTCTCGGCCCGAGTGGAGTAGAAAGAGGGATTGGCGAACTCGTAGCTCACAACAGCGTGAGCTTCCCCACGATCGTGGTCGATTCTATTGACTCCACGCTCGTTCGTGAAAGCATTCACAAGTAACCGCGCGGAAACACTCCGTGCCACAGGCGTGAACACGCATTGACCGATCAGCCGGTGCACACGCACCATCGAAGGAGAGTAGAAGCATGGACTGGCGCCACAAGGCCATCTGCCGCGACGAGGATCCGGAACTGTTCTTCCCCGTGGGGAACAGCGGCCCGGCTCTCGCGCAGATCGCGGATGCCAAGCTCGTGTGCAACCGTTGCCCCGTCACCGCCGAATGCCTCTCCTGGGCGCTCGAGTCCGGCCAGGATGCCGGCGTCTGGGGCGGTATGAGCGAGGACGAGCGCCGCGCTCTCAAGCGTCGCAACGCCCGCACCCGCGCTCGCACGGCGGTCTGAGCAGCTCCGACAGACGTTCGAAGGCCCGGCCCCCTCGCGGAGGCCGGGCCTTCTTACGTGCACAGGCCGAAACGGTCAGGCGACCGGTACCTTGCCCAGCGGTAATTGCAGGCGCGCATCGGTCCCGCCGGTCTCGTTGGAGGTCAGTTCCAGCGATCCGCCGAGTTCGGCGGCCACGAGGGTCCGGACGATCTGCAGACCGAGCCGGTTCGACGCCTCGAGGCTGAATCCGTCGGGAAGGCCTTTCCCCTCGTCGCGAACCACGACGTCGAGCATGCGGGCCGAACGCTGTGCCCTCACAGTGACCGTGCCGTTGACGCCCGGATCGAAGGCGTGCTCGACGGCGTTCTGGACGAGCTCGGTCAGCACCATGACCAGGGGCGTCGCGCGATCTGCGGGGAACACACCGAGGTTCCCCTCTCGCAGCACACGGATCTGACTGCCCACCGTCGACACGTCGACGACGATGGGGATCAGCTGGTCGAAGACACCGTCGAGATCGACCTCCTCGTCCACGGACATCGACAGCGCCTCGTGCACCAGGGCGATGGACGTCACCCGGCGAACCGCTTCGCCGAGGGCCTGCTGGGCTTCGGTGTTCCCGGTTCGGCGCGCCTGTAGTCGCAGCAGTGCGGCGACCGTCTGCAGATTGTTCTTGACGCGATGGTGGATCTCGCGGATCGTCGCGTCCTTGCTCAGCAGTGCGCGGTCGCGTCGTTTGACCTCGGTGACGTCGCGGACGATCACCGCGGCGCCCCTGATCTTGCCTCCCGGATTCAGGACCAACGCACGGATCAGAACCGTGGCACCGCGTGCCTCGATCTCCATGCGCTGCCCCAGACGGCCCTCCACGGCCCCGCGGAGGTAGTCGGTGACGTCGCGGCTCTCGAAGGGATCGGTGACCAGTGCGCGGGTCGTCTCCACGAGATCCTGACCGATCAGGTCGGAGTTCAGACCCATCCGGTGATAGGCCGACAGCGCGTTCGGGCTGGCGTAGACGACCTTGCCCTTCCGGTCGAGCCGGATGAATCCGTCGCCCGCACGCGGACTCGACTTGGTGTCCGAGCGCGCCTCGGGTGTGGGGAAGGTGCCCTCGCTGATCATCCGGTAGAGGTCGTCGGCGCATTCGAGATAGGCGGTCTCGAGCGCGCTGGCCGACCGTCGCGACACGCGGGCGGCGTCGCGGCTGAGCACCGCGACGACCCGACCGTCCGAGCGCACCGGCACGGCCTGACGGATGTTGATCCCGGCGCCCGGGGACGACTTGACGTCGACGATCTCTCCGGTTTCGAAAGCCTCACGGACGTAAGGATGTTCGTTGTCGGAGACGAGCATGCCGACGGCGTCCTCGGGAATCACGGTCGAGGCGGTGGTGGGCCGGCACTGTGCGACGCACACGATTCCGGACGGCGCCGCGTCGACCCACAGGAGGACGTCGGCGAACGACAGGTCGGCGAGCAACTGCCACTCGCCCACGACACGTTGGAGGTGATCGACGGCCGCGCCCGGAAGATCCGTGTACCTTGCGAGCAACGAACTGAGTGTGGACACGGGAACCGCTTTCGTACTCAGGAGATATCCGCCGTCAGGAGATCACGGCGATGAGGTCGCCCTGCTGGATGACATCCCCCACCGAGACTCCGACGGAGGTCACGGTGCCCGCCGACTCGGCGAGCACGGGAATCTCCATCTTCATCGACTCGAGGATCACCAGCGTGTCGCCCTCGGCCACCACGTCACCCTCTCGCACGACGACCTCGAACACGGTCGATACCATCTCCGCGCGTACGTCTTCCGCCATCGAACACCTCGTTTCACGCTCCGGCGGCGGACCTGCCGACAGGACCACTCGACCGCACGTGAAACACTGTAATGAACGAGAAAGGAGATCCCACCATGGGTAAGCGAGGTCGCAAGAAGCGCAGCCGCAAGGGTAACGCCGCCAACCACGGCAAGCGTCCCAACGCCTGAGACGCGGACAGGGGCCGGAAAGCAGCAGCTTTCCGGCCCCTGTCACGTTCGGGGTGTCTCGTCTACGACTCGGTACGAGTGAACTCGTCTACGACTCGGCGTGAGTGGAACTCGCCTACGACTCGGCGTGAGTGGAACTCGCCTACGACTCGGTGCTGTCCGTCTCGGTGATCACCACGGTGCGGCGGATCTGCAGCATCAGCCGCTCCCGCAGGCCCTCGGGTGCGTGTTCCCCGCCGCACTTGCGGCTGAGCAGCGATTTGATCTTCTCCTCGATCCCGTAGGCCTCGAGGCAGGTGCCGCACTCGTCGAGGTGCCGCTGCAGCTTCTCGCGGGAACCGGCGTCGCACTCGGAATCGAGAAGCAGGTAGACGTCCGCGATGACCGCCGAGCAGTCGAGTCGATCGAAGTCGGGTTCGCTCACTGCGGTGCTCCCTTTCCGCTCTCGGGCCGATCCGATGTTCCGGTTGTCGCGTCCACGGCCTTCTCCCGCATGAAACCGCGATCGCGCGCCACGTCGGCCAACAGGCCCCGCAACTGCTTGCGACCCCGGTGCAGTCTCGACATCACGGTGCCGATCGGCGTCCCCATGATCTCGGCGATCTCCTTGTAGGGGAACCCTTCGACGTCGGCGTAGTAGACGGCCATGCGGAACTCCTCGGGAAGCTCCTGCAACGCCGCCTTGATGTCGTCGTCGGGAAGCGCGTCGAGTGCCTCGACCTCCGCGGACCGCAGACCGGTCGACGAATGCTCGGCCGTGGCGGCGAGCTGCCAGTCGGTGATCTCGTCGGTCGGGTACTGCGCGGGTTGCCGCTGACGCTTCCGGTACGAGTTGATGTAGGTGTTGGTGAGGATCCGGTACAGCCAGGCCTTGAGATTGGTGCCCTCGCGGAACGACCGGAAGGCGGAGAACGCCTTGATGTAGGTCTCCTGTACGAGGTCCTCGGCGTCGGAGGGATTGCGGGTCATCCGCAGCGCAGCGCCGTAGAGCTGATCGAGCAGGGGAAGTGCATCCCGCTCGAACCGCTCGGTCAGTTCTTCCACAGACTCCTCGATCACACCGATCCCTTCATCGACGCCTGTCGAGAAGGCTACCGGTCCGACGGCGTCCGGATCGGCGGGACGTCCGGCGGCGTCCGGTCGAGGCGGGCACAGCACTGCCACGAATTCTCCGATCGTCGGGTGTCGGGTGGCGGTGGATCCACCCGTCGGTGTGCAACGCCGTACCCACCGCGCTTGTTCCCCACCTCCGGTTTCTAGAGTGATCGGATGGCCTCGACATCCACTCCCGCGACGGTGTTGTTGAAGCGCGAGAAGGTCGCGCACCGGGTCCACGAGTACGCACACGACCCGAGGTCCACATCCTTCGGCTCCGAAGCCGTCGAGGAACTCGGTGCACGCCTCGGGGTCTCCCCCGCACAGATCTTCAAGACGCTGGTGGTGTTGCTGTCGGACGGCAAGCTCGCCGTCGCGGTGATCCCGGTCCCGGCGACGCTGTCGCTCAAGGCCGCAGCGGGGGCGCTGGGCGGCGGCAAGGCGGTGATGGCCGATCACACCGCCGCCGAACGCGCGACCGGATACGTCGTCGGCGGCATCTCCCCACTCGGTCAGCGCAAGCGTCTGCGCACCGTGATCGACGCCTCCGCCGAGCAGTGGGACCGGGTGCTGTGCAGCGCGGGCCGCCGCGGGCTCGAGATCGAACTGGATCCGCGCGATCTGATCCGGTCGACCGGCGCGGTCGTGGCATCGATCACGGCCGGCCCGTAGCGTCCGGCGTCTACAGCAGCACCATCTGATCGCCGGCACCGTCGTCGGGTTGCAGCAGTTCGGGGCCGTTGTTGCGGATGCTGTTGACCTTCGCGGACACGCGGCGGATCTCGATCGCCGAGATCGCCTCGACGCTCGGCACGATCAGATCCGGATGGCCGAGGCTGTCGGGGTCGAGCCACGCGTCCCACCGCTCCGGCGGGAGGATCAGCGGCATCCGCTCGTGCACGTTGCCGAGTTGCTCGACCGACTGCGCGGTGAGGATCGCCGTGCTCGACAGCGGCGGCGCCTTCGGGTTCCGCGGGTCGCGCCACTCCGCCCACACCCCGGCCATGCAGATCCGCGATCCGTCGGCCGGCGCCATGAAGTACGGCACCTTGCGGGGTTTGCCGTCCGGCGCGGGTTCGACCTGCCACTCGTACCAGCCGTCCATCGGGACCAGGCACCGCTTGTAGCGCAGCGACCGCGCGAAACTCGGCTTGGTGGCGACCGACTCGGATCGCGCGTTGATCAGCGGTGCGCTTCCGCCCACCTCTTCGGCGAAGGGCGGCACGAGTCCCCAGCGCATGCGTCGGATACGGCGGCGGACGGAACCGTCGGGATCCTCCTCGTCGTGCCGGGCGACGACGGTGAGCACCTCGGTCGTCGGCGCGACGTTGTAGTCGGGGCCGCGCCCGTCCGGGCCGCTGCTGCCGTCGCCGGTCTCGTCGAGTGCGTCGAGTTCGACGGCGAGCGTCGCCGGGTCGGCCGTGGAGACATACCTTCCGCACATGCCGTCGAGTGTGGCATCGCCGGGTGACGGAACCGACACCGGCGCGCACCGGGTGGGCGAGGGTGCCCGCACCGGTCCGGATGGGTGAAGATGGTCGGGTGAGTCTGTGGAGAGCACCCCGCGCCGTGTCCCCGGTTCGAGCGTCGGTGACGCTGCCGGGATCGAAGTCGATCACCAACCGTGCCCTGATCCTGGCCGCACTCGCCGACGGGCCGTCCACCCTGACCGGCGCGCTGCGCAGCCGCGACACCGATCTGATGATAGGGGCCCTGCGCACGCTCGGCTCGACCGTCACCGAGCGCGACGGCGGCACCACCCTCGACGTGACCCCCGGCCCCCTGCGCGGAGGCGAGGTCGCCTGCGGACTGGCCGGCACGGTCATGCGGTTCGTACCGCCGCTGGCCGCACTGGCCGACGGCGATGTGCGGTTCGACGGCGACGAGCAGGCCCGCGTCCGCCCGATGAGCACCGTGCTCGACGCCCTGCGCGCCCTCGGTGCCGACATCGACGGCGACCGGCTGCCCTTCACCGTGTACGGCCGCGGTGCGGTGCGCGGTGGTTCCGTCACCATCGACGCGTCCGCGTCCTCGCAGTTCGTCTCGGGTCTGCTGCTGTCCGGTGCCGCCTTCGACGAGGGCGTGGTGGTCCACCACGCCGGCGAACCGGTGCCCTCGATGCCGCACATCGAGATGACGGTCGAGATGCTCCGCACGGCCGGGGTCCCCGTCGACACCTCCGAGGCCGACACCTGGCGGGTGCCCCCCACGACCATCAAGGCCGTCGACGTCACCGTCGAGCCCGACCTGTCGAACGCAACCCCCTTCCTCGCGGCCGCGGCGGTCACCGGTGGTGTCGTCTCGGTGCCCCTGTGGCCGGAGTCGACCACCCAGGCCGGCGATGCGATCCGCGGCATCCTCGAGCAGATGGGCGCCGAGGTGACGTGGGCCGACGGGACGCTGACCGTGCGCGGCCCGGGCGAGCTGCGGGGTCTCGACGTGGACCTGCACGACGTCGGCGAGCTGGCGCCGACCGTCGCGGCCCTCGCTGCGGTCGCCGCCTCGCCCTCCGACCTGCGCGGTATCGCGCACCTGCGCGGTCACGAGACCGACCGGCTGGCGGCACTCGCCACCGAGATCGGTCGTCTCGGCGGTTCGATCACCGAGACCGAGGACGGGCTGCACATCGAGCCGGCTCCGCTGCACGGCGGCACCTGGCACTCCTACGCCGACCACCGGATGGCCACGGCCGGGGCGATCCTCGGGCTCGTCGTCGACGGGATCGAGGTCGAGGACATCGGCACCACCGCCAAGACGCTCCCCGACTTCGAGGGTCTGTGGGAGTCGCTACTGACGGGGAGCGACTCCTGAGGCGGCGGGAGTACGACGAGTCCGACGTCCGGGTTCGCCCCGGACGCGGCTCGCGGCCGCGCACGAAGGACCGCCCGGCCCATCTCGATGCCGAGGAGGGCATGGTCGTCTCCGTCGACCGAGGTCGGTGGGGTGTCGCGCTCGGCGGTGATCCCGATCGGATCGTGACGACGATGCGGGCACGCGAGCTCGGCCGGACCCCGATCGTGGTGGGCGATCAGGTGGGTGTCGTCGGCGATCTCTCCGGTCGCCCCGACACGCTCGCGCGCATCGTGCGGGTCGAGGACCGCAGCACCGTCCTGCGGCGCACGGCCGACGACACCGATCCGTTCGAGCGCATCGTCGTCGCCAATGCCGAACAGCTGCTCATCGTGGTCGCGCTCGCCGATCCCCCACCGCGGACCGGACTCGTCGAACGCGCACTCGTCGCGGCCTACGCCGGCGGTCTCGCTCCCCTGCTGGGACTGACCAAGAGCGACCTCGCCGATCCCGACGAGTTCGCCGCGCACTTCACGGATCTCGACATCCCGGTGCTGCTCGTCGGTCAGGACGACGATCTCACCGCCCTGCACGAGCGGATCGACGGTCGCGTGACCGCCCTGATCGGGCACTCGGGGGTCGGCAAGTCGACACTGGTGAACAGGCTCGTCCCCGACGCCGACCGCGCCACCGGTGAGGTCTCCGGGGTGGGCAAGGGACGGCACACCTCCACCCAGTCGGTGGCCCTGCACCTGCCCGAGGGCGGGTGGGTGGTCGACACCCCGGGCATCCGGTCGTTCGGGCTCGCGCACATCGGGCCCGACGACGTCGTCGCGGCGTTCGGGGACCTGGCCGAAGCGGTCGAGGACTGCCCGCGCGGGTGCACGCATCTCGGCCCGCCCGCCGATCCCGAATGCGCCTTCGACTCGTTGGAGGGCAAGTCGCACAACCGGGCGATGGCCGTGCGCGAACTGCTCACGGCGCTCGCGTCCAACGACCCTTGGTGAACCGACGAACCCCGGTTGAACGCACGAACCCCGGCACCTGTGGGTGCCGGGGTTCGTGCTCGTTCTCGTGACCGTCAGCGCATGCCGAGCGCGCGGCGGATGAATCCGCGCTTGCGGGTCTTCTCGATGGTGGTGGCCAGACCCACACGGCGGCCGGTGGCCGGATCGATCTCCGGCGCTCCGCCGAAGCCCCGCTCGGAGGCGGTCTCCGGGGCGGCGTCGCGGTCGTCCTTGAGGTACTTGTCGGGCAGCGACAGCTTCGCGATGGTGCGCCACGACTTCCAGTACTGCACCGCGAGCGGGCCGGTGGTGTACGGCAGGTCGTACTTCTCGCACAGCTCACGCACCCGCACCGCGATCTCCGCGTACCGGTTGGACGGCAGGTCGGGGTAGATGTGGTGCTCGATCTGGTAGCTCAGGTTGCCGGTCATGAAGTCCATGACCTTGCCGCCGGAGATGTTCGCGGAGCCGAGCATCTGACGCAGGTACCACTGGGCACGCGTCTCGGTCTCGATGTCCTGCTTCGTGAACTTCTCCGCACCGTCCGGGAAGTGACCGCAGAAGATCACCGCGTTGGTCCAGATGTTGCGCACGAAGTTGGCCGTGGCGTTGGCCTTCATCGTGGACTTCCACGACTTGCCGGTGAGCGCCGGATAGATCACGTAGTCCTTGAGGTGCTGCTTGCCGAGCTTGGCGAGCACCTCCTTGCCGCGTGCCTTGGTGAGCTCGCGGTCGTCGCGTCCCTGGATGACCTTGCCGAGCTCGAGCAGCTGGATGGCGATGCCGTACTGGAACAGCGCTGCGAGGATGGCGTTGTACGCGACGTTGCCGAGGTAGAACGGCTTCCATCGCTGGTCGCGGGTGACGCGCAGCAGTCCGTATCCCACATCGTCGTCCATACCGAGGATGTTGGTGTACTTGTGGTGCAGGTAGTTGTGGGTGATCTTCCAGTGCGCCGACGGGTCGACGTTGTCCCACTCCCAGTTGGCCGAGTGCACCTCGGGGTCGTTCATCCAGTCCCACTGCCCGTGCATCACGTTGTGCCCGAGCTCCATGTTCTCGATGATCTTCGACAGGGAGAGCATGCCCGTGCCCAGCAGCCACAGCGGACGCTTGTTCGAGCCGAGCAGCACGAGGCGCCCGCCGATCTCGAGGCCGCGCTGCAGCCGGATCGTGTTGCGGACGTATCGAGCGTCGCGCTCACCGCGGGACTCCTCGATATCGCGCCGGATGGCGTCGAGTTCGCGGCCGATGGCCTCGACGTCCGCCTCCGTCAGGTGCGCGTACTCCTTGACATCCGATATCGCCATGCGGGCTACTCTACCGTAGGTTACGGGCCCGTAGGTTAGCCGGATTCGGAGCTGTGGCGCGAATCACACAGTGACGGAAGGTCGCCGGTGACCCGATTCACCACGGCGACGACGACGCTCTGCTACCGCATGCTCCGCGTGGACCCGCAGCGCCGTGAGGAGACCCCGGCGACGTCCGGTGGACGTCTCGGTGACCACCGCGGGCGCGTCCGGGCGCCACCTGTCGAACTTGCGCTCGGAGGAGGTCTCGGGGGCGTCATCGGCCGTCGCCTTGAGGAACCGGTCGGGCAAGGCGAGCTTGTGGATCGTGCGCAGGGCGAGCCAGTACTGCCGGGCGAGCGAGCCGGTCGTGTACGGCAGGTCGTACTTGCCGCACAGCGCCCGCACACGGGCGGCGACCTCCGGGTAGCGGTTGCTCGGCAGGTCCGGGAACAGGTGATGCTCGATCTGGTAACTGAGATTCCCGGTGAGGAAATCCATCGCACGCCCACCGGAAATGTTTGCGCTGCCGAGCAACTGGCGCAGATACCACTCCCCGCGCGTCTCGTTCTCGTAGTGCTCGGTCGTGAACTTCTCTGCGCCGTCGGGGAAGTGGCCGCAGAAGATCACGAGATACGCCCAGATATTGCGGATCACGTTCGCGGTGAGGTTCGCCGACAACGTGCTGCGCCAGGCCGGGCCGGTGAGCGCCGGGAAGAACACCAGGTCCTTGACGACCTGCCGGCCGGCCTTCGCCGCGAATTCCTTGTTGGGCCCCGAATTCCACTGCGCGGGCGGGACGCCCTCGAGTTCCTTCTTCGCCGAGAGGTCGTGCAGCGCGATCCCCCACTCGAAGGTCAGCGCGAGGACGATGTTCGCGATCGGCTGCGCGAGATTGCGCGGACGCCACTTCTCGTCGCGCGTCATCCGCAGGATGCCGAATCCCACGTCTTCGTCCATGCCCACGATGTTCGTGTAGGTGTGGTGCGCGTAGTTGTGGGCGCGCTTCCAGTGCTCGGACGGACCGGTCTGATCCCATTCCCACGAGGTCGAGTGGATCTCGGGGTCGTTCATCCAGTCCCACTGCCCGTGCATCACGTTGTGCCCGAGTTCCATGTTCTCGATGATCTTCGCGAGCGACAGCGCCGCGGTACCGATGATCCAGCGCGACCGTCGACGCGAACCGAACAGCGCGCAGCGTCCGACCACCTCCAGCACACGCTGCGCACGGATGACGGAATGGATGTAGCGGGCGTCCCGCGGGCCGCGCGAATTCTCCACATCCCGTCGAATCGCGTCGAATTCGTTTGCGAGAGCAACAATGTCGTCTTCGGTCAGATGAGAGAACGCGCGGATGTCGGTGATGGCCAAGCGGGATCCTTCGGAGGTTTGCTGTCGGTGTCTACACGTCCAGTGTGCAGTCGCCGGCAGCGGCGGAGATGCAGGTCTGGACGCGTTCGCCCTCTGCGTGCTCCTTGCCGGATCGCAGATCGACGACGTGCCCCTTCTCGAGCGGCACAACACAAGTCTGACAGATTCCCATCCGACAACCGAAGGGCATCAGCGCACCGACGCTCTCACCGGCCTCGAGAATCGTCGTGGCGCCGTCCACGGTGACGGTTTTGCCGGACTTCGCGAACGTGATCGTTCCGCCCGAGCCCGAGGTGTCGGCACGGCTGACGGCGAAGCGCTCGAGGTGGACCTGATCCTCGATGTCCTCCGCGGCCCAGTGCGCGGTGATGTCGTCGAGCATCTGCTGGGGACCGCACGCCCAGGTCTGACGCTCGCGCCAGTCGGGGCACACCTCGTCCAGCTCCGAGAGCGCGAACTTGCCCTTCTCACGGGTGTGACGCACGTGCACGCGGAACCGATCGTGGGTGGCGTCGAAACGCTCGAGCTCGGACCGGAACATCACGTTCTCGGCCGTCGGCGCGGAGTGGATGTGCACGACGTCGGGCAGGTCGAGTTCGCGCTCGACCGCACGCCGGTCGAGCGTCCGCAGCATCGACATGATCGGCGTGATGCCACTGCCGGCCGTGAGGAAGAGGATCTTCGCCGGCGGCGGGTCGGGCAGGACGAAATCGCCCTTCGGGGCGGCGAGGCGCACGACGGTGCCCTCGGGGACACCGCCGACGAGGTGGCTGGACAGGAAGCCCTCGGGCATCGCCTTCACGGCGATGGAGATGACCTTGTCGTCCCAGGTGGGCGAGGAGGTCAGTGAGTAGGAGCGCCAGTGCCAGCGACCGTCGATGTGCAGACCGATGCCGATGTACTGGCCGGGTGCGTATCCGAAATCGAAACCCCAGCCGGGACGGATGACGATCGTCGCGGAATCGGGGGTCTCCTGGCGCACCGACACGATTCGCCCGCGCAGTTCACGGGCGGACCACAGCGGGTTGACCAGGTGCAGGTAGTCGTCGGGGAGCAGAGGGGTGGTCAGCCGGGCCACCGCGCCACGCAGGACGTTGGAGAGCGACTTCTCTCCTGGCGCGACGTGTGCCGCAGGCTTCTCGATCCATTCCTTCAGGCCCATCCGACCGTTTCTCCTCACTCCGGTTACGGCTCCGTAGGTTATCAGAGGTTACGGAAGCGTAGGTTGCGCGAGAGACGGTCGTCACACCGATGGCGTGGCGATATGCGAGGTCAGAGCAGTTCGAGCAGGAAGGGCAGTTCCTGGGCCGCGTACCACGCCAGTTCGTGGTCCTCCGCGTCGCCGAGGACGAACTCGGCCTCCTCGTCGCCCAGTTCTGCGGCATCGACGATCTCGCGTGCCCGCGCGACGTCGGCCTCCGCCTCCTGCAGGTCGATGTGCACCGACGCGACCGCACGCATCGTGATCGGCCCGGTGAGCTTGACGACCGCATCGTCGAGATCCGGTCGCGGCTTCACCTCGTCGACGTCGGCGGCGATCACCACCCGACGGGACACGAAGGACGGGTGATCGTTCGGCTCCTCCGATCCGAGCAACCGCAGCGACGCGCGTGCCGCCTCGGCCATCGCGACCTCGGCGAGCTCCTCGTCGTCGCCCGCCGTGTAGGCCTCGCGCAGAGCGGGGGTCACCGCGAAGGCCGTCCGGCCCACCGCGTCGACCTCACCGTCGGCGACGAGGCCCTGCAACATCGCGAGCGTTGCCGGTACATAGACACGCGTCACTTCTCACCTGCCGGCATCCGTCAACTCCTCGAGAGATTCCTGGATCAGCGTCGCTGCCACGTCCACATCGGGCATCGCATCACGATCCGCATTCAAACCGTAGTAGATCTTGCCGTCGTAGGACGTCAACGCGATGCTCAGGGCCTGATTCTTCAGCAGCGGCGAGACCGGGAAGATCTCGAGCAGCCGAGCTCCGGTGAGGTAGAGCGGGTGCTGCGGCCCCGGCGCGTTGGTGATCATGAGGTTGAACATCCGCTGCGAGAAACCCATCGCGACCCGGGCTCCCACCGCGTGCATCGTCGCCGGGGCGAAGCCCGACAAGCGGACCATCGTCTGCGCCGCCACGCGTCGCCGTTGCCGCGAATAGGCCTCGCCGGCGTGCGCGATGTGCGACAGACGGACCACCGCGTTCGGCTCCCCTACCGGCAGATCCAGCAGGAAGGACGACACCTCGCCCTGCGGGTGCACCTGGATCGTGTCGTTGTCGCCGCAGTCGTCCGGATCCTGGGTGTACACCGACATCGGAACCATCGCCCGCACCACCGTCGCCTCGGTGACCGGCTCCCCGCGGGAGAGCAGCCAGTACCGCAGCGCGCCGGCGAGGACCGCGAGCACCACGTCGTTGATCGTGCAGCCGTAGCGGGAGTGGATCTTGCGGTAGGGCTCCAGATCGGAGTGCACCACGGAGAACCGGCGGCTCCTCGAGATCTGCGTGTTCAGCGGCGTCTCGGGCGCCGACTGCGCAGCCGTACGTGCGATCCGGCCCACTGCGTCGACGGTCTCGGTGAGCGTCGCCGTGAGATCGCCCACGGCCGATCGCACGGCGGCGATCCCCTCCCCCGGGCGCGCGACGAGTTCGGCGAGCGCTCCGACGAGCAGAGCGGACTCCGACGGTTCGCGTTCGGGCATCCACAATTCCTCGGGGACCTCACGCGGCACCGGCTCCTTGTCGAAGAGCACCTGGACGATGTCGAGGGCTTCCTCGCCGTCGACGAGCGCCGAATGCGACTTCGTGAACAGCGCCACCCGATCGTTCGCGAGCCCCTCGACGAGATACATCTCCCAGAGCGGTCGCGTGCGGTCGAGCGGTCGCGAGACCAGACGCGCGACGAGGTCGTGCAGCTGTTCGTCGGAGCCCGGTTTCGGCAGCGCGGAGCGTCGCACGTGGTAGGTGATGTCGAAGTCGCGGTCGTCGACCCAGACGGGTCGCGAGAGCCCGAATGCGACCTCCCGCACCTTCTTCCGGTAACGGGGCACCTCGGGCAGTCGCTGCTCGACCAACCGCAGCACGCTCTCGTAGTCGAGACCGCCCTCGGGGGGTTCGAGGATCGCGAGCGACCCGACGTGCATCGGCGTGTTGCTCGTCTCCAGGTAGTAGTACGACGCGTCCTGCGCCGTCATCCGGCTCGTCATCGACCCCGTTCCCCCTCCTGCCCCGAACCTCCCGAGCGCCGCCACCACGACTCGGTGCCGTCCACGGCTCCGATCCCGATCTCCTCGGGATCGAGATCGAAGAGTACGGCCAGTTCGCCCGGCGCGTCGTGTGAACCATCATGGTGTACGCCGACCATCCCCGCAGCGGCGGCGCCTCGCACGTTGCCGACCGAATCGTCGACGAAGACGCACTCGCCGGGTTCGAGGTCCAGCAGCCGGGCGACCAGCAGGTAGCTCTCGGGGTCGGGTTTGGCGACACGTGTGTCACCCGAGAGCACCACGCGGTCGACGAACGGGCCCTCGAGATCGCGCAGCCACTGCGCGCCGGGCCCACCGGGATCGTTGCTCAGCAGGGCGGTCCGCACCCCACGCGCGCGCAGGACCGTCACGGCCGCGCCGAAGGTGTCGGGGTCGCTTCCCGGTCCGACCAGGACGCCACCGACATCGAGTACGAGTCCTCGCATCACGACACCACCGTAGGTCCCGGACGTCCTGCTCGCGCAGCGCATCCCGCGCGCGTCGAACCGGGACCGTCGCCCGGCGATGTGGCATCATGTGCGCGGTTCGTCCTCTCCCGAATCATCCGCCGTCACGGTGTCACCGTGACGATCCGTTCTCATGCCCTCCGGGAGAGTCCATGCCGCATCACACCGGGCGCTACGTGCGCCGCCTGACCCACCTCGAACCTCCTGCCGAGGAGACCTGCCACCGTCCCCGCAGCCACGTCGCCCGGCGGCCCACGCCGCACGACGGACGCTCGGGACGCGCCCCGCTCCGCCGCGACGGAACGGGACGTCCTGCCGACGGCCGGGGCACCGAAGGTCCGGCCACCGGACCGGGTGACCGGCCTGCGATCGTGCTCGATCCGGGTGTCGTGCGGGTCGCGGAGACGGCGGTGCGCCTGGTCCTCGAGGTCGTCGACGGCCGCCGTCCCGCGGTCCAGTCCACCACGGTCCTCGACCCACGTCTCGTCGCGACGATCACCGCGGCCCGGCCTCCGCGTGCCGGACGCAGCACCGCGGTGCTGCTGCGGACGCGGGTGCGTCCCGTCGACACCGACACCGTGGAACTGTTCGGCAGCTACGGCCGCGGGGACCGGGTGTTCGCCTTCGCCGGCCGGATGGTGCGCAAGCGTCCCCGTCCTCGTGCTCCGCACCGCTGGACGATCACGACCCTGTGGCTCGGGTGAGCCACAGGGTCGTGGGGTGATCGTGAGTCTTCGACTCAGCACCTATGTGAGTCTTCGACTCAGCACCTATGTGAGTCTTCGACTCAGCGCGTTCAGCGCCGCCGGTTGGTCTTCGCGTCCCGCCGGGCCGCGGCACGACGCTCCTTGCGGGTGCCCGCCTGCCGGGGCGCGGAGCCCGCGTCGGAACCGGCGGTCGTACGCGCGACGTGGGCGCGGCCGTCCTCGTCGGGACCGGTGTAGGTCAGGCGCCGCTCGGTCTCGTCGAGACCCTTGGCCCGCAGCGCGGCCGGTGCAGGCTCCGCCTGCGCCGGTTGTGCCTGTTGTGCCGTGGGGGCCGGCTGTGCCGGGCGGGCGGGAGCAGCCTTGGCGAGGCTCGGGGCCGCCTGCGCGGCGGCCGCCGCAGAGGCCGGCGTGACCGCCACACCTGCGGACTGCTGCTGTTGCGCGGCCTCGACCTGGAGGTTGAACAGGAATCCGACCGATTCCTCCTTCAGGCCCTCGAGCATCGCGGTGAACATGTCGAAGCCCTCGCGCTGGTACTCGACGAGCGGATCGCGCTGCGCCATGGCGCGCAGGCCGATGCCCTCCTTGAGGTAGTCCATCTCGTAGAGGTGCTCGCGCCACTTGCGGTCGAGGACCGACAACAGCACGCGACGCTCGAGTTCGCGCATCGCATTCTCACCGGCGATGGCCTCGAGTTCGGCCTCGCGACGTGTGTAGGCGGCGCGGGCGTCCTCGAGAAGGACCTCGAGCAGACCGTTGCGGTCGAGGTCCTCGTTCTCGGCGACGAGCGTCTTGTGGTCGACACCCACCGGGTAGAGGGTCTTGAGCGCCGTCCACAGCTGCTCGAGATCCCAGTCCTCGACGTAGCCCTCGGCAGTCGCACCGTCGACGTAGGCGGTGATCACGTCGGTGAGCATGTGCTCCACCTGACCCTCGAGGTCCTCGCCGCGCAGGATCCGGCGGCGCTCCTCGTAGATGACGGTGCGCTGCTGGTTCATCACCTCGTCGTACTTGAGGACGTTCTTGCGGATCTCGAAGTTCTGCTGCTCGACCTGCGTCTGCGCGCTCTTGATGGCCTTGGAGACCATCTTCGCCTCGATCGGCACGTCGTCGGGCAGGTTCAGCCGCGTCATGATCGACTCGAGCGCCGCACCGTTGAAGCGGCGCATCAACTCGTCGCCGAGCGAGAGGTAGAACCGCGACTCGCCCGGGTCGCCCTGACGACCGGAGCGACCACGGAGCTGGTTGTCGATACGACGCGACTCGTGCCGTTCGGTGCCGAGCACGTACAGGCCACCGGCGGCCCGCACCTTCTCGGCATCGGCCTTCGACTCGGCCTTGATCCGCTCGAGGATCTCGTCCCAGGCCGCCTCGTACTCCTCCGGCGTGTTGACCGGGTCGAGGCCGCGCTTGCGCAGCTCGATGTCGGCGAGGATGTCGGGGTTGCCGCCGAGCACGACGTCGGTACCGCGACCGGCCATGTTCGTCGCGACCGTCACCGCGCCGGACCGGCCGGCCTGCGCGATGATCTGCGCTTCCTGCTCGTGGAACTTCGCGTTGAGCACGCTGTGCGGAACACCGCGCTTGGTGAACTGCCGGGACAGGTATTCCGATCGCTCGACGCTCGTCGTACCGATGAGGACCGGCTGGCCCTTCTCGTGACGCTCGACGACGTCGTCGACGACGGCCGCGAACTTCGCTTCCTCGGTCTTGTAGATCAGGTCGCCCTGGTCGACGCGCACCATCGGGCGGTTGGTCGGGATCGGGATGACACCCAAGCTGTAGATCTGGTGAAGCTCGGCGGCCTCGGTCTCGGCCGTACCGGTCATGCCCGACAGCTTGTCGTACAGGCGGAAGTAGTTCTGCAGCGTGATCGTGGCGAGCGTCTGGTTCTCGGCCTTGATCTCGACGCCTTCCTTGGCCTCGATCGCCTGGTGCATGCCCTCGTTGTAGCGGCGGCCCGACAGGACGCGGCCGGTGAACTCGTCGACGATGACGACCTCGCCGTTGCGGACGATGTAGTCCTTGTCCTTGGCGTAGAGCTCCTTGGCCTTGATGGCGTTGTTGAGGTAGCTCACCAGCGGCGAGTTGGCCGCTTCGTACAGGTTGTCGATGCCGAGCTGGTCCTCGACGAACTCGACGCCGGCCTCGTGCACACCGACGGTCCGCTTGCGGATGTCGATCTCGTAGTGCACCTCCGGCTCGAGCAGCTTGGCGATGCGCGCGAACTCGGAGTACCACTTGCTCGACGCGTCGGCCGGACCCGAGATGATCAGCGGGGTCCGGGCCTCGTCGATGAGGATCGAGTCGACCTCGTCGACGATCGCGAAGTTGTGGCCACGCTGGACGAGGTCGTCGAGCGAGTGCGTCATGTTGTCGCGCAGGTAATCGAAGCCGAACTCGTTGTTGGTGCCGTAGGTGATGTCGGCGGAGTAGGCCGCGCGGCGCTGGGCCGGGGTCATTCCGGACAGGATCACGTCGGTCTCGAGTCCGAGGGAACGGTGCACGCGGCCCATCCACTCGGCGTCGCGCTTGGCGAGGTAGTCGTTGACCGTGACGACGTGGACGCCGTCGCCGGAGATCGCGTTGAGGTAGGCCGGCAGCACGCAGGTGAGGGTCTTGCCCTCACCGGTCTTCATCTCGGAGATGTTGCCGAAATGCAGCGCCGCGCCACCCATGATCTGGACGAGATAGTGCTTCTGGCCGAGCACACGGAAGGACGCCTCCCGCGCGGTCGCGAAGGCTTCCGGAAGCAGATCGTCGAGCGTCTCACCGTCCTGATAGCGGCTCCGGAACTCGTCCGTCTTGGCCCGGAGCTCGGCGTCGGTCAGGGCCTCGAAGTCCGGGGAGAGGGAATCGACATGCTCGGCGATGTGCTTGAGCCGCTTGACCATGCGACCTTCACCGATCCGGAGCAGCTTCGTCAGCGACAGCACTGGTGTGTTCGTCCTCAATCTCGGGTACCTGCACGGACAAGAAATCCGGCCGAGGCCTTGTCGGACCCCGGCCGGATTCCATGGTAGGCGCTGCGCGGGAGTGATCGCGATGGCGAGGTGCCTTCGGTCACTCCCGGCAGTGTCACACAAGCCTGATCAGACCGTAGTCGAAGGCGTGTCGCCGGTAGACCACGGACGGCTTGTCCGTCTCCTTGTCGTGGAACAGGTAGAAGTCGTGACCGACGAGTTCCATCTCGTAGAGGGCGTCGTCGACGGTCATCGGCTGAGCGTTGTGTTCCTTCGTCCGGACGATGCGACCGGGACCGTCCTGGGGTTCCTTCTCGCTGTCGCCGAGCGACAGGTCGGGCGAGATGGCGAGCTCGTCGTCCTGGGCGAGGGCCGCGGTGGCTTCCGCCACGGACACGGGCGTCTTCTCACCGTAGGAGACCTTGCGGCGCTCCTTCGTCCGTCGCAGGCGCGATTCGAGCTTGCTGATCACAGACTCGAAGGCAGCGTAGAAGCTGTCGGCACTGGCCTCGGCACGTACGACAGGTCCCTTTCCGCGGGCAGTGATCTCGACCCGCTGACAACTCTTCCTCTGACGCCTGTTGCGTTCGTGTTGCAACTCGACGTCGAAGATGAAGATCGTCGGATCGAAACGTTCGAGCCGAGCGAGTTTCTCGGAGACGTAGATCCGGAAGTGATCGGGGACCTCGACGTTGCGTCCTTTCACGACAACGTCGGCACGGGGGCCTTCCGTGGCGGCATCGGCCTCTGCAACGGAACCTCTGGACTTCGAAGGGGTCGTCACGCGTACCTCCCGAGTTACGGCCGGCGCAGCCCGCGCGCCGGCATGATGTATGAGCGCGAGAGCGCGCTCGCCCGGAATCGGAAGAACAGGCGTTTCCACCCGTCTACCTTGTTGTTTCCGGGTCTGATGGCGACGGTAGTACGTAACGCGGAGGTGTGCCACCGTTCCCGCGTGATTTCACATCGCGTCGCCTTCCGGTCACTCGGTGAGGTACTTTCCGGGCCCGTCCGCGGGCTCACGCGTGGGCGATCACGAGCACTCCGAGAGGGTCGAATCCGGCGCGTCGGAGTGCCTGCACCGACTCGCGCGCGGTGGTTCCGGTGGTGAGCACATCGTCGACGACGAGGACCGGGATCGTGCGCGGCAGACCGTCGGCGCGCACCCCGACACGGCCGGCGAGGTTGCGCTGCCGGTCGGCTGCCGAGAGCCCCACCGAATCACGCACCCCGGCCGCCACACTCAGGATCGGATGCACGTGGAGGCGACGGTCGTGGGTCGCGGCGGCCCGGGCGGCACGCGTGACGGGATCGCCTCCGCGTGCCCGCGCCGCACGCGCCCGGGTGGGGGCGGGCGTCACGATCAAGGGACCCTCGGGCAGCTCGCTCCATCGGCGCAGCCGCGCGATCGCGACGGCCCACGCGAGCCCGAGCGGCTCGGCGAGATCCCGACGGGCACGCTCCTTCGCGACGATCACCGCGCGGCGCCTGGGGCCGGTGTACGGGCCCAGACTCCACACCGGGATCCCGGGGTCGACGCGCGGCGCGACTGCCACGGGATGATCGGAGAGCTCGCGTGCGCACGCCCGGCACCAGCTGACTCCGGGAGCGGCACAACCACCGCACCGGGCGGGCAGGACGAGATCGAGAAGGGCGGTGAGCACACCGGGAGTGTGCCCGAAGTCACCGACGCCCGGGCGTCACCATCGGCACCGACGCCCGGGCGTCACCATCGGCACCGACGCCCGGGCGTCACCGTCGGCACCGACGCCCGGGACGTCACCGTCGGCGCGCTCAGCCCGGGAGGACGGGGATGGCCGCCATGCCGGCCAGTCCGGGTACCTCGCGCCAGTACCGGTCGCCCGCGGGATCGCGGTTGTTGAGTTGGAAGACCGTCCGGGAATCGGCGACGAACTCGCTGGCCGTCGACGCCTCCACGGCGACCACCGGAGGGGTGAGATTGCGGCTCGGGAGTGCGTCGATGCGCGAGCCGTCCACCGCGACCTGCACGACGGGCACGTCGGCCGACGCGCGGGAGACGACGATGGTGTCGGCTGTGCTCCAGTCCAGGGCGAGCGCGGGACCGCCGAGGCCGAAGCCGATCTCACGGGGATTGGTGAGCGAGTACTCGCCGGTCGTGGTCGGTACGACCGTCGCGACGAAGACCCGTCCGTCGATGATCAGGGCGGCGCGGACACCGTCGCGCGACAAACGTAGCTCGGTGATGCGGCCCCCGAGGGCGCGGATCGCACCCGCTTCGACGCCGACCACGGTGACCCGCCCGGTGCCGGGTTCGCGCACCGCGCGCACCACCGCGGTGCCGTTGACGACGGCCCACACCGAGTTGTTGTTCGGCGACCAGGACGGCCGGGTGATCGACTCGCCGTCGACCGCGGGTTCGGCGGCGCCTTCGCTGTAGGCACCGACCATCAGTTGCACGGCCGGCTCCGGTGCCGGTTTACCGGTGTTCTCGACCGCGGCGACGAGTTCCCCGTCCAGCGACAGGGCGACGGACTGCAGGTCGTCGGACATGCCGAAGAAGCTGCGGACCGGTGTCACGCCGGTCTCGGCGACGCTCACCAGCGTCCCGTCGAGCAGCGCGTGCAGACCCACCGTCACGCTCGACGCAGCGAGGGGGTTCATGGACGCCACGTCGGCGGTGGTCCAGCCGTTCGGGAACCGTTCGTCGAGGGGTTGGCCGTCGGCGAGGAGGTGGTACGGACCGCTGATGTCGGCGTTGGCGAGGGTCCAGATCACCTGCGCGGCGAGCAGTTCGCGATCCTGCCGGCCCATCGAGCCGACCCCCTGGAAGTCGATGCGGATGCCGCCGAGTCCGACGCCGACGTCGGTCGTGCGGCCGTCCGCCTTCGTCACCGAGCCGATGACGGTGACGTCCTCGAGGAGGTTCTTGACCGCGGGCGCGAGGACCTCCTTCGGCCCTTCGACGAGCAATCCGATCAGCTGCGAGGCCGTCTGTTCGGGTGTGCCCGTGATCCAGCGCGGGTCGGGGACGACGGCGTTGCCGGTCGGGTCGAGGAAGTACAGCGAGCGGCGTTGATAGGTGTTGAGGAAGCGGGGGCGGTCCATGATGACGCCGGCCGGCAACCGGTCGATGCGCCACTCCCCGTCGGCGCGGATGAGAGAGAAGCGTGCCTCGAACTCCCCGTCGGCGGGACGGTAGATGCCGCCCTCCTCGAGGTAGCCGACGGTGCTCGCCCGCACCACGTAGGTGGCGCTGTCGCCGTCGCGTTCCTCGACGAGGACGTCGACCTTGTCGACGATGGTCGCGCTCGCCGCGTCGTCCCAGGACTCGGACATCGTGGGGGTGAGGAACTGCCGGGCCGCGCGGTGGCGGTTGGTCGGATCCGTGCTCGCCTGCAGGAAGTCGCGCAGGAGCAGGTCGGGTTCGCGACCGGGTACGGGCGCGGCGACCTCGGTGGTCGCGGGGCCGCGTTCGAGGGTTCCGATGGCCTGCGGTGACGAGGAATCGGGCAGCGTGGCGCATCCCGACAGCACGAGTCCGGCCACGGTCAGGAGTACGACGAGCACGCCCGCTGCACGCGGAGTCGAGCGGCTCATGTACTGGCTCCTTCGGACGGTGTGCTCGCGGGGTCGGTCGGGGTCTCTCCCGTCGCCGGCCGCTCCGGGGTGTCGTCACCCGGCGGGGGCTTGCCCTGCACGGCCTTCGCGGCGCTGGGCACGAGAGGCAGGGGGCTGCGTCCCACCTTACGTCCGCGTTCGCGAGGGAGGGTCAGCCGGAAGCTGGCGCCTCGTCCCGGTTCGCCCCACGCTTCGAGCTTGCCGTTGTGCAGGTTGGCGTCCTCGACGCTGATGGCGAGACCGAGGCCGGTGCCGCCGGAGCGCCGGACCCGCGACGGGTCGGAGCGCCAGAACCGGTTGAAGACGAGCTTCTCCTCCCCGGGTCGCAGACCCACGCCCTGGTCGCGCACGACGAAGGCCGCGGCCGCGTCGTCGGCGCGCAAACGCAGCAGGATGGGCTTGCCCTCGCCGTGATCGATCGCGTTGGCGAGCAGGTTGCGCAGGATGCGTTCGACGCGGCGGGGATCGACGTCGGCCTCGACGGACTCGTCCGGCAGGTCGACGATCAGCTCGGTGGCGGTCTCGCGGGCGAGGTGCCGCACGGTCGAGACGGCGGCACGCGCGCACATCCGCAGATCGAGTCGTTCGGAGGCGAGTTCGGCGACGCCCGCGTCGTGCCGGCTGATCTCGAGCAGGTCGTTGAGGAGGCTCTCGAAGCGGTCGAGTTCGGCGACGAGCAGTTCGGAGGACCGCTTGAGGACGGGGTCGAGCTCGTCGCTGCCGTCGTGGATGAGGTCGGCGGCCATACGGACGGTCGTGAGCGGGGTGCGCAGTTCGTGGCTCACATCGGAGGTGAACCGTTTCTGCAGGTTGCCGTACTCCTCGAGCTGGGTGATCTGCCGAGACAGGCTCTCGGCCATCTCGTTGAACGACATCGCCAGGCGCGCCATGTCGTCCTCACCGCGGACCGGCATGCGTTCCTTGAGCCGTCCGTCGGCGAAGCGCACGGCGATCCGGGAGGCCGACCGGATGGGCAGCACGACCTGCCGCGCGACGATCATCGAGATCGCGGCCAGCAGTACGAGCAGGACCACGGCGCCGACGAGCAGTGTGCCGCGGACGAGGGCGAGGGTGCGTTCCTCACCGCCGAGCGGGAAGACGAGGTACAGCTCGAGTGTCGAGATGTCGGAGTCGGTGGGGCTGCCCATGATCAGGGCCGGCCCGGTGTAGCCGTCGGGATCGGCGACCGTCGCGAACTGGTACGCGATCTGCCCGTTCTGGACGAAGGCGCGCAGGTTCTGCGGGATCTGGTCGGCGGGTCCGCTCGAGGTGGGGGCCCGCGGACCGTCGCCGGGGACGATCAGGACGGGGTCGAAGGTTCCGGCGACGCCGGTGTCCTGTCCCCCGTCGCTGCCGCGGCTGGTGAGGATCGCCGCGGCACCGTCGAGGCGGACCGCGAGCGAGCCGGAGTCGTCGGCGCCCGCGAGTTGCCCCTCGACGAGTGCGCGCGAGCGATCCATCTCCTCGGTCGCCGCGTCGATCTTCACTTCGAGCAGTCGGTCGGTGATCTGGCTCGTGAGTACCACTCCGAGCACGAACATGACGATCAGCGACAGCGTGAGGGTCGAGGTCACGACCCGCAGCTGCAGCGATCGTCGCCAGGTGTGCGCGAGTCGGCTGCTCATCGACCGCGACCACCTCACCAGCGGCAGCGTCCTACGCGTGATACGCCGCCGAAGCCGGTAGGTTCGGATCACGGCGGTCCGGCCTTGTAGCCGACCCCCCGCACTGTGAGCACCGCCTCGGGATTCTCGGGATCCTTCTCGACCTTCGCGCGCAGACGCTGGACGTGGACGTTCACGAGCCGGGTGTCGGCGGCGTGCCGGTAGCCCCAGACCTGCTCGAGCAGGACCTCACGGGTGAACACCTGGCGCGGCTTGCGCGCGAGCGCCACGAGCAGGTCGAACTCGAGGGGCGTGAGCGAGATCGCCTCGTCGCCGCGGGTGACCTTGTGGGCGGGGACGTCGATGGTGATGTCCCCGATGGTCAGGACCTCCGCCGGTTCCTGCTCGGTGCGACGCAGCCGGGCCCGCACGCGTGCGACGAGCTCCTTCGGCTTGAACGGCTTGACGATGTAGTCGTCGGCGCCCGATTCGAGGCCGAGCACGACGTCGACGGTGTCGGACTTGGCGGTGAGCATCACGATCGGCACACCGGAATCCGCGCGGAGCACACGGCACACGTCGATGCCGTTCATGCCGGGGAGCATGAGATCGAGCAGGATGAGGTCGGGCCGGATCTCGCGCACGGCGCCCAGCGCCTGAGTGCCGTCCCCCACCACGAACGGTTCGAATCCCTCGCCGCGCAGCACGATCGTGAGCATCTCGGCCAGCGCGGTGTCGTCGTCGACTACCAGAATCCTCGGCTTCATAGCCTCTATCGTGTCACCCCTTCACCGTCGTGAAGCAGATTTGAGATGTCAACGGCGAGTTGTCGCGGGGAGGTCTGCGGGCCTGCGACCTCCCACGGAGACATCCACTGCTGCTGCGCGAGCTCGTCGTACACCTCGCCGGTGCGGTGTTGCAGGCCGGCATCGCGCTCGTAGGCGTCGCGATCGCGGTCGGCCTCGGTCGCGGCGCGGTTACGGGCACGCTCGGCGGCGAGGGCGACCGGAACGCGGAGCAGCACCTGCAGATCGGGCACCGGGAGCCCGAACCGTTCGAACTCGAGACGGCGGATCCACTCCACCGCCGGGCCGGTCGCATCCTGGTTCCGGCGCGCCGCGGTGTACGCGGCGTTGGACGCGACATACCGGTCGAGCAGCACGATGTCGTTGTCGGCGAGCAGCTTCCGCAGCTCGTCGGCAGCATCGCGTCGGTCGAGCGCCCACAGCAACGCCATCGCCTCGACGCTCGAGGCGGTGTCGCCGTGCTGCCCGCGCAACGCCTCCGCGCCCAGATCGGCGTGGATCGACTGCCCGTACCGCGGGAAGGCCAGCGTCGCGACCTTCCGTCCGGCCTCGCGCCAGGTCTCGACGAGACCGGCGGACAACGTCCGCTTGCCGGCCCCGTCGAGACCCTCGACGACGATCAGATCACCCATGTGCCCTGTGATTCCCGTCGAATCAACGGGATCAGTACCGGTAGTGCTCGGGCTTGTACGGGCCCTCGACGTCGACACCGATGTACTCGGCCTGCTCCTTGGTCAGCTTCGTGATCTGTCCACCGAGCGCCTCGACGTGGATCTTCGCGACCTTCTCGTCGAGGTGCTTGGGCAGGCGGTAGACCTCGTTGTCGTACTCGTCGGGCTTGGTCCACAGCTCGATCTGGGCGATCACCTGGTTGGCGAACGAGTTGCTCATCACGAAGGAGGGGTGGCCCGTGGCGTTGCCCAGGTTGAGCAGGCGGCCCTCCGACAGGACGATGATCGAATGGCCGTCGGCGAAGGTGAACTCGTCGACCTGCGGCTTGATGTTGATCCGCGTGACGTCGGCGGCCCGCTCGAGGCCGGCCATGTCGATCTCGTTGTCGAAGTGGCCGATGTTGCCGAGGATGGCCTGGTGCTTCATCGCCTTCATGTGCTCGAAGGTGATGATGTCCTTGTTGCCGGTCGCAGTGATGACGATGTCGGCCTGGCCGATGAAGTCCTCGACCGTCACGACGTCGTAGCCGTCCATCATGGCCTGCAGGGCGTTGATCGGGTCGACCTCGGTGACCGAGACGCGTGCGCCCTGGCCGCGCAGGGCCTCGGCGCAGCCCTTGCCGACGTCGCCGTAGCCGCACACGAGCGCGGCCTTGCCGCCGATGAGGACGTCGGTGCCGCGGTTGATGCCGTCGAGCAGCGAGTGCCGGGTGCCGTACTTGTTGTCGAACTTGCTCTTGGTGACCGAGTCGTTGACATTGATCGCGGGGAACGCGAGCTCGCCGGCTGCGGAGAGCTGGTACAGGCGCAGGACGCCCGTGGTGGTCTCCTCCGTGACGCCCTTGACGGACTCGGCGACGGTGGTCCACTTCTTCGAGTCGGCCGCGAGCGAGCGGCGCAGCAGCTCGAGGAAGACCTTGTACTCGGCGGAGTCCTGCTCCTCGTCGATCGGCGGGACGACGCCGGCCTTCTCGAACTGGGCGCCCTTGAGCACGAGCATCGTGGCGTCGCCGCCGTCGTCGAGGATCATGTTGGCGGGTTCGCCGGGCCAGGTGAGCATCTGCTCGGCCGCCCACCAGTACTCCTCGAGGGTCTCGCCCTTCCAGGCGAAGACCGGGACGCCCTTGGGCTCTTCGGGGGTGCCGTGCGGGCCGACGACGACGGCCGCGGCGGCGTGGTCCTGGGTGGAGAAGATGTTGCACGACGCCCAGCGCACCTGCGCGCCGAGGGAGACGAGCGTTTCGATGAGCACAGCGGTCTGGACCGTCATGTGCAGCGAGCCGGAGATCCGTGCGCCCTTCAGCGGCTGCACCTCCGCGTACTCGCGACGCAGCGCCATCAGGCCCGGCATCTCGTGTTCGGCGAGCCGGATCTCCTTGCGCCCGAACTCGGCGAGGGACAGATCGGCGACCTTGAAATCGAGACCGTTGACCCGGTCGGCTACGAGCGTGGTGTCAGACACGTGCAGATGCCTCTTCCTGTCGGCAGACGATGTTGGTTCCAGGCTATACAACCTGCGCAAGAAGAGGCCCGGCAGATCGTCCCCCGACGGGATCCGTCCGTCGCACCTCCGTACGGCGCCCGGGCGTCAACCGCGTACGGCGGCCCGTTCGACGAACGGCACGAGCAGATCGGCGAGGTCGGCGGCGACATCACGCCCCGAGGCCGGGGGCATCGAGACGAAGCTCAGCGCGACCCGCACGACAGCGCGCGCGAGGATCCCGGCGTCGGACTCGGACGCCGCGATCCAGCTGTGGTGGAAGGTCTCCGTGAGGCGACCCGCGCCCCGTTCGAGGATGGGGGCGGCGTCGGTCGTGATCAACCGCAGCAGGTCGGGTTTGGCCTCCCCGCTCAGCAGCGACTGCACCAGGGGGTCGGCGGCGGACGCCTCGAAGAAGAAGGTGAATCCGTCCACGAGCGCGGCCCGCGCGTCGCCGACGTGGGCGTACACCGAATCGGCCACGGCGTCGACGAACTCGTCGACCAGACGCAGCGCATAGCCCTGGGCGAGCCCCTGCCGGGAGGAGAACTCCTTGTACAGGGTCTGCCGGCTGATGCCGGCAGCCCGGGCGACGTCGCTCATGGTGACGGCCGACCAGTCGCGTTCGTGCAGCAGCTCGCGCATGGCGTCGAGGATCGTCGAGCGCAGCAGCACCCGACTTGCCTCGTGGAAGGGAACCCGCGCGTTCGACATGGTGGGAACGCTCTCACGCGCGGAAGTGCTCGTCAAAGCAAGGCGGGTCGTGATCCCCCGGGCAGCGGTTCACCGGCGGGCGATCTCGACCATCTCGAAGTCGGCCTTGGCGGCGCCGCAGTCCGGGCACGACCAGTCGTCGGGGATGTCCTCCCATCGGGTGCCGGGTCCGATGCCCTCGTCGGGCCACCCTTCGGCCTCGTCGTATTCGAATCCGCAGACGAGACAACGGAACAGACGGTAGTCGGTACTCACGGGGTGTGCTCCTCGAAATCGGTCTTCTCCCGGACTCCGCAGTCGGGACACGGCCAGTCGTCGGGTACGTCGGACCACGGGGTGCCGGCCGGAAAGCCCTCGCGGGGAACGCCGGCGGTCTCGTCGTACACGAACTCGCAGACGGGACAGCGGTAGGACGCCACGATCATTTTCCTTCCGCGGCAGCGGGATCCGATGCTCCGTAGCGGGCCAGGATCTTCTCGCGTCGACGCGGTTCGATATTGACGCGGGTGATGTCGCCGTCGTAGTGGTCGAGCACGCGGTGGTCCATGACCTTGCGCCACAGCGGTGGGATGTAGGCGAGGGTGATCATCGTCGCGTAGCCCGCGGGCAGTTGCGGTGAGATCTCCATGCTGCGCAGGGTCTGGTAGCGCCGCGTGGGATTGGCGTGATGGTCGCTGTGCCGCTGCAGGTGGTACAGGAAGATGTTCGTCACCAGGTGGTCGCTGTTCCAGCTGTGCGCGGGCGAGCAGCGCTCGTAGCGTCCCTTCGCCGTCTTCTGCCGCAGCAGACCGTAGTGCTCGAGATAGTTCACGACCTCGAGCAACGAGAACCCGAAGACCGCCTGGATCACGAGATACGGCGCGATCGACAGACCGAAGACGCCGAGAAGCACCGCGTACAGCACGACGGAGATCGCCCACGCGTTGAGGACGTCGTTGTGCACGCTCCACACCGGCTTGTCGAGCCGCTCGAGGCGGGCTCGTTCGAGGCGCCACGCCGACCGCAGACTGCCGACGACGCTGCGGGGCAGGAATCGCCAGAAGCTCTCCCCGAACCGGGCCGAGGCCGGGTCCTCCGGGGTGGCGACCCGCACGTGGTGGCCGCGATTGTGCTCGATGTAGAAGTGCCCGTAGAACGACGGGGCGAGCGCCCACTTCGACAGTCGCCGTTCGAATTCGACCTTCTTGTGGCCGAGCTCGTGCGCCGTGTTGATACCGATGCCCGCGACCACGCCGACCGAGATCGCGAGTCCGATCTTCGACATCACGCCGAGCCCGCCGTCGATGCCGAGCCAGGACAGGTCGCCGGCCGACCAGAGGTAGCAGGCGAAGACCAGCGACGCGAACTGGAAGGGCAGGTAGAGGTAGGTGCAGTAGCGGTAGAAGCGGTCGTTCTCGAGTTGCTCGAACAACTCGTCGGGTGGGTTCTCGCCGTCGGGCCCGACGAACAGGTCGAGCAGCGGGACGAGGACGTAGATCAGCAGGGGGCCGATCCACCACAGGATCGGGGTGACGCTCTGCAGGCCGAGTTCGTTACCGCCCCACACCAGGGCGGTGGCGACGAACAGCGCCGTCGGGGGCACCAGGCCCAGAAGCCACAGATGGCGCTTTCGGTCGCGCCACTGAAGGTCGGGTCGATCCACCGAATCCGCGGATGCCGTACTCATGTCGGGTCTCCTCATCACCGTCGATGGCGCCGGGCACGCCACCACACGGTGACGCACACCACTCATGCCTTGACTCTAGGCCGCTATTCGTCCGAGGTCTAGACATTTGGAGGAATTTGTAAATCTCCCGAAGATGCGTCCGGAAACGACGAAGGCGAGCCCGTGCGGGCTCGCCTTCGATTCGATTCCGTCCCTACCGGGACTTTGCTTCAGGACTCGTCGGTCGCCGATCCCGGTATCTCGCCGAGCCGGGCCCGGAAGACCTGGGTGTCCGCGGCACAACCGTGGACGGTCGGATTCCGGTCGCACGCCGACAACCACGCCGAGTCGCCGGGCCTCAGCGTCACCGACTCGCCGTCGCACTCGACGCGGGCATCGCCTGCGGTGCACAGCAGGATCTGTGGTCCGTCGGCACCGACCCCGAGGGCGTCGCCCGGGGCGAGATCGATGCGGGACAACGCGAACTCCGGTGCCGGGGTGCGGTAGCGGCGCTCGATCGGGCCCTGCCCCGTCCCGGTCTCCGCCGACTCCTCCGGTACGGCTTCGAGAATCGGCACCGAGGCCGCACCGAAGTCGAGCACCCGCAGCAGTTCGGGCACGTCCACATGCTTCGGGGTGAGACCACCGCGCAGCACGTTGTCGGAGTTCGCCATGATCTCGACACCCATGCCGTGCAGGTAGGCGTGCAGATTTCCCGCGTCGAGGTACAGACCCTGGCCCGGCTGCAGGGTGATGCGGTTGAGCAGCAGCGAGGCGAGCACTCCGGCGTCGCCGGGATAGAAGTCCGCCAGCTGCAGGGCCGTGCGCACCTCCGGAACGAAATCGCGTTCGCCGTTCCGTCCGGCTGCGAGATAGGTGACGCAACCGTCGAGCACACGCGGCAACAGCGCCGCGAGAGCGGGCGGGGGCAACGTGATCCAGGTGGTGAACAGTGCCCGCAGACCACTCGAATCGGGTTGGCCCGCGAGCAGTCCTACATAGGGGTCGAGTTCCGGCACGGCCAGCGCCTCGAACAGCTCCACGGTCCGTTTCGGATCGCGAAAGCCGGCCAGGGCCTCGAACCGGGTCAGAGCCACGACGAGTTCGGGCTTGTGGCTGGCGTCCTTGTAGTTGCGGACGGGCGAGTCGATCGGGATGCCGAGTGCTTCCTCACGAGCGAAGCCCTCGGCTGCCTGACCGGCGCTGGGATGCGCCTGCAGCGACAGCGGTTCCTCCGCCGCCAGCAGCTTGAGGAGGAAGGGCAGGCGGGGACCGAATGCCCCCACCGTGCGATCACCGAGGTGTCGCTGCGGATCGGCCGACAGTACGTCGAGCAGCGAGTGCTCGTCGCCGTCCGAATCCACCAGCCTGGCGGGATCGGCCGGGTGCGCACCGAGCCACAACTCGGCCTCGGGATGATGGGACGGCACATTGCGGCCACGCAGGGCGGCGATCGCGGTCCGCGATCCCCAGGCGTACGAGCGCACCGCACCTTCGAGTCGGTGCACTATCTCCCCCCTGCCAATCCGAGATATGCGGCCGCCATCTCTGTGCGGACGGTCAACACTGCCACCTGTTCCAGCACGGTCGGAACCGTGCTCGATTCGAACTCTCCGATCACGGACATCAATTCCACATCCGGAAGTGCCGCCGTCCTGCGCTGCGCCGCCGAGCGGTCGGGGTCGGTGCTGAGTACGAACACCCGTGCCGGTGCGATCGGTGCCGGTCCGTCCAGCTCCTCGTCGTGGAAGAACGGGTCGTAGTTCTCACCGCTCGCGGTGACGACGTTCGTGAGCCGGTCGCGCGCGACCAGCACGTCGCTCAGCGCCGCCGCGCCGGCAACCACACCCGCTTCCTGGAGCAGGGACTCCGACGCGTGCCGGGCGAGCACCGCAGTCGCGGCGGAATCACCCGCGAACACCACGCGGCGCGACTGCATGCGCACCGCGAGCGACTTGGCGGGATTGTGGAAGACCTCGTTCGCCGGGTGATTGCGCGCCGCTTCCTCGTCGGCCGTGTCGGCGACCTGGGCGAGCGGCGGGACACCGGTGATCCGGACGGCGCGCTGCAGCACACCGAGCACCGCGCAGAACACCGCGACGTGCCGGGCGAGTACGTACCGGGTCTGGACCCGGACGCGCGGCGGCAACGACATCGCGCGACCGGCCGAGACCGCCCGCACCGGACCTTCGTCGGGGGCGTCGACGACGACCTCCGCGCTGCGACGCAGTCCGGCGTCGATGCTGCGCGCCAGCTCGGGATCGCCGGCGTCGTTCCCCGAGACCACCACGACGTCGAGCGCGCCGACCCACGGCGGGGTGGCCGGCGCGGAAACCAGGGGCACACCGGCCTGCCCACCGAACATCGCGACGACCAATTCGGCGGCCGAGCGGGCGCGGGCGTCGGTGCCGACGAAGACCACACTGCGGGGGTGCATATCGGTGAGCCGGCCGAGCAGACCTTCGTCGACCGCCGCGGCGACCGCGCGGATCTGGGCGCCGCCGAGGGCCGCGCTCCTGAGGATGCCGTCGACATCGGCGGCGAGAACACCGCCCGCATCGTCGAAGTCGAACAGCGGTGAGGGTGCCGTCACGACCGCATCACCTTCCTTCCGCCGCCGCGACCTCGGCGAGTCGGCTGACAGGGCCCGGTGGGGCCACCGACCCGAGATCGGTACTCCGCCGAACCGACACCGGCACGACCTGTACCGGCACTTCGATTATTCCCGTTGTCCCTCCGTCTACGCACGAACGACGGAAAGGATCTCCTTCACCAATGCCTCGACCTCACCGTCCGTGCGGGCCTCCACGTTGAGCCGCAGCAACGGCTCGGTGTTGGACGCGCGCAGGTTGAACCATGCGTTGTCGGGCAGGTCGACGGTGACACCGTCGAGCCGGTCGATCGACACCGCGCGGTCCTCGAACGCCGCGACGACGGCCTCGGTGCGCTCGGCGGCATCGGCGACCGTCGAGTTGATCTCGCCCGACGCCGCGTACCGGTTGTAGGAGCTCATCAGCTCGGAGAGCGGACCGTCCTGCGAGGCGAGTGCGGCGAGGACGTGCAGGGCCGCGAGCATGCCGGAGTCGGCACCCCAGAAGTCGCGGAAGTAGTAGTGCGCCGAGTGTTCCCCGCCGAAGACGGCACCGGTCTCGGCCATCTGCTGCTTGATGAACGAATGCCCGACCCGGGTGCGCACCGGCTTGCCGCCCTGCTCGGCGACGAGTTCGGGCACCACGCGCGAGGTGATGAGGTTGTGGATGATCGTCGAACCGGGTTCCTTGGCGAGTTCGCGGGCGGCGACGAGCGCCGTGACCGCGGACGGGGTGACCGGCTCGCCACGCTCGTCGACGACGAAGCAGCGGTCGGCGTCGCCGTCGAAGGCCAGACCCACGTCGGCGCCGGACTCGACGACCAGACGCTGGAGGTCGACGAGGTTGGCGGGGTCGAGGGGGTTGGCCTCGTGGTTCGGGAAGGTGCCGTCGAGTTCGAAGTACAGGGGCACGAGATCGACGGGCAGGGCGCCGAAGACGGCGGGGACGGTGTGGCCGCCCATGCCGTTGCCGGCGTCGACCGCCACCTTCAGCGGCCGCATCTCCGCGAGATCGACCAGGCCGCGGACGAACGAGGCGTAGTCCTCGAGGACGTCCTGCTCGGTGATGCTGCCGCGCTCGCCGTCGTAGGCGGGCACACCCTCGACGAGGTCGGCGGAGATCTGTGCCAGACCGGTGTCCTGGCCGACGGGCTTGGCACCGGCACGGCAGAGCTTGATGCCGTTGTACTTCGCGGGATTGTGGCTGGCGGTGAACATGGCGCCGGGTGCGTCGAGCAGGCCCGACGCGAAGTAGAGCTGGTCGGTGGATGCGAGGCCGATCAGCACCACGTCGAGCCCCTGGGCGGTGACCCCGTCGGCGAAGGCCTGCGAGAGCGAAGGGGACGAGGCGCGCATGTCGTGCCCGATCACCACACGGTCCGCGCTGCCCTCACTGCGCAACAGGCGTGCGAACGATGCTCCGACCTCGCGGACGAACTCTTCGTCGATCTGCTCTCCGACGACTCCCCGTACGTCGTAGGCCTTGATGACTGCTGACACCGACTCGGCAGCTCTCGCCACTGTATTAGCTCCTGAACTCGACTCGTGCGATGCCGTCCTCCGCGACATCGCACTCGCTCAGCCTAGTGCGAACGGCTCAGGACGTGGGATCGGGAAGAACACGCAGGTGGCCGCGTCGGCCGGTGCGTGCGGTGGGCGGCACGACGGCCCGTTGGGGTTCCTCGGCGTCGTCGTCGCTCGAGTCGGAACGGGAACGCTCCCCCAGGCCGGCCTCGCGTACGGCCTCGGCGAGGGCGGTCAGATCGTCCTCGTCGGGGGTGGCCGACGAGAACGCTCCCTCGTATCGGACGAGTTCCCAGCCCTTGGGTGCCGTGATGCGCGAACCGTGCATCTCGCAGAGATCCCACGAGTGCGGTTCCGCGACGGTCGCCAGGGGACCGACAACGGCAGTGGAGTCCGAGTACACGTAGGTCAGCGTCGCAACAGCAGGGTTCTTGCACCCAGGCCGGCAGCATCGACGCAGTGTTCTCACGACTGGGAGCGTAGCGCGCCGGACGCGCCAGGACTATTCGGACACACCGAAAGGGTGGAGCGATTTTCGTGTCGTAGTGTCCATGGCATGGTCCGCGCACGACGTTCCCGCCCTGTGTCGTCCCGTTCCGTGGCACGCCGCGGCAGGGGAATCCGCGGTCCCCTGTTCCCGCAGAGCCTGCCCGCGTGGAAGACACGCGCCGAGAAATTCGACCTGCTCGTCCTGGGGGCGTTCGCGCCGATCGACGCGCGCTGGCACGACCGCCTCACCAAGCTCGACATCGCCGTCGACGAGGTCCCGAAGATCCGGGCGCGCGACCCCGACTCGGTCAACTGGCCGGACGAGGTGGTTGCCGACGGGCCGGTGCCGCTGTCCCGGCTCGTGCCGGCGGGGATCGATCGACGAGGCGCTGCCACCCGGGCGCGGATCGTGTTGTTCCGCCGGCCTCTCGAGGTGCGCGCGAAGGATCCGGACGATCTGACGGATCTGGTGCACGACGTCCTCGTGCACCAGGTGGCCACCTATCTCGGCGTGGAGCCGGAAGTGGTGGATCCGACACTCGGTGAGGACGACGAGGACTGAAGAACCTTCCCGAAACATGACGAAGGCCGGGTTGCTCGTCCCCCACGGCCGCAACCCGACCTTCGTCGTCCGACTCGGTGTTTCACTCGGTCCCGTACTCCCCGTACCGGGCCGAACCCCTCGTCAGACTATTCCGCGCTTGAGGCGACGGCGTTCCCTCTCGGAAAGCCCGCCCCAGATACCGAACCGCTCGTCGTGGGCGAGTGCGTATTCGAGACAGTCGTCCCGGACCTCACACCCCATGCAGATGCGCTTGGCCTCTCTGGTGGAGCCACCCTTCTCGGGGAAGAATGCCTCCGGATCGGTCTGCGCACAGAGCGCACGCTCCTGCCACTGCTCCTCGCCATCCGCTGGGTCGCCGAATCCCGAGATCAAACTCAGGACGGGCACCCCGACGTCCGGGTAGTCACAGACAGCCTCGACTGCAGTATCGCTTCGAGTGAGCTCGAAGCTGTCGCGCTCGCCGGCCATTGTCCCTCCTCACCTGCAGCGCCGAATCATGACCGGGGATCAACCCGCTGCCACCCTTCGAATACTCGTTCGAATGCGGGTTCACCGCAAGGGATCTCGAATTCGATTATCGAATGACATGTATGTGATTAGACACTTCGGGTGTGTCGCGGTCAAGCGGAGCGGCGTTGTTCACATATCATCGGCCGCTTTGCCGAAACGCGTTTCGGACGGCGCGCGACCGGGTAGGCGACGCACCGCTTAGGCTTGGGCCGTGAATGTGACTGTATTGGTCGGAGGTGTCGGTGGGGCGCGTTTTCTCTCAGGTTTGCGCCGGCTTCTCGATATTTCCCCGGGCGTGGAGCCGAATCCGGACGCGGCACACCGCATCACCGCGATCGTCAACGTCGGCGACGACGTGTGGATGCACGGCCTGAGGATCTGTCCGGATCTCGACACCTGCATGTACACCCTCGGCGGTGGGATCGACACCGAACGCGGCTGGGGCCGCGCCGGTGAGACCTGGAACGCCAAGGAGGAACTCGCCGCCTACGGGGCGATCCCCGACTGGTTCGGTCTCGGCGACCGCGACATCGCCACCCACCTGATCCGGACGCAGATGCTGCGGACCGGCTATCCGCTCTCCGCGATCACCGAAGCGCTGTGCACGCGGTGGAAGCCGGGGGTGACCCTGCTGCCGGTCTCCGACGACCGCAGCGAGACCCACGTCGTCATCACCGATCCCGAGGACGGTGAACAGCGGGCCGTGCACTTCGAGGAATGGTGGGTCCGCCACCGCGCCCAGGTGCCGACCCACAGCTTCGCCCACATCGGCGCAGAAGAGGCCAAGCCGGCTCCCGGTGTGCTCGAGGCGATCGAGAACGCCGACGCCGTCGTCCTGGCTCCGTCGAACCCCGTTGTGAGCGTCGGGGCGATCCTCGCGATCCCCGGTATCCGCGGAGCGCTGCGCACCACCTCGGCGAAGGTCGTCGGCCTGTCCCCAGTCATCGACGGCAAGCCCCTGCGCGGCATGGCCGATGCGTGCCTGGACGTCATCGGAGTGGAGACCACCGCCGAGGCGGTCGGCCGGTACTACGGTGCCCGCTCGGGCACAGGCATTCTCGACGGCTGGCTCGTGCACTCGACCGACAGCGCCGAGGTGCCGGGCGTCGAGGTCCGATCCGTTCCCCTGCTCATGACCGACACCGACGCGACGGCCGAGATGGCCCGCGCCGCCCTCGACCTCGCCGGAGTGACCCTGTGATGCCGGACGCCGTCGCCGACCCCGCAGTGCGCGACCACGCGCCGGGCGGCCCGATCGAGATCCTGCCCGTCGCCGGACTTCCCGAGTTCCGGCCCGGCGACGACCTGGCCGCAGCCGTCGCTCAGGCCGCGCCGTGGCTGGCCGACGGGGACGTCCTCGTCGTCACCAGCAAGGTGGTCTCGAAGGTCGAGGGGCGGATCGTCGCCGCGCCCACCGATCCCGACGCCCGCGACGCGCTCCGCCGGCGCCTGGTGAACGAGGAAGCGGTGCGCGTGCTGGCACGCAAGGGCCGCACCCTCATCACCGAGAACAAGCTCGGCATCGTGCAGGCGGCCTCCGGCATCGACGGATCCAACGTCGACAGCGCCGAACTCGCGCTGCTGCCCGAGAACCCCGACGCGAGCGCAGCGGCACTCCGCGAACGGATCGGTGCGCTGCTCGGCGTCCGGGTCGCCGTGGTGGTCACCGACACCATGGGCCGCGCCTGGCGCAACGGCCAGACCGACGCCGCGATCGGCTCGTCCGGGCTTCCCGTCCTGCACGGCTACGCCGGCTCGCACGACTCGCAAGGCAACGAACTGCAGGTGACGTCCGTGGCGGTCGCCGACGAGATCGCCGCCGCAGGCGATCTGGTCAAGGGCAAGCTCGGCGGTGTGCCCGTCGCCGTGGTGCGCGGACTCGACCTGCCCGACGACGGATCCACCGCCCGCGCCCTGATCCGCAGCGGCGAGGACGACCTGTTCTGGCTCGGCACCGAGGAGGCCCTCGAACGCGGTCGGCGCGAGGCACTGCTGCTGCGCCGGTCCGTGCGGCAGTTCGCCTCCGAACCCGTCGATCCCGAGGATCTGCGCGAGGCGGTCGCCGAGGCCCTCACCGCACCCGCACCCCATCACACCCGCCCGGTGCGGTTCGTGTGGGTGCGCACCGAGCAGGTGCGGCGCCGGCTCCTCGACCGCATGCGCGACAGGTGGGCCGAGGATCTCCACGGCGACGGACTCGACCCGGTGGCCGTCGAACGCCGACTCTCCCGCGGCGCGATCCTCTACGACGCACCCGAGGTGATCGTCCCGTTCTGGGTGCCCGACGGCGCACACCACTATCCGGATGCGCGTCGCACCGCGGCGGAGGCGACGATGTTCACCGTCGCCGCCGGCGCCGCGGTGCAGGGTCTGCTCGTGTCCCTCGCCACCCGCGGGCTCGGAAGCTGCTGGATCGGTTCGACGATCTTCGCTCCCGAGGTGGTCCGCGAGGAACTCGGGCTTCCTGCCGAGTGGTCGCCGCTCGGGGCGGTCGCCGTCGGTTACCCGCTCATCGAACCGGAGCCGCGCGAACCCGCGGACCCGGGCGAAGCGCTCGTGGAGCTGTAGCCGTGTCGGCACGTTCCCTGCACGCCTCCGCGATCGACCGGCTCACCGCCTGGCGCACCGACTCCGAGGACGCCGAATCGCTGCGGCACACGATGCTGGCGTTCCTCGATTCTGCGCCCGACGGGTGCCTGCGCGACCACGTGCCCGGGCACATCACGGCGTCGTCGATCGTGCTCGACGTCGACCACCGCAACGTGTTGCTCACCCTGCATCCGCGGGTGGGGCGGTGGATCCAGCTCGGCGGTCACTGCGAGCCGTCGGACGAGACGGTCGTCGACGCGGCCCTGCGCGAGGCCACCGAGGAATCCGGCATCGCCGAGCTGGTGATCGATCCGGAACTGCTGTCGGCGCACACGCATCCGATCATGTGCTCCCTCGGGGTGCCCACCCGTCACCTCGACCTGCGGTTCCTGGTGACCGCACCCGTCGGTGCCCGGCCGGTGCGCAGCAACGAATCCACCGACCTGCAGTGGTGGCCCGTCGACGCGCTACCACCGGAGGCCGAGCACGAGACGATCGCGCACATGGTCCGGCTCGCCGCGGCCCGACGGGCCTGAGACGACGCGGCCCGACGGGCCTGAAACGACGCGGCCCGACGGGCCTGAAACGACCACGCTCGTCCCGGCGGGTCGCCGGGACGAGCGTGAGGTCGGAACCGGCCGTGAGGTCAGAACCGGACAGGGCCGAGTTCGGGGTATTTCGGGGTGATGCCGTCGCCGGAGGACACCCCGCGCAGCCGCCGGCCCACCCAGGGGACGAGGAACTCGCGCATCCACGCACGGTCTGCGGCGCGTTCCTGGGCCCGTGTGAGGACGGGCGCCTCGTCGAACTCCACCGGTCCGAGACCGTGTGCGACGCCCAGCAGGTCGAGCACGCGGATCGCCATGTTGTGGTGGCCGGCCGCGGACATGTGGAGCCGGTCGAAGTCCCACATGCGCAGATCGCGGTACTCGTCGAACCGCCAGAAGTCGACGATGGTCGCCCCGTGCCGGTCGGCGATCGCCCGGACGAGTTCGTTGTACACGGCCCAGCGGCCGCGCAGCATCCCGAAGACCGGTGCCCAGCTGCCGTCGTAGGCCGTCCACATCAGGATGCGGGCGCCGGTCGCGGCGAGCTTGCCGATCGCCTCGTCGTACTCGGCCGCGAGCGCGTCGAGGTCGAGCTTCGGACGCATGAGGTTGTTGCCGCCGGCATAGATCGTCACGAGATCGGGACGCATCGCCACGGCGGTCTCGAGCTGCTCGTCGACGATCGGTCGCAGCAACCGGCCCCGGATGGCGAGGTTCGCGTACGCGAAGTTCTCCGAGTGCCGCGCCAGCTCACCGGCGACGAGATCGGCCCAGCCGCGCAGCCCGTTGGGACGCGACGGATCCGGATCGCCGACTCCCTCGGTGAACGAATCACCGAGGGCCACATACCGTTCGAAGCTCACTTCGTCCTCTCGACTCAGACGTCGGTACTGAAGCGGATGCCGCCGTCGGGGATCTTCACCCCGGGCCACACCCGCGCACCGCGCAACAGCTCACACCGGGCACCGATGTCGGCGCCGTCGCCGATCACGCCGTCGCGGATCAGGGCGCGCGGACCGACCCGCACACCGAAACCGATGATGGTCCGCTCGATCACCGCACCCGCCTCGACCCGTGCGCCGTCGAAGATCACCGCGCCGTCCAGGCGGGCGCCGGCACCGATCTCCGCGCCGCGGCCGACGACCGTGCCGCCGATCAGCAGTGCGCCGGGAGCGACGGAGGCACCCGGATGCACGAGCGACTCGCCGCGCTGCGGCGGAAGCGCCGGCGACGGGGCGATACCGCGGACCAGATCGGCCGAGCCGCGGACGAAGTCCTCCGGGGTGCCCATGTCGCGCCAGTAGGCGGCGTCGACATGGCCGTAGACCTTCTTGCCCTCGGTCAGCAGCGCCGGGAACACCTCGCGCTCCACCGAGACCGGGCGGCCCTCGGGGATCTGCTCGATGATCTCGCGGCGGAAGACGTAGCAACCGGCGTTGATCTGATCGGTCGGCGGATCCTGGGTCTTCTCGAGGAAGGCGGTCACCCGGCCGTCCTCGTCGGTCGGCACACAGCCGAAGGCACGCGGATCGCTCACCCGCACCAGGTGCAGGGTCACATCCGCTTCCGTACGCACGTGGGTGTCGAGCACGGCGCCGAGATCGGTGCCACCGAGCACGTCGCCGTTGAAGACCATGACGTTGTCGGCGCGCAGCTTCGGCAGCACATTGCGGATACCACCGCCGGTGCCGAGCGGCTCGGTCTCGGTGACGTACTCGATCTCGAGGCCGAAGTCGGACCCGTCGGCGAAGTACTCCTCGAAGACCTCGGCCTTGAACGAGGTGCCGAGCACGACGTGCTTGATGCCCGCCTCACGGATCCGCGCGAGCAGGTGGGTGAGGAAGGGCACCCCCGCGGTGGGCAGCATCGGCTTGGGTGCCGACAGCGTCAACGGCCGTAGCCGCGTGCCCTGTCCGCCGACCAGAATCACCGCATCGGTGTGCGGTGCCGAATCACTCGTCATCGTCTCCCCTGTTCACTGTCGTGCCGACCGGAATGTTCTGGTCGGTCCTCCCGTTCCGACGCTCCCGCACGGCCGCCGCGACCGCCACTCGCGATCGCACCGCGAGCCCGGCCCGCAACGCCCACCGCAGCGGTGCCTGCCACCCGTGGGGGTGACGGTCCGCCTGGAAGCGGTAGGCACTCTCATGATGTGCCGGAAGCATCAGTTCGGGGTGCCGTCCGGCCGCGTGGCCCTTGGCGTGCGTGACCACCGCGGACGGCACGTACACGTTGAGCCAGCCCGCTCGTCCGAGCCGGTCGCCCAGGTCCACGTCCTCCATGTACATGAAGTATCGCGAATCGAAGCCGTCGATCGAATCGAAGGCGGCGCGCCGCAGCAGCAGGCACGATCCGGACAGCCAGCCCACGGGGCGTTCGCTGATCTCCTCGTTCTCCTGGCGGTAGCGGCGCGTCCACGGATTGGCCGGCCAGACGGTGCCGAGCAGCGCGTGACCGGCACCGGAGGCGAGGGTGGGGACGGTGCGCGCCGAGGGGTAGACGCTTCCGTCGGGTTCGTGGATCAGCGGCCCGAGCGAACCGGCGCGGGGCCAGCGACGCGCCGCGTCGAGCATCTCGTCGAGCGAACCGGGGTGCCACCGGACGTCCGGGTTCGCGACGACGACGAACTCCGCGGACGGGTCGACCTCGGCGACCGCGCGGTTGATCGCACCGCCGTAACCGATGTTCCCGCCGGTCCGGAGCAGTCGCACGTTCTCGTGTGCCGCCTCGGCGGCCTCGGGAGCACCGTCGGTCGAACCGTTGTCGGCCAGGATCACCTGCGTCGGCAGAACGGTCGCGGAGGTGAGCGAGGTGAGAAAGTTCTCGAGGTGCTCTCCGGGCGAGTAGGTCACCGTCACCACGGCCAGCGTCGATTCCACGCCGGTCACCTTAGCGACCTCGACGGTGTGCGACACCTCACGGGCCGCTTCGTCGGATGTCATCGTGCAGGCGGCACGACTCCGTCACCGGCGATCGCCTCGTGCAGTGCCTCCCGCCACGGACGGAAGGGTGTCAGGCCGGCGCCGATCCATGCGCTGTCGTCGAGCACCGAGTAGGCGGGCCGGGGCGCGGGGCGGACGAACTCGTCGCTGCTGCACGGGTGCACCCGCTCCGGATCGGCGCCGATCTCCTCGAAGACCGCTCGGGCGAGGTCGAACCACGTCGCTTCCCCGGCGTTGGTCGCGTGCAGGATCCCACCGGGGATGCCGTCGGCGCGGGAGGCGAGTTCGAGCAGGCCGTCCGCCAGGTCGCGGGCATAGGTGGGGCAACCACGCTGGTCGTCGACGACGCGCAGGGTCTCGCGTTCGCCCTCGAGTCGACGCATGGTCGCGACGAAGTCGCTGCCGTCGCCCGTGTACACCCAGGCGGTGCGCACGACGTGCGCGGTGGGCAGCGCCTCCAGCACCGCTCTTTCACCTGCGAGTTTGGTGCGTCCGTAGGCCGTGCGCGGGCCGGTCGGCGCGTCCACCCGGTACGGCTCGCTCGCGTCGCCGGCGAAGACGTAGTCGGTGGAGACATGGACGAGACGGGCACCCTTGTCGGCGCAGACGGCGGCCAACACGCCCGGGCCCGTGCCGTTCACCACAGCAGCCCGGTCCTCGTCGGTCTCGGCCGCGTCGACGGCGGTGTACGCGGCGGCGTTGATCACCACGGATCCCGGTTCGACCGCGGCGGCCACGGCCTGCGGATCGGTGATGTCCACCTCGGACGATCCGACACCGCGGATCGGTATCCCCGCCGCGGTGCCGCGGTTCACGAGATGACGGCCGAGCTGGCCACGGGCTCCGGTGACGAGAACGCTACGCACTCGGAGAAGTCTGGCACGCCGGAGTGGTGCGCGCCGGGCGAGCGTCCCCACCAGTAGCCTTCAACCGAGAGCTACATACACAGACCCCGTACCACCCACAGGAGGAGTACCAGGTGCCGCCAGAGCCGCGTCGCCGCACCGGCCGACGTCCCGATCCGACGGGACGTCGCACCCGCGCGGGCGATCCGACAGCTGCCGACGGCAGGTACGGGTCGGATCCCGGTCCCCGGCAGTCCCGGCGTTCCGCCCGGCGCGAGCCCCCCTCGCGCAGCCCCGGAGCACCGGCGGAGGCGCGGGTGTACAGCGGCAGGCCGTGGCAGATCGCCGTCGCGATCGCGGCGTGCCTGGTGCTGGTCGTCACCGGTGTGGCGTGGCGCAGCGTCGACGCGCTGCAGTCGTCGCTGGCCTCGGTCCGCGGCCTGGCCCTCGGCGACGGCGAGGACGGCGCCGTCGACATCCTGCTGGTGGGCACGGACAGCCGCACCGACGCGCACGGCAATCCCCTCTCCCAGCGCGAGCTCGACGCGTTGCGCGCGGGTGAGGAAGTAGCGAACAACACCGACACGATCATCCTGATCCGCGTACCGAACGACGGCCGGTCTGCCACCGCGATGTCGATCCCCCGCGACACCTACGTCGAGGTGCCCGAGATCGGGATGTCGAAGATCAACGCGGCCTACGGCGCCACGAAGGCGAACCGGCGCGCCGAGCTCGTCGAAGCGGACGCCGACGCGACCGAGGCCGAACTCGAGAAGGAATCGACCCAGGCAGGCCGGGAGGCGCTCATCGAGTCGGTCGCCGACCTGACGGGTGTGACGGTCGACCACTACGCCGAGGTCGGACTCCTCGGCTTCGTGCTGCTCACCGACGCCGTCGGCGGTGTCGACGTGTGCCTGAACGCACCGGTCGACGAGCCGCTGTCGGGTGCCCGTTTCGATGCCGGTGAGCAGACCCTGCAGGGTTCGGACGCACTGAGCTTCGTCCGCCAGCGTCACGACCTGCCGCGCGGCGATCTCGACCGGATCGTGCGGCAGCAGGTGTTCATGGCGTCGCTGGCACAGAAGGTGCTCAGCGCCAAGACGTTGTCCAACCCGTCGAAGGTGAGTCAGCTGACCGCCGCGGTGCAGCGTTCGGTGGTGCTCGACTCCGATTGGGACATCATGGCGCTCGCGACGCAGTTGCAGGGCCTCGCCGGTGGCGACGTGACCTTCTCGACGATCCCGGTGCAGGACATCAACGCGATGACCGACTACGGCGAGTCGGTCGTGCAGGTCGATCCGGACGAGGTGCGCTCCTTCGTCGCCGAGTTGATCGGCCGCGAACCGGACGGCAGCGAGACCACCTCGACCCCGGTGCCCGCTCCCGACATCGACGCGTCGACCGTCACGGTCGACGTCGCGAACGCCGGATCCGTGTCCGGCCTGGCCTCCCAGGTCTCCACGGCTCTGTCCGAGGAGGGCTACGTCGAGGGCGAGGTGGGCAACTACACCGGTTCCGGTGTGGGCACGTCGACGGTCTTCGGTGCCGACGAGGACTCCGACGAGACCCGCGCGGTGGCCGCGGCGCTCGGTGGTCTCGCCACCGAGTCCGATCCCTCGCTCCCGGCCGGCACCGTGCGGGTCGTGCTCGCCGGCGACTACACCGGCCCCGGCTCGTCGTCGTACTCCGGTTCGTCCACCGCCGCATCCGCCTCCGACATCGGCGTGAGCCCGGCCGGTGGCACCGCCACCCCGGCTCCCGCCGCACCGCCCATCGATGCGGGCTCCGACGGCCCGCGCTGCGTGAACTGACACCTGTGTGAACCGACAGTCGCGCGAACAGAATCCGAGAAGAAGGACATCGTGACCACCCTGACCGACGCACTGCTCGACCCGATCCTCGCCGAAGATCCGGCGGGTCCGCGGATCACCTGGTACGACGACGCGACCGGCGCGCGGATCGAACTGTCGGCGCTCACCCTCGCCAACTGGGCTGCCAAGACGGCCAATATGATTCGCGACCAGTTCGGAGTCCTTCCGGGAGGTCGGGTGGCGGTGCTGCTTCCCGCCCACTGGCAGAGCGCCGCGGTCCTGCTGGGCGTGTGGTGGGCAGGGGCCGAGGTCGTCCTCGACGCCGACCCGGATGCCGATCTCGCTCTCGTCACCCCCGACCGGTTGGACGAGGTCGACACGGTTGCCGAGGTCGCGGCGTTGTCGCTCGACGCCTTCGGTGCCCCCGTGCGCGACCTGCCGCCCGGGATCACGGACTATGCGACGGACGTGCGGATGCACGGCGACCAGTTCCGATCCTCCGGTGCGGGCGACGCGGTGCTCGCCGGACGTTCACAGTCGGACGTGCTCGCTGCCGCCACGGAGTCGGCGTCGGCGGCGGGTATCGGCACCGGCGAGCGCGTGTTGTCGTCCCGGTCCTGGTCTCAGCCCGACGATCTCGTCGCCGGACTGCTCGCGGTGCTCGCGGCCCGGGCGTCGCTGGTGCAGGTGAGCAATCCCGACCCGGAGGCCACCGAACGCCGCGTCGCGAGCGAGAAGATCACGGTTCGTCTGGACGGGTGATCCCGCGCTCCGCGCGGTAGCCGCCGTCGGCGAGTCCCGCCTCGATCTCGAACCTGTTGCGGGACCCCGGGTTGCGGAGTTCCTCCCACAGATAGCGCGCCGCGAAGCCGATGCCGTAGCGGGCCCACTGGTCGACGTGGATCGCCTCGTGCCGCAACAGCCGGCGCGGCGGGGCCTTCCGGGTGAGGAAGACCCCGCCGACGGTGGTGCCGCCGCGCGCGAACCCACCACGCATTCCGGTGGCGACGTAGAGGCCGTACTCGTGATCGAATGTCACGGTGCCGCCCCACATCCGGGCCCAGCACAACGCCAGCATCGTCACGACCCGCACGGCGGGCACTCCACGCGCTGCCCGGGTCGCACGATCGGGCATCCCTCTCGCCACGAACCGAGTCTACCGACCCGACCGCACCACGACCTCAGCCCGCCGCGGCGGCGACCGGCGACACCCTGCTCGCACGTTGCGCCGGGATCAGCGAGGCGATCACGCCGGCACCGCCACCGGCGAGGACGATGCCTGCGAGCTGCCACCAGGGAACCGATCCCAGGCCGACATGCTCCGCCCCGATCACCGACGCGGTTCCGGCCGTCCCGAGCAGCAGTCCCAGAGCCACGCCCAGGACGGACGCCACGCCCGCGATGATCAGCGCCTCGCGGACGAGCACGCTCCGCACCCCCGCCCGCGACAGGCCGACTGCCCGCAGCACCGCGTTCTCCCGGCGCCGCTCGAGCACCGACAACGCCATCGTGTTGCCCACCCCGATCAACGCGATCACCACGGCCACCGACAACAGCCCGCCGACGATCATCAGCATGGTATCGAGGACCTTCTCGAACATCTGACGCGTCTGCACCGCGCCCTCGACGGTGCTACCGGGGAACGCCGTCGCGGCGACTCGGGAGACCTCGTCGGAGACCGCAGCGAGATCGGCGTCGGACAACCCGTCGTCCAGCTTCAACCACACCGTGTCCGCCGCGGAACGAGCTAGCGCACTCAGATCACCGATGTCCATCAGGTCCGGGCCACCACGTTCGGTGGTCGCGACCGTCAATGCGCGCGTACCGACTTCGCCGCCGACCGTCACGATCTCGCCGTCGCCCACCCCCAACTCGGCGGCGAGAGACTCCTCGAGCACGATCGTTCCCGGTTCCGGCAATCGGAGGTCTGCGCGGACGGTGGACGCCGCCGATCGCGCGTCGAGACCGAGCACCGAGAACTCCGTGTCCGCGACGGTGACCGAACCCGTCGCGACCTCGACACCCGACCGGACGCCGTCGATCGCCGTCAATCGCTCGGCCGCACCGGCCGGAACCGCACCCGGCGCAGCCACCACGAGGTCCACCGGCAGGTTCTCGTCGAGGAGGTCGGGGGCGCCGGCCTTCAGAGTGCCGATGCCGACGACCAGAGTCGAGGTGAGAGTGACACCGATGAACAGGGCCGTCGCGGTCGAGGCCGTGCGTCGCGGAGCCCGGCGGACATTGCCCGCCGCCAGTGCCGCGACGGGACCGCCGAACCGGGCCAGCGCATCCCCGACCGTTCCCACCGCAGCCGGCACCATCCGGCGGGAGGCGAGGATCGTCCCGACGAAGAGCAGCAATCCGCCGGGGCACGCGAGGAGCACGTTGGCGGTCGCGACTCCGAGGACGAGCAGTGCCGCTCCCATCGTGATCGCTCCTGCTGCGCAGATGCGGCGGAGCCGGGAATCCGAGACCGGTTCGGGCTGCGTCTCGAGTGGTTGCAGCGCTGCGAGCGCGGGGACCCGGGTCGATGCGCGCGCCGCACCGTTCGCGGCGACCACCGTCATCACGCTTCCGAGAACGAGGCCCAGCAGGATCGTCGCGGGGGTCACCGAGACCGATGTCAGGGGCAGCGGGACGTCCGCTGCCCGGGCGAGAGCGACGACCGCCGCGGCGAAACCGCATCCGGCCAGCACCCCGAGGACAGCCGAGACGAAGCCGACGACGAGCGCTTCACCGCGCACACTGCGGCGCACCTGCGCGGCGGTGACGCCGACACAGCGCATGAGCGCGAGCTCGCGGGTCCGGGCGGCCAGCAGCACCGCGAAGGTGTTCGCGATCACGAGTCCGGCGACGACCACGGCGATGGCGGCGAAGCACAGCAGGATGTTGCGCAGCAACGCGATGTCGCCGACGTAGGAATCGGCGACCCGGGTGGCCCGATCGGCACCCGACATCACCTCGGCCTCCGGTACCAGCGCCGCGACGACGTCCCGCACTGCGGAAGCGTCTCCCGTGACACGGATCTCCCAGTCCGTGACCTCCCCCGTCCACGAACGCACCGGTCCGGAATCGGCGAAGATCGTGCGCGAATCGAGTGCGAGAGGGGAACCGCCGAGGTCGACGGTGCCCACCACTTCGACGGTCGCGGGCACCGTCGCACCGAGCACGTCGCCGATCGTCATCGAATCGCCGATCGCCCGGCCCGACGACGAACCGACGAGAACCTCGCCGGGGCCCTCCGGCCACCGGCCGTCCTGCAGTTGCTGCCAGCGCAGGCCGTCGTCGGATGCGATCGACACGGCCTCCCCGGTACCGGATCCCCCGGCCGCGTCGGTCACGATCACCGGACCGGACACGTCCAACGCGGTCGTTTCCACACCGGGGAGTGCGACGATCTCGGCGAACAGGTCGTCGGGCTCCGTATCCGATCCACCTTCGGTGACCACGGTTGCCACCCCCTCGTAGCGGGCGGCGGTGGACTTCGTGATCGAAGAATCGACGGTATCGCCGAGCACGAGAGTGGTCACGACGAAGGCCACCGCGACGAGCACTGCGAGCACCGACGCGACGTACCGGCCTCGGTTGGCGCGGGCCTGCGCGAGAACGAGATGTCTCATCGGACCGACACCGCCACACTCGACATGCGCAGTCCGCGCATCGCGTCGATCACGGAATCCGCTGTGGGGTGCAGGATCTCACCGGCGAGTCGACCGTCGGCCAGCAGCACCACTCGATCGGAGTACGACGCGGCGACCGGATCGTGCGTCACCATCACCACGGTCTGCCCGGTCTCTCGCACACTCGAACGGAGCATCGAGAGCACTTCGGCGCCGGACTGCGAATCGAGATTGCCGGTGGGCTCGTCCGCGAAGATCACGTCGGGTTGCGGCAGAAGCGCGCGGGCCACCGCGACACGCTGCTGTTGACCACCCGACATCTCGTGCGGTCGGTGATCGAGACGGTCGGCGAGGCCGAGGCGACCGGTGACCTCGTCGAACCAGGCTGCCGAAGGGCCGGTGCCGGCGAGCCGCATCGGCAGGAGCATGTTGTCGCGGGCGGTCAGGACCGGCAGCAGGTTGAATGCCTGGAACACGAAACCGATGCGGTCGCGGCGCAATCCGGTGAGGACGGAGTCGGAGGCCGCACCGATCTCCACGTCGTCGCGACGGCCGTCACCGTGGAGGACGACGCGCCCTGCGTCGATGTCGTCGAGGCCTGCGAGTGCGTGCATGAGAGTCGATTTGCCCGATCCGGACGGGCCCATGATCGCGGTGAACCGGCCGCGTTCGAAGGTGACGGACACGCCGTCGAGGGCGCGCACCTCGGCGTCGCCGCGTCCGTAGACACGCACGACGTTCTCGGCGGAGCAGGCCGGGACGAAAGAACTGGTCGAAGTCATACCATCGACCGTAGAAATTCTGCGGCGCAGGAACATCGGAGAACAGGGCGATCTTCCCTCAACCCGCGTCATACCCCGGTAGGACACGCTCGGTCCGGGGTCCGCCCGCGGTCCTACTCTCCCGTGCCGAGCAATTCGTCGGGGCGGACGAGCCCGGCCCGGAACGCGAACAGCACGGCCTGCACCCGATCGCGCGAACCGGTCTTCGCGAGAACCCGGCCCACATGGGTCTTCACCGTGGCCGCCGACAGCACGAAGCGTTCGGCGATCTCCCCGTTCGTCAACCCGTGTGCCATCGCGACGAGCACCTCGAGTTCGCGGGGGGTGAGGTCCTCGGGCAGCTCCACACGCCGCGCAGGGGAATCACCGCCGAGCAGTGGCGAAACATGCTGCAGCAGACGACGTGTCGCACGCGGCGCCATGACGGCGTCGCCGCGGTGAACGGTGCGGACCGCGGAGAGCAGGTCCTCGGGAGGGGCGTCCTTGAGCAGAAACCCACTGGCACCGGCAGCGATGGCCTGCACCACGTACTCGTCGTTGTCGAAGGTGGTGAGCACCACGACCTTCGGTGCATCCGGATCACGAAGCAGGGTGCGAGTCGCCGAAATCCCGTCGAGGTGGGGCATCTGGACGTCCATGAGCACGACGTCCGCATGCACCCGCCCGAGTACCGCGATGGCAGCTTCGCCGTCGGATGCCTCGGTGACCACCTCGATGTCGGGCTGCGATTCGAGCACCATGCGAAAACCCGCTCGTACGAGTTGCTGGTCGTCGACGAGTGCGACGCGGATGGGAGCGGCGGATTCGGTCACGTCCGTCACCCTATGTGGGGAGTTCTGCGCAGACACGATAGCCACCGCCCTGCCGGGGGCCGGCGTCGGCGCGGCCACCGTGCAGCCGAGCCCGTTCCTCGATGCCCGTCAGCCCCTGTCCGCCGGGTCGCGCCTCCACCAGTGCTGCGGCCCCACGGCCGTCGTCGACGATCTCCACGACGATGCGGTCGCTGTGCCACCGGAGTGTGACCTCGGCGTGCGCGCGAGGTCCGGCATGCTTGAGGACGTTCGTGAGGGACTCCTGCACGATCCGGTAGATCGACAGGCCGAGCCCTTCGGGCACCGCACAGGGCTCGCCGGCGACCGACAGTGTCACCTCGAGCCCGCTCGCCCGGATCCCGTCGACGAGCACCGGCACGTCGTCGACGCCCGGAGTGGTGGTGAACTCACGTGGCGAATCCTCGCGCAGCACCGACAGCAGTGAACGCATATCCGTGAGCGCGCGTCGACCGGTTTCGGAGATCGTACCGAGGACGTCGGCCGCGGTCTGCGGGTTCGCCGCGGCCGCGTATCGTCCGCCGTCGGCCTGCGCGATGATCGCGGTGAGGGAATGAGCGACGATGTCGTGCATCTCCCGGGCGATCCGGGTGCGTTCCTGCGTCGCTGCGAGTTCCGCTTCCTTGAGACGCTCGAGTTCGAGCAGCCGATTACGTTCGGTCAGGGCGTCCATCTCCCGCAGCCGCAATCCGCGCATCCGGCCGAACGCCCACACGCCGGCGACGAACATCGCGACAAGCACCGCCGAGGTCACCGTGGCGAACACCGTGCGACCCTCGTACTGGTCGAAGTACCGCGCACCTGCTGCGGCACCGCCGACGACTCCCAGCACCAGTCCGGCGTTCGCGGCCCAGCGCGGCGCGTAGGCGGCGAGCGCGTACACCGCCGCCGGGACCGCGAACGCCGCGACGGCATTCATCGCGGGAAGGACCACCAGATGCGTGTAGGCGGCCACGGCGACTGCCCCACCGGCGATGACGGGACGCGTGCGCCGCCATGCCAGTGGCACCGTCATGGCGAGCGCGATGGCCGTCCCCGGAAGGCCGTAGTCGTCGACGGTCCCGGTCAGCCCTACGAAGACGAGCAGACCGGCAAGCGTCGCATCGATCGCCCATATGTGGGCACGACTCCAGCGATGCCACCGCTCGACGAGAGGCATCTCGGGCTCCGTCAGCCGAGCAGTTTCTGCCGCAGCGCCTCGTCCTTCTCGAGCACCATCTGCTCGAGACCCGCCTGGAACTTCTCCATCTGCTCGCGCAGCGCCGGGTCGGAGGCGCCGAGGATGCGCGCGGCGAGCAGACCCGCGTTGCGGGCGCCGCCGATCGAGACGGTGGCGACGGGGACACCGGCGGGCATCTGCACGATCGACAGCAGCGAATCCATGCCGTCGAGGTACTTGAGCGGCACCGGGACACCGATGACCGGCAGCGGGGTCGCCGAGGCGACCATGCCGGGCAGGTGGGCGGCGCCGCCGGCGCCCGCGATGATGACCTTGATCCCGCGACCGGCGGCGTCCCTGGCGTAGTCGAGCATCCGCTGCGGCGTGCGGTGCGCCGAGACGACACCCACCTCGAAGCGGATCCCGAACTCGACCAGCGCCTCGGCCGCGGCCTGCATGGTCGGCCAGTCCGAGTCGCTGCCCATGATCAGACCGACCTGCGCACCCTGTGCCACGTCACTCACCGCTTTCTCCCGTGTGTTCGTTCCAACCGTCGGTCCACACCGCGTGCGAGAGCCAGTGCGCCGCGCGTTCCGCGCGTTCGCGCACGGCGGCGACGTACTCCGGATCGTCGATCGATCCGGACGGCGCACCGAGCACGTTGACGTGGCCGATCTTGCGGTCCTTGCGCTCGCCCTTGCCGTAGAGGTGCACGTGCACGTCGGGCATCCGGGCGAACAGGTGGTGCAGCCGCTCGTCCATGCTCATCGCCGGTGCCTCGGGCGCGCCGAGCACGTTCGCCATCACCGTCACCGGCGCGATCGGGCTCGTATCGCCGAGCGGGTAGTCGAGCACGGCGCGCAGGTGCTGTTCGAACTGGCCGGTGCGGGCACCGTCCATGCCCCAGTGACCGGAGTTGTGCGGACGCATCGCCAGTTCGTTGACGATCAGCTCACCGGAGCGCGTCTCGAACAGCTCGACCGCCATCACACCGACGACGCCGAGCTCTCCGGCGATGCGCAGCGCGAGCTGCTCGGCCGCGGTGGCGACGTCCTCGGGCAGGTTCGGGGCGGGTGCGATGACGACGGCGCACTGGCCGTCGCGCTGGACGGTCTCGACGACCGGCCACGACGCGCCCTGGCCGAACGGGGACCGCGCGACCATCGCCGACAGCTCGCGCGTCCACTCGACCTTCTCCTCCGCGAGGAGCGGGACACCGGCGGCGAGCTGATCGGCGACGACCCTTTCGAGTTCGGCGTGGTCGTCGAGGATCCACACGCCGCGGCCGTCGTAACCGCCGCGTGCAGCCTTGAGCACGTACGGATCGCCGAGCGCGTCGAGGGCGGCGCGGGCGTCCTCGACGGAGGTGATCTCCGCGAACTTCGGCATCGGTGCGCCGAGCTCACCGAGCCGCTTGCGCATCGCGATCTTGTCCTGGGCGTAGATCAGGGCCTGCGGGGGCGGCAGCACGGCGACGCCTTCGCGCTGCAGGACCTCGAGATGTTCGGTCGGAACACCCTCGTGGTCGAACGTGAGTGCGTGCGCACCGGTCGCGGCGCGACGGAGGGCGTCGAGGTCGTCGTGGCTGCCGAGCACCACGTTCGGGCTGACCTGCGCGGCGGGTTCGTCGGCGCTCCCGGCGAGGACGCGGAGTGTCTGACCGAGCGCGATCGCCGCCTGATGGGTCATCCGCGCGAGCTGTCCACCACCGATCATCGTGACGACCGGCATGCCCGTCGTCAGAGTGCGGGGCGTGTCGGATCTGGGGGACGATTCAGGTCTGCCTGTCACGGCTGTCCATGGTGTCACAGCATGTCGTGACGTCGTTCCGCTGCTCCCCCGCCGAGCGTCGAGGGACCTCTCACCGACCCGCGCGGCGTGTGGGGATGCCGACATGTGTGGTCGGGTTTCGGAAATTCACCTCTTCGTTTCGTACACTTCTCCAAGTGACAATCGTCGATGAAGCGTTGAGCAGAGTTCCCCAGCCTTTCCGGGGGCTGTTGCTCCGGCATCGCGAATTGATCAAATTCGCCATCGTCGGCGGCACCACCTTCGTGATCGACTCGGCGATCTTCTACACGCTCAAGCTCACAGTTCTGTCCGAGAAGCCGGTGACCGCCAAGATCATCGCCGGTGTCGTCGCGGTGATCTGCTCGTACATCCTCAACCGCGAATGGTCCTTCCGTAATCGCGGCGGTCGCGAGCGCGCCCACGAGGCGTTCCTGTTCTTCTTCGTCAGCGGTATCGGCGTCGTGCTCTCGTTCATCCCGTTGTGGATCTCGAGTTACGTCTTCGACCTGCGCGTACCCGAGGTGAGCCTCGCGACGGAGAACATCGCCGACTTCGTCAGCGCGTACATCATCGGCAACCTGCTGCAGATGATCTTCCGCTTCTACTGCTTCAAGAAGTTCGTCTTCCCGGAGGAGATGGTCCCGGACGCTCCCCTGGGCGAGCCCAGCGAGCAGCTCGACCGGTCCTGACGGGAAGAAGGTCTAGCGAGGTTCGCGCGTGCCGGTCGGCGTGTAGGCGTCCCGATCGCGGGGCGCGCCGAGGAACAGCGCGAACAGTGCCGGCCGGCGCCGCTGCAGTTCGAGGCGACCACCGTCCGCCTCCGCGAGAGCGCGCGCGAGCGCCAGTCCCACCCCGGTCGACCCGCCGCCGGAGAAGCCGCGGTCGAAGACGTACGGCGCGACCTCGTCGCCTACGCCCTCCCCCTCGTCGGCCACCTCGACGCACACGGTGACGTCGCCGCGGGTCGCGACCTGCCGCACCGAGACAGTGCACGTGCCGCCTCCGTGCACGAGCGCGTTGTCGACCAGCACCGCCACCGCCTCACGCAACCGCGAACCGGTCACCGCCGCCCGCAACGACGGATCGCCGCGCAACACCAGTTCCCGTCCCGCCTCCTCGTAGGGGCCGCGCCAGTCGGCGACGACACCGGTGAGTTCGCCGACCACCGAGACGTCGGTGCGCTGGTCGGCACTGCTGTCGCGGGACTGGCGCACGAGACCGTCGATCGCGGTGGTCAGCCGGTCCACCTGCGCCATGGCCGCCTCGGCCTCCTCCACCACAGCAGGATCGTCGTGGGTGGACAGCTCGTCGAGCCGCAGCCGGATCGCGGTCATACGGGAGCGGAGTTGGTGCGAGACGTCGCCGACGAGCGCGTGCTCGCGCTGCAGGCGGTGCGAGATCTCGACGGCGGCCGAATCCAGTACGTCGGAGACGCGATCGAGTTCGGGGATACCGTGCCGGCGGGCCACCGGGCGGAAGTCGCCCTCGGCGAGACGGGCCGCCCGGTTCGCCACGTCGCGCAGCGGGTCGGCGAGTCGTCGAGCGGTCGCCACCGCGACCAGCGCCCCGGCCGCGACGGACAGCAGCACCAGCAGGCTCACCGCGGCGAGCACCTGCTGCTGCAGCGTCCGCATGCTCTCCGAGGGCACCTCGATGAGCAGCGAGCCGGACGTCCCCATCGACAGCGACTCGACGATCGACGCCCCGAGCACCGGCGTGCCGATGTCCAGCCGCGCCGCGACGTTCTCGGGTGTCGGGTAGACCACGACGGCCCGCCCGTCGGTGGGGACGAGCAGGCGCAGGGAACTCGTGTCGAGACCACCGACGACGAATCCGTCGGTGCCCTCCTGGGCGATGATCTCGTCGGCCATGCGCTCGAGCCGGTTCTGCAGGTCGCGGCGGGCGGTGTCCTCGACGAACAGGAACGCCGTGTAGGCCAGCGGAATGCCGAGCAACAGCGCGACGAGCAGCACGGTCGCCAGGACGGCGTTGAGGATGCGGCTGCGCACGCCGGAGACGCTAGTCGGTGTTCAGCCGGAAACCGACACCGCGCACCGTGGCGATGCGACGTTCCCCTGCCGGTCCCTCGTCGCCGATCTTGCGGCGCAGCCACGACATGTGCATGTCGAGCGTCTTCGAACCACGCAGGTCGGCGTCGCCCCACACCTCCTCGAGGATCGCGTCGCGGGAGACGACCTGCCCCGCGTGCTCGAGCAGCACGCGCAGGAGTTCGTACTCCTTGTTGGCGAGCGTCACCTCGGAGCCGTCCACGAGGACACGGCGCGCGGCGCGTTCGAGCCGGATCCCGGCGACGTCCACGATGTCGTCGTTCTCCGGGCCGCCGCGCCTGCGCAACAGCGCGCGCACGCGCGCCATGAGCTCGGCGAGACGGAACGGTTTGCCGACGTAGTCGTCGGCGCCGGCATCGAGACCGACGACGAAGTCGACCTCGTCGGTGCGGGCGGTGAGCATGAGCACGGCCAGATCGGAGCGGCTCGCCCGGATCTGGCGACACACCTCGAGTCCGTCCATCCCGGGCAGACCGAGGTCGAGGATGAGCAGTTCGAACCTGCCCGACAGTGCCTGTTCGAGCGCGGCCGGACCGTTGTCCTCGACGGTCACGTCGTACCCTTCGCGTCCCAGCGCGCGGGACAGCGGTGCAGCGATTGCGTCGTCGTCTTCGGCGAGTAGAACGGCAGTCACCACGCCAGCCTACGGATCGGGGTTCGCTTTGTCGGGATTACCGGCGGGTCGTGTCGGCACACCTGCGACTCGCGGTCACCACGCCTTGCGGTGCTCGTGCTCGTCGCGCCGGTAGCGGGTGGTGTGACGGTCGTCGGGGCGCTGGTCCTGCGCGTCGAAGGCCTGCCGGTAGAGCAGGGCGTGTACCTGCTGGACGTCGGGGATGTCGTCGAACTCGATGGGATCGTCGGCGGCGGAGACCACGACGAGCGTGCCGGTCCGGAACATCCGGTCGACGAGGCCGTGCCGGAACTGGACGTTGCTGATCCGGCCCATCGGGATGTCGATACCCGTGTGGGTGAGCACACCGGTACGGACGAGGACGCGCCGGTCGGTGACGAGGAAGTGCGTGGTGAGCCACCCGACGAAGGGAGGGACGCACCGCCAGCCGACGAGGCCGATCCACGCCGCGGCCACGGCGAGGCCGCACCAGTTCGCGGCGGCACCGTCGAGCCGTGCCTGGACGAGTCCCAGCAGGAAACCGGCGACCATCGTCGACACGAGGAAGGTGGCCGTCGGCAGCACGAGAGACTTCCAGTGCGGATGCCGATGCAGCAGCAACTCTTCCTCGGGTGCGAGGGCGTCCTCCGGGTATCCCATACCGCCCACGATGGCATATGTCGGTCTTGTACCGATGCGAGCGGTCGCAGGGCGCTCAGACCGGTCGCAGATGTGTGATGTCGCCCGCAGCGACCGCCACGGACTCTCCCCCGCCGTCGGGGCGGATCACGATCCGTCCCTGGTCGTCGACGTCGGTCGCGATGCCGTGCAGTTCGGTGTCGCCGGGCAGGATCGCACGGACGCGCTGCCCGACCGTGCTGCATCGTTCGCGGTAGGCCGCGGCGAGTTCGGTGGTGTCCCATCCCGCGCGGGCCCACGCCCGGATCCGCTCGCCGAAGCCGGCGAGCAGCGCCTGCGCGAGCGGTGTGCGATCGAGTTCGGTGGCGTCCTCGAGCAGCAGCGAGGTGGCGGTGGGGACGGGCAGTTCGTCGCGTCCGAGGGTGGCGTTGATGCCGATCCCCGCGACGACCGTGGGCACCGGCGAAGTGGCCGCGACCTCCACGAGGATCCCGGCGAGCTTGCGCCCGTCGACGAGGACGTCGTTGGGCCACTTCAGTTGTGCCGCAACGCCGGTCACGGATCGCACGGCGTCGACGGAGGCGATGCCGCACAGCAGCGGGAGCCAGCCGATGTTCTGCAGCGGGCACTCGGGCAGCCGCAGCAGGACCGACACGATGACCTGCGCGCCGGGCACACCGTTCCAGGTGCGCGAGTGGCGGCCGCGACCACCGTGCTGGAACTCGGCGAGCAGCACGCGACGGTCGTCGCCGGTCGCGGCGACGGCGAGCAGATCCGCGTTCGTCGAGGCCGTGTCGGCGACGACGTCGAGACGTGTGTAGAAACCTTCGCGCTCGACGCCGACGAGGGCATCGCGCAACGCCGCCTCGTCGAGCGGTGTGCGGAGGGCGAGGAGATCGGTCGTGGGCCGGTCGGATGCCATGTACACAGCCTAAAGTGGGCCTTCGCTACCTACCCGCCGGTAGGTCCGGAGCGGTGGTCCGGCCTTCGGGACCTCGATGCAGCGGCCTTGTATGACGATCGCTAAGCTGACTGGCCATGACCACTGTCCAGGAGCCGTCCGCGCCCGAGGCGGCGAGTACGCCCGATATCCACACCACCGCCGGCAAGCTGGCCGACCTGCGCAACCGTCAAGCACAGGCCAAGGTCCCGGTCGGTGAGGCCGCAGTCGAGAAGGTTCACGCCAAGGGCAAGCTGACCGCTCGCGAGCGCATCCAGGCGCTCCTCGACGAAGGATCGTTCGTCGAGCTCGACGCCCTCGCTCGCCACCGCAGCACCAACTTCGGCCTGGCCGACAACCGTCCGCTCGGCGACGGTGTCGTCACCGGCTACGGCACGATCGACGGCCGCGACGTCTGCGTCTTCTCGCAGGACGCCACCGTCTTCGGCGGCAGCCTCGGCGAGGTCTACGGCGAGAAGATCGTCAAGGTCATGGACCTGGCCCTCAAGACCGGCCGTCCGCTGATCGGCATCAACGAGGGCGCCGGCGCGCGCATCCAGGAGGGTGTCGTCTCCCTCGGCCTCTACGGTGAGATCTTCCACCGCAACGTGCAGGCCTCCGGTGTCATCCCGCAGATCTCGCTGATCATGGGCCCCGCGGCCGGTGGTCACGTCTACTCCCCCGCTCTCACCGACTTCGTCGTGATGGTCGACCAGACCAGCCAGATGTTCGTCACCGGCCCCGACGTCATCAAGACCGTCACCGGCGAGGACGTCACGATGGAGGACCTCGGCGGCGCCCACACCCACATGGTCAAGTCGGGTGTCGCGCACTACGTCGCCGACGGCGAGCAGGACGCCCTGGACTACGTCAAGGATCTGCTGTCCTACCTGCCGAGCAACAACCAGGCCGCTGCACCGCGCCTCGCGCCGAGCGACCCGATCGAGGGTGCGATCGAGGACTCCCTCACCGCCGAGGACATCGAACTCGACACGCTCATCCCGGATTCGCCGAACCAGCCGTACGACATGCACGAGGTCATCCGTCGCCTGCTCGACGACGACGAGTTCCTCGAGGTCCAGGCCGAGCGCGCCAAGAACATCATCGTCGGCTTCGGTCGCGTCGACGGCCGCAGCGTCGGCATCGTCGCCAACCAGCCCACGCAGTTCGCCGGCTGCCTCGACATCGACGCGTCCGAGAAGGCCGCGCGTTTCGTCCGCACCTGCGACGCGTTCAACGTGCCGATCATCACGCTCGTCGACGTTCCCGGCTTCCTGCCCGGCACGGAGCAGGAGTACAACGGCATCATCCGTCGCGGTGCCAAGCTGCTCTACGCCTACGGCGAGGCGACCGTCGGCAAGATCACGGTCATCACCCGCAAGGCCTACGGCGGCGCGTACGACGTCATGGGTTCCAAGCACATGGGTGCCGACGTCAACCTCGCGTGGCCGACCGCGCAGATCGCCGTCATGGGTGCCTCCGGCGCCGTCGGCTTCGTCTACCGCAAGCGCCTGCTCGAGGCCGCCAAGAACGGTCAGGACGTCGACGCGCTGCGCCTCGAGCTGCAGAACGAGTACGAGGACACGCTGGTGAACCCGTACATCGCCGCCGAGCGCGGTTACGTCGACGCGGTGATCCCGCCGTCGCACACGCGCGGTCAGATCGTCTCCGCGCTGCGCCTGCTCGAGCGGAAGATGGTTTCGCTCCCGCCGAAGAAGCATGGAAACATTCCGCTGTGACGCTCAGCGGCAGGACCGGGCGCAGCTCGGTCCTGCCGCGACCGTACGGCGTAGCACGTCGCCGACGACGTGCGATGAACCCGAGAGAGGGATCGACATGACAGCGACCCGGTGGGCATCCGATGCCCGTGTGGACGCGTACCCGGGGGGTGCCCTGTGACAGCGACGGCAGAGGACAAGATCATCACCGAGTTCGAGGTCGAAGAGCAGTCGCCCGCGGTCGAGGCCACGGCCGCCGACGACGCGACCGAAGCCGCCCAGGAGAGCACCGCGGTCGCCGAGACCGCGGCCGCCATCCGCATCGTCAAGGGCAACCCCGCCGACGAGGAGATCGCGGCTCTCGTCGCCGTGCTCGCCGCTGCCGCTGCGTCGGCAGGCGACGAGGTGGTCGACACCCGGCCGCCCGAGACCTGGGGCGATCCGACGCGGATGCACCGGCAGTGGGCGCCGTTCTCGCCGTATTCGTACCCGAACCGCGGCTGACATGCCCCGGCTCGTTCTGGCCTCGGCTTCACCCGCCCGCCTCGCGGTTCTCCACGCGGCGGGCGTGAAACCGTTGGTGCAGGTGTCGGAGGTCGACGAGGACGCACTCATCGCGTCCCTCGGCCCCGGCACGCCACCGGCGCAGGTCGTCACCGAGCTGGCCCGCGCCAAGGCCACCGACATCCTGCCCGTCCTGCGCGAGCAGAAGCTGCGCGACGCCGTCGTCATCGGCTGCGACTCGATGCTGCTGATCGACGGCGCTCTGCAGGGCAAGCCCGGCACCGTCGAGGCGGCCCGCGAGCGCTGGCGGACGATGGCCGGCCGCAGCGGCGAGCTGCTCACGGGTCACGCCGTGCTCCGTATCCGCGACGACGAGGTCGTCGCGGAGGCCGCCGACCACAGCGGCACCGTGGTGCACTTCGGCACCCCCACGGACGAGGAACTCGAGGCCTATCTCGACAGCGGCGAGCCGCTCGAGGTGGCCGGGGCCTTCACGCTCGACGGTCACGGGGGCTGGTTCGTCGAGCGCATCGAGGGCGATCCGTCGTCGGTGATCGGCATCGGGCTCCCGCTGGTGCGCCGCCTCCTCGCCGAGGCCGGCATCTCCGTCGCACGTCTGTGGGCCGAGAACGCCGCGATCCCCGTCGAGGCGCTCGAGAACTGAGCCGTACCGGGCACTATCGGGTCGTGCCGCCGTACAGGGTCTTCTGCAACGAGCCCACCATCGCCTCGGCCTTGGTCTTCGCACGCTCGGCATCCACGCCGTGGAACATCTCGTCCACGGTCCCGCACCACAACTGCAACCACCGCTCGAACCGGGCGGGGGTCAGTCCGTGGTGTCCGTGCAGCGCCCGGTGCACCGGTACGAACGCTCCGCGATAGCGGGTCGTGCGGAAGAGGATCTGCTCCCAGAAGTCGCCGACGACCACCAGATGGTCGTCGAGTCCGACCACGGCGAGGACGTCGAAGGCCGGCGCGAGCACGGGATCGTCGAGGGCCCGTTCGTAGAACCGCCGGACCAGCAGGTCGATATGCTCCCGCGATGCGAGCTCGACCGGGGCCGGCCGGTCGCCGGGGGTGTCACTGCGGGTCACGTCCCGTCACGGTACCGCCTAGAATCGACGGCGCACCTGCCACCACAGCCTCAGGAGCCCATGTGCCCGTCGCACCCGATAGCAACCCTTCGTTCGCGGTATACGCCGATCCCAACCGTCTCGTGTCGACGGAGTGGTTGTCCGCTCATCTCGGCCATCCCGAAGTGAAGGTCGTAGAGTCCGACGAGGACGTCCTGCTCTACGACGTGGGGCACATCCCCGGTGCGGTGAAGATCGACTGGCATCTCGATCTCAACGACCCCGTCACCCGCGACTACATCGATGGCGAGCAGTTCGCCGCGCTCATGGATCGCAAGGGCATCCGCCGCACCGACACCGTGATCATCTACGGCGACAAGTCCAACTGGTGGGCCGCCTACGCGCTGTGGGTCTTCACCCTCTTCGGCCACGAGGACGTCCGCCTGCTCGACGGTGGCCGCGACGCGTGGATCTCCGAGAACCGCGACACCACCCTCGACATCCCCGTCGCCACGACGAGCGGTTACCCGGTCGTCGAGCGCAACGACGCGCTGATCCGCGCGTTCAAGGACGACGTCCTCGCGCACCTGGGCAAGGGCCCGCTGGTCGACGTGCGGTCGCCGCAGGAATACACCGGCGAGCGCACCCACATGCCCGACTACCCGGAGGAAGGCGCCTTGCGCGGTGGCCACATCCCCACCGCGGTGTCGATCCCGTGGGCGAAGGCAGCGGCGCCGGACGGCCGGTTCCGTGCGCGGCCCGAGCTCGAGGAGATCTACGGCGACATCGACCAGGACGCCGACGTGATCGCCTACTGCCGGATCGGCGAGCGCTCGAGTCACACCTGGTTCGTCCTCACCTACCTGCTCGGATACTCGAACGTGCGCAACTACGACGGTTCGTGGACCGAGTGGGGCAACGCCGTCCGCGTGCCCATCGTCAAGGGCGACGAGCCCGGAGAAGTGCCGGCCGCATGAGCATTCCCGCCCCGCTCGCCGAGATCGTCGACGACTTCGCCGCCGTCGAGGGTCAGGACAAGCTGCAGTTGCTGCTGGAGTTCAGCCGCGAGCTCCCGCCCCTTCCCGCGGAGCTGGAGGAGGCGGCGATGGAACCGGTGCCCGAGTGCCAGTCGCCACTGTTCCTGTCCGTCGACGCCTCCGACCGGTCGCGGGTGAAGCTCCACTTCAGCGCACCCGCCGAAGCGCCGACCACCCGCGGATTCGCATCGATCCTGCAGCAGGGACTCGACGGTCTCAGCGCACAGGAGATCCTCGACGTGCCCGACGACTTCTATGCCTCGCTCGGTCTCGCCGAGGCGGTCAGCCCGCTGCGGCTGCGAGGGATGAGCGCGATGCTCACGCGCATCAAGCGGCATCTCCGAGCCTGACGCGGTCATGGAGTTCACCGAGCTCGCCGACTACCGGATCCCCCCGGGCGTTCTCACCGAATGGCTGCCGTGTGCGGCCGAGGACGACTGGCGCGAGGACCCTCGCCCCGCCTCGTACATCCACGAGGCGCATCTGCGGCGTACCTCGGGGGTCCGGTACGGCGGGGGCCGCGACTCCTGGCTCGGCACGGCCTTCGAGGTCCCCGGGCCGCTCGACACCGAGCGGTTCCGGCGGGCCCTGCAGCGCTGGATCGACCGGCACGAACCGCTGCGCAGCCACGCGCACCTCGACGAGGAGCAGAGCGGCGGCGGTCTGGTGCGGCGCACCGCTCCCCCGGGCCGGGTGTCGGTGCGGCCCATCCGGCACGATCCCGCCGATCCCGACACCATCCACGAGCACCTGCTCGGCCTGTTCGACGACTACACGACCCCGCACCTGTGGCCGTCCTACGTCTTCGCGACGCTCGAGCGGACACCGGACGGGACACCCGACGGCGCAGAAAGCGCGAAGGACAGCGACGAGCGGTTCACGGTCTTCTTCGGCGCCGACCACTCCATCATCGACGGGTACTCGGTGGTGCTCGTGGCGCACGAGATCTCGGCGCTCTACGAGGAGGAGCGCACCGGTCGCGCCGCCGACCTGTTCCCGGTGGGCAGTTACATCGATTTCGGCGCCGCCGAACGCGACGAGTCCGCACAACTCGACGACGACGACGAGGCCGTGCAGATCTGGCGGCGGACCCTCACCGAATGCGGCGGCGAACCGCCCGCCTTCCCCCTCCCGATCGGGGCGCGACCCGCGCACGCCACGCCACAGCAACGACTGTCGGAACGCTGGTTCGACGACGACGAGGCGAGCGCCTTCTCCGCATGCTGCCGACGCGCCGGGACGGGATTCTTCGCCGGCGTGCTGGCGTGCTTCGGCCGGGCGACGGCCGAACTCACCGGCGCGGATCGCTTCCGGACCGTCGCGCCCGCTCACACCCGCGCCGGGCCGATCTGGGCGGGTTCGCTCGGATGGTTCGTCGGCCTGCGTCCGATCGACCTGAAGCTCACGGACACAACCGATTTCGAGACCCTGGCGATGCGGGCCGGCGACGAACTGCACCGCACCCGCGCGAGCGCGCGAGTGCCATTCGTGCGGGTGGGCGAACTCCTCGGCGTGCCCATCCGTCCACGTTTCGTCGTCTCGTACATGGACGTGCGGTTCGTGCCGATGGCCGCCCAGTGGCCCGAATGGAACGCTCAGGCGCTGCGCAGCCGCAGCTTCACCCACGACGTCTACGTCTGGATCAACCGCACGCCCGAGGGTGTGAACATGTCGGCGCGATTTCCCGACAATACGGTCGCGGGCGAGAACGTCCCGGGCCTTCTGACGCGCACCCGCGAACTGATGCACGAGGTTGCGGTGGGTGGACCGTGGATCGCACGGCCGGAAACGGCGGCAGTCCCACCTACCGGCGAGTAGCATTGTGCGCTCGAACGACCGCCGTAATGTATATGGGCATCCGGTTACATCGTCGATCCGAATGGCGCTTAGACTGCCCGTCGACGGAAATAACCTAACGATCGATCAACAGGAGGCTCCGTGCCCAGTCATGCCAGCGCGCAGATCACGAAGGTGCTCGTCGCGAACCGCGGCGAAATCGCTGTGCGGGTCATCCGAGCCGCCAAGGACGCGGGCTACGGCAGTGTCGCCGTCTACGCCGAACCGGACGCAGACGCACAGTTCGTGAAGCTCGCCGACGAGGCGTTCGCACTGGGCGGCACCACCTCGGCCGAGTCCTACCTGGTGTTCGACAAGATCCTCGACGCCGCGGCCAAGTCCGGCGCCGACGCCATCCACCCCGGCTACGGCTTCCTCTCCGAGAACGCCGACTTCGCGCAGGCCGTGATCGACGCCGGCCTCATCTGGATCGGCCCCTCGCCGCAGTCCATCCGCGACCTCGGCGACAAGGTCACCGCCCGCCACATCGCCGAGCGCGCCAAGGCTCCGATGGCGGCCGGCACCAAGGACCCGGTCAAGAACGCCGACGAGGTTGTCGAGTTCGCCAAGAAGTACGGCGTGCCGGTCGCGATCAAGGCCGCCTTCGGCGGTGGTGGACGCGGCATGAAGGTCGCGCAGACCATCGAGGAGATCCCCGAGCTGTTCGAGTCGGCCACCCGTGAGGCCGTCGCCGCCTTCGGTCGCGGCGAGTGCTTCGTCGAGCAGTACCTCGACAAGGCCCGCCACGTCGAGGCCCAGGTCATCGCCGACCAGCACGGCAACGTCATCGTCGCCGGCACCCGCGACTGCTCGCTGCAGCGCCGCTTCCAGAAGCTCGTCGAGGAGGCCCCCGCGCCGTTCCTGACCGACGAGCAGCGCAAGCGCATCCACGACTCCGCCAAGGCCATCTGCCGCGAGGCCGGTTACTACGGCGCCGGCACGGTCGAGTACCTCGTGCAGGGCGACACCGTCTCCTTCCTCGAGGTCAACACCCGCCTGCAGGTGGAGCACCCGGTCACCGAGGAGACCGCCGGCATCGACCTCGTGCGTCAGCAGTTCCGCATCGCCAACGGCGAGAAGCTCGAGCTCACCGAGGACCCGACCCCGCGCGGCCACTCCTTCGAGTTCCGCATCAACGGTGAGGACGCCGGTCGCGGCTTCCTCCCCGCCCCCGGCCCGATCACCGTCTACAAGGAGCCCACGGGCCCCGGCGTGCGTGTCGACTCGGGTGTGGTCCAGGGCGACGTCATCGGCGGCCAGTTCGACTCGATGCTCGCCAAGCTGATCGTCACCGGTGAGACCCGCGAGCAGGCGCTGCAGCGTGCTGCCCGCGCGCTGGCCGAGTTCGAGGTCGAGGGCCTGGCCACGGTCATCCCGTTCCACCGCCACATCGTCGAGAACCCGGCCTTCGTGGGCGACGGCGAGAAGTTCGACGTCTACACCAAGTGGATCGAGAACGAGTGGGAGAACACCATCGAGCCGTACACCGGTGGTGCCCCGATCGAGGACGAGGACGAGGCCCTGCCGCGTCAGAACGTCGTCGTCGAGGTCGGCGGACGTCGCGTCGAGGTGTCGCTGCCCGGCCAGTTCTCGCTCGGCGGTAACGGCGGCGGTGCCGGTGCGATCCGCAAGAAGCCGAAGCCCCGCAAGCGCGGTGGCGGCGGCGCGGGCAAGGCGTCGGGCGACGCGGTGACCGCACCCATGCAGGGCACGGTCGTCAAGGTCGCGGTCGCCGAGGGCCAGGAGGTTGCCGAGGGCGAGCTCATCGCCGTGCTCGAGGCCATGAAGATGGAGAACCCGGTCAACGCCCACAAGGCGGGCGTCGTCACCGGCCTGGCGGTCGAGCCGGGTGCCGCGGTCACCCAGGGCACCGTGCTCACCGAGATCAAGTAGGACGCCGCTCGAGCAACGCTCGGGCAATACGGCCGACGGTCCCCCGCATCTCTCACGATGCGGGGGACCTCGCCGTATCGGGTCCCTGGCGACCGGTTCACGCCGAATCTGTGTCCTCGCGGTCCCGCTCGTCCGCGCGAAAAACCACTAGCCTGGAGTCATGGCCGACCGCCCCGACATCCGCATCGGCACCGCCGAGCGTGAAGAAGCCGTAGCGCTGCTGGGCGAGCACTTCGCCGCGGGCCGTCTCAGCCTCGCGGAGTTCGACGAGCGGGTCGCACTCGCCACGCAGGCCACGGTGCGCGGTGACCTGATCCCCCTCTTCGCCGACCTACCCTCGGCGCCGGCCGCGATGGTCTCGACGGGGCCGCGGGATCTGGCGGAGCAGCTGCTCACGCTGGTTCCGTTCATCCTGGTCGCGCTGCTCGTGATCGTCGTCTTCCGGCATCCGATCGCGCTGCTCATCGCCTTCGGCGTGTTGTTCGTCGCGGGTCGCCGGGCCTACCGACTCCTCGGCGAGGGCCGCGGGCCGTCCTGACCTCACGGTGCCCGGCCGCGTCCTCCTGCTGTTGTGGAGATCCCGTAGTGGATATCACAGCCCTTCGAGGGGTGCCCGTGCCTGTCGCCGGTCCGACGGCACAGGTTAGTGTGGCCGGCATGCCCGAACACCCCGACATCCGGATCGGCAACGCAGAACGCAGTGAGGCGCTCGACCTGCTCGGCGAACACTTCGCGCTCGGCCGGCTGACGCTGTCGGAGTTCGACGAACGCAGCGCGAAGGCGTCGGCCGCGACGACGCGGGGTGATCTCCAGGTGCTGTTCACCGACCTGCCCGCCCACGTCACCGAGCTGCCCACCACGACCCGCGACGACCTCCCGGTGATCGCTCCGAAGAAGGATCCCGAGCGCTGGCGCGAGGTCGTGATGGGGCTGACCCCGCTCGTCGCGCTCGTGCTGTTCTTCACGTTCGACACGTGGTTGTTCTTCCTGCTGATCCCTGCCGTGGCCATCGTCCTGTTCGCCGGTCGCGACCGGGACGGGCACAGCACCGACAGCGGCGCCAACGCCCGGCGGGACGAGAAGAAGAACGCCTGAACCGTGCCGTCCATGCTCCTCCGGCACCGCGCTCTGCCGCTGATCGTCGCGGTCGTCGTCATCACCGCGATGCTGCTCTCCCCCGGCGGCACGGTGCCGAGCGGCCCGCCGCACGCCGACAAGGTCACACACGCACTGATGTTCCTGGCCCTCGCGCTCTGCTCCCGTTACGCACGGATCTCCCCCGTCGTCACGGTGGTGTGGCTGGGCCTCTACGGCGTGCTGACGGAGATCCTCCAGGCCACCGTCGCGGTCCGGCGTTCCGGATCGTTCTGGGACTGGTGCGCCGATCTCGTCGGCGTTGCGATCGGCCTCGCCGTCGTGGCCGTCGTCGGCTCACGTTCTCGCACGCGGTCGAAACCGTAAGCATCAACCCGTGATTCGTCACAAACCCTGCCGCTGGTAGCCTCCTCCGCGCCGACAGTCCGACGGGGGATCGGACGGGCTGTTCACGGGGGAACGAATGTCGCAGGAACAGGTCGCGGACGCACTACCGACGGTGCTCCCGCCGTATCTCTATCTACCGTGCGCGGAAGTGGTCTCGGATCCGGCCGATGCCACCGTCGACTATCGATATCTCAGCGACGGCCGCATCGCGCTGCTCGCCTACACGGCACTCGACCGTCTCCACTCCTGTTGCGGCGCCGGGCAACCGTGGCTGGTGCTGCCCACGCACGTGCTCCCGCGACTGCGTGAGGCACAGCCGTGGGATTCGCTGCTGCTCGACGTCCCGATACCCGAAGCGGAACGTCGACACCCGGCCTCCGGAGACGCGAGATGAGCCTGTACGTCGATCCCGACGAACTCGATCGGGCCGCAGGCATCTACACGGGTGCGGCCACGGACACCGCAGATCTCGTCGACACCTGCCCCACAAGCGTGGACGCGGGTCTCGCGACCGGCCCGCTCACCGGCATGCTTGCGCAGATCGTCACCGACCTCGCCGGCATGGTCGAGCTCCTCGGCGGAACGGGTGGCCTGCTGACGACCACAGCGCAGACGTACCGGGACGCCGACGACGAGGCCGCCGCCGCGCTCGTCCGGACATGGTCGGAGTGACCGTGCCGATCGACACCTTCATCGCCGGCAACCCCACCGATATCCGACGGGTCGAGGACTGGATTCGCACGACGCTGGGCACCACGATCGGGAACGTCGCCGACGCCGCGGCCCGGGCGCGTCGCATCGCCGACGACGCCTGGGACGGCGACGCTTCCGAGACCTACCTCGACAGGTCGAGCGAACACGTCCACGCCATCGACGATTTCCACGAGCGGACATCGAGGACCGCCGATGTCTTCGCGGGCCTGGCGGGCGAACTGTCGCGCGCCCTGTCCGACATGGCCGACATCCGCGCTCGCGCCGCCACTGCCGGTCTGTCCGTCTTCACCGACATGATCAGCGAGCCCCCACCGGCCTACGACGAAGCCACCACGCAAAGGGCTGCAGCGTACGAAGAGGCGCGCGGGGCGGCCGAGGCGGTTCACGCTCGCTGGTCGGTCGCAGTCGCAACCGCCACGAACACCTGGACCGGACACCCGTGGTCCGCGTCCTTCCTCGTGAGCACCGCGCTCGACTACGTCGACAAGACCCTGCAAGGCAGGATCGCGGACCTCCTCACCGTGCAGCAGCACCTCCGGACCGAGGCGATCCGTGAGATGGAGCGATCTCTCATGCTTTCGCCGGACACACCCTACGACGAGCTGCGACGCCTGTTCGGTAGTGCGCGGGAACCACTCGACGATCTGGTGGCGACCACCGGGCGCCTCGACGACATGGCGTCGATGTCCCGGACAGCCGGCCGAGCTGCGGGGGCCATAGGTCTCGTCGCCGGTGTCGGGCTCGACTATTTCGCGGGTGGTGAGTCCCTCGAACAGGCCGTGGTATCCAACGGTGTGGGTCTCGCTGCCTCGATAGCAACCGGTGCGGCGGTGGGAAGTGCGGTCGGGTCGATAGTTCCGGGCGCCGGCACGGCGTTCGGAGCGGTGGTCGGCGCGGGAGTGGGGACGGCCGCCGGAATCTTCACATCGGGAGCGGTCGACAACCTCTACGAGTCGAGTACCAAGTCCGTGTGGAGAGCGATAGGCGCCGGTTGGGAAGAGGTCGAAAGTGCTGCCGCAGCTACCGGAAAGTTGGCCGGCGCCACCGTCGGTGGAACGTTGCGCCTGGGAAGAGGAATACTCGATGCCGTCTTCTGATCGTCCCGATCTCCGGACTTACGGGGATCCTCGAGCCACCCCCGTCATCGTGTTCACTGCCCTCGTGGGCCTGTTGTGCCCGCTGCTGATCGTCGCGGCCGTGATCGAACGGGTGGCGGCAGGACTACCGTTCGCGTTTCCCGACGCTACGGCCTTCCTTCTGACACTGGGCGCAACCATCCTGATGTATCCGGTGCTCGGTATCCTCATGTACAGCCCCCGGATCAGCGCTGATCACATCGTCGCGGGCTCCGAGAGTTCTCAGCCGGTTCTCCTTCTCCGGCAATCCCCCTCGATATTCTGGAGCGCCGTCATTCAGATCGGGACATTCACGCTCATGCTCCTCGTGATCATCTGGGTCAGCGACGGGTCTCGGGAACAGCTGTCCGGAAGCATCGTCCTGACCGTACTCGCCTGCGTGTGGCAGGTCGGCTACTGCTTCTTCATCGTCCGACACAAACTGCGCCCCGGTTACATCGCACTCTCCGCGGAGGGAATCCGCTTCAGCGATCACGCCACGGACACCTGGATCCCCTGGGAGGCATCGACGTCCGGAGTGCTGACCGACCCCCTCTACGTCGTGATCGTCGCCCTACCGGTGCGTGGCGCCACCACGAGTTCACGGGTTCCACTGCCGTGGCGGATCATCGACGACCGCAAGGACAGCGACCTACGTCCCTCATCCCGACGCCACCCCGGTCATACTGCCCGCATCGACCGGCGCCGGTTCGCGATCGCACCCGAACTCCTCGACGCCGTACTCGACCACTATCTCCGCGACCCCGACGCCCGCGCCGAACTCACCGATCCCGACGCTGTCGCACGCCGAGTCGACGAGCTGCGCTCCTACGCACCCGGACCGCGGTGGCGACGCTACGGTCCGGTCCCCGTGCCGACCCTGAGCACGCCGGCGCCGAGGTGACGGTCAGGCGGTCACGTTCGAATCGACGAGCCGGGTCCGCAGGGCCTGCAGGGTGTCGTCGTCGAGACCGAGTCCGGCGGCGAAGTACTGCTCGATGGTTCCGTAGCGCGACAACGCCTCGTCGATCGCCACCTCGAGGTACTCGCGGCGCACCCCGAGCAGGGGTGTGATCAATTCCGGATCGCCGCCGAGCGATGCGAACCGGGCGAAGAAGTCGTCGAAATGCGGGAGCAGTTCGTCGTTCGTGCGCAGGTAGTCGGCGAACACGGCTTCCTGGTCGGCTCCGGCGAACATGAGCAGCGAGGCCGCCGCCCAGCCGGTGCGGTCCTTGCCGGCACTGCAGTGCACGAGCGCCGGGACCTCGCCGTGCGCGACGGTGCTCGCCAGGGTCCGGTACGACGCCACAGCGCTCGGCAGCGTGACGAACTCGCGGTAGCTCTGCCGCAGGTACTCGACGGCACGACCGTCCCCGAGCGTCTGGGCCACCAGCTCCGGGTTGGACACGAGTTCCGGCAGCGCGGCCGCGATCGATCCGCTCTGCCGGTCGGCGAGGACGTCGAGCCCGAGGTGCCGGGCACCGTCGGGGACGCGATCGGGACGGCGCTGCTGCTCCTCGAGCGTGCGCAGGTCGAAGACCGTCGCGATGCTCAGGGCGTCGAGGGTCTCGACGTCGGTGTCGGTCAGGCGGCTGAGGTCCGTCGAGCGGAAGACCACTCCGGTGCGGACCACGCCGCCGAACGAACTCCGGCAACCGCCGATGTCCCTCAGGTTGACCAGCGACGGAATCGCGAAGGATTCGCCCCCGGTTACGGTCTCGTCCAGTGCATCGGCCATGTCCGACAAGCTACCGCCGTCCGGCCGTGAACAGGTGGACCCACCCCTCATTCGTACTGCGAGGTCACCCTGTCGAGCGCGTCGAGGGCCTCGTCGAGCTCGTGGGTGGTGACGACGAGCGGCGGCCGGAAGCGGATGCCTCGCGTGCCTGTCCCGATCACGAGGACGTGTTCGTCGCGGTACAACCGTCGCAGCACCTCGTCGCGGATCTCCGGAGTCGGGAGGTCGACGGCGCACATCAGTCCGCGTCCGCGCGGCTCGGTGACGACCGGTCGTCGCGCGGCGAGCTGCTGCAACCCCGACAGCAGGTGCGCTCCGCTCAACCGGGCACGGTCGATGAGCCGGTCGTGCTCGACGACCTCGAGGATGCGGCGGGCCCGCACCATGTCGGTGAGATTGCCGCCCCACGTCGAGTTGATCCGCGAACTCACGGCGAACACGTTGTCGGGCACCTCGTCGATGCGTCCACCGGCCATGATCCCGCACACCTGCGTCTTCTTGCCGAAGGCGACGATGTCGGGGGTGACGCCGAGCTGCTGGTAGGCCCACGCGGTGCCGGTCGTGCCGGCGCCGGTCTGCACCTCGTCGAAGATCATCAGGGCGTCGTTCTCCCGGCACAACCGCGCGATCGCCCTGAAGAACTCGGGACGGAAGTGGTGGTCGCCGCCTTCCCCCTGGATCGGTTCGGCGACGAAGCACGCGATGTCGTGGGGACGTTCGGCGAAGGCGCGGCGTGCCTGTTCGAGGGCCATCTCCTCGGCCGCGGCGACGTCGCGTCCCTCGGTGAGATAGGGCGCATCGATCCGCGGCCAGTCGAACTTGGGGAACCGGTCGGTCTTGACCGGATCGGTGTTGGTCAGCGACAGCGTGTACCCGGTGCGGCCGTGGAACGCCTCGGTCAGGTGCAGCACCGATCCGCCCAGGTGGGCGGGCAGACCGCGGGCCTCGTTGAGACGGCTCTTCCAGTCGAACGCGACCTTGAGCGCGTTCTCCACGGCGAGCCCGCCACCGTCGACGAAGAACAGGTGCGGGAGAGCCGGGTCGCCGAGTACGCGCACGAAGGTCTCGACGAAGCGCGCCATGGGCACGGTGTAGATGTCGGAGTTGCTGGGTTTGTTCGCCGCGACGGCGGCGAGTTCGTGCGCTGCCTCAGGATCGGTCAGCGCGGGATGGTTCATTCCGAGCGTGGACGACGCGAAGAACCCGAACATGTCGAGCCACGTGGTTCCGTCCCGGGCGTCAACGAGGCGTACTCCGCGGGAACGGTCGAGATCGAGGACGAGGTCGAAACCGTCGGCGAGCATGTGCCGGTCGAGGATGCTGTGTACCCGGTCGGGGGCGAGGTTCTCGGCACCGTCCGGGTTTCGGAATGCAGTGCTCATGACCCCACCGTACGCGAGAATCAACGGGACAAACCCGGTATCACAGCAATACTTACGGCGTAGGGGCCTATCGTTCGTAAAATGTTTGCAGAACGACGGTGCTGCGGGTGGCGACGTTCGCGGTCGCGCGGATCTCCTGCAGCAACCGCTCGAGAGCGCGAGGAGACTCGACACGCACGAGGAGGATGTAGCTTTCGTCGCCCGCCACCGAGTGACACGATTCGATCGCGGAGATGTGCCGGAGGCGGGCCGGTGCATCGTCGGGTTGCGACGGGTCGAGAGGGGTGATCGCCACGAACGCCGACAACATCAGCCCGAGCGCTTCGGGATCGACGCGCGCACTGTATCCGCGGATCACGTTGCGCGCCTCGAGTCGGCGCACCCGCGACTGCACGGCCGAGACGGACAATCCTGCCTTCTCGGCGAGCGCCGCGAGCGTCGCACGACCGTCGGCGACCAGTTCGCGCAGCAGCATCCGATCGATGTCGTCCAGCGACTCCTTCGACGAGTCGTTTCTCGAGGATTCGGGCACCAGCGCAGGGTATCCGAGCAGTAAAGGAGCTCACCGATGAATGCGACCACCGATCTCGCCGATCGCGCGGCGACCGCCCTGAGGCAGTGCGGTGTCGGCGCCCTGTCCGACGACGGGGCGCTCGCGGTGACCAGCCCGATCGACGGCAGCGTGATCGGACACCTTCCGGTCCACTCGGCTGCCGAGGTCGACGCGACGATCACGGCGGCGGCACAGGCCTTCGAACAATGGCGCGACGTCCCCGCTCCGGTGCGCGGCCGCGTGGTGCGACGGCTCGGGGAACTTCTCGTCGAACACAAGTCGCATCTCGCCGAACTCGTCACCCTCGAGGCCGGGAAGATCCCGTCGGAGGCCGCGGGCGAGATGCAGGAGATGATCGACGTCTGCGAGTTCGCCGTCGGTCTGTCGCGGCAGCTCTACGGGCGGACGATGCCGTCCGAGCGCCCCGGGCACCGGCTCATGGAGATCTGGCATCCGCTCGGCGTGGTGGGCGTGATCTCCGCGTTCAACTTCCCCGTGGCCGTGTGGTCGTGGAACACCGCGATCGCGCTGGTGTGCGGCGACCCGGTGGTGTGGAAGCCGTCGGAGACCACCCCGCTCACCGCGCTCGCCTGCGACGCACTGCTGCGCCGCGCCGCCACCGATGTCGGCGCCCCCGAAGGGCTCCACCATCTTCTCCTCGGCGACCACACGGTGGGTGAAGCGCTCGTCGACGACCCCCGTATCGCGCTGGTGAGTGCGACCGGCTCCAGCCGGATGGGGCGGATCGTCGGGCCGCGCGTGGCGGCCCGGTTCGGCCGGAGCCTGCTCGAACTCGGCGGCAACAACGCGGCGATCGTCGCTCCGTCCGCCGATCAGGATCTCGCCGTCCGGGGCGTCGTGTTCGCGGCCGCCGGAACGGCGGGCCAGCGCTGCACCACCTTACGTCGGCTGATCGTGCACCGGTCGATCGCCGACGAGTTCGTCGAGCGCATCGCGAAGGCGTACTCGGGTCTGCGGGTGGGGAATCCGCTGGACGAGGGTGTCCTCGTGGGTCCGCTCATCTCGGAACGGTCCTACGAGGCGATGACCGCGGCGCTCGACCGCGCGCAGGCCGACGGGGGCACGCTCGTCGTCGGCGGCGACCGGGTGGAGGTCGCCGGTGGTGGCGTGTACGTCTCGCCCGCGCTGGTCCGGATGCCCGCGCAGACCGAGGTGGTGCGCGAGGAGACCTTCGCCCCAATCCTGTACGTCCTCGACTACGACGACCTCGACGAGGCGATCGCCTTGCACAACGGTGTACCACAGGGCCTGTCGTCGGCGATCTTCACGCTCGACCAGCGCGAGGCGGAACTGTTCCTCGCCCGATCGGACTGCGGCATCGCCAACGTCAACATCGGCACCTCGGGTGCCGAGATCGGTGGCGCGTTCGGTGGGGAGAAGCACACCGGTGGCGGGCGCGAATCCGGATCGGATGCGTGGAAGGCATACATGCGGCGGGCGACGAACACCGTCAACTACTCGACGGAGCTGCCGCTCGCCCAGGGTGTCGAGTTCGGCTGATCCCGAACGACGTTCGGGGGTCCGGGCGGCTAATGGTTGCGCAGTGCGTCGATCAGCTCGTCCTTCTTCATGTCGGAGTAACCGGTCATGCCCAGTTCCTTCGCACGCTTCTTCAGGTCGTCGACCGTCCAGTCGTCGTAGGAGCCGGACTTGCCGCCCTTCTTCCCGACCTGCGACTTGCCCTCGTTCGCAGCCGCGTTGGAGATCCGGGCCGCCTTCTCCTTCGAGGCGCCGTCCTCGCGGAGCTCCTCGTACATCTTCTCGTTCTTGATCGACGGATTCGGCATCGTCTTCTCCTTCCGTGGTCCTTCCGCACGGGTACCCGACGACACTGCGCCCAATCAGAGGATATGTGGTCTGCACCACATGCTGTGGTAGACCTTGGGCATGTATCCAGGGAACTTCGTCGCCACCACGCCCGACAAACCCGCGATCATCCGCCCCGCCACCGGGGAGTCGCTGACCTATCGCGAACTCGACGAACGCTCGATCCGGCTGGCGAAGTACCTGAGGTCCCTCGGTCTCGAGCGCGGCGATCACATCGCCCTGATCTCGAACAACGACCTGCGGGTCATGGAGGTCTACTGGGCGGCCCTGCGCTCGGGCCTCTACATCACCGTCGTCAACTGGCACCTGACCCCGGCCGAAGCCGCCTACATCGTCGACGACTGCGGCGCGAAGGCCCTCGTCGTGTCGGCGCAGGCCGTCGGTGCGGTCGACCTGTCCCCCGGTGCGTATCCCGGCGTCACCCACCGGTTGGCGTTCGGTGGGTCGCCGGCCGGTTTCGAGGAGTACGACGCCGCGCTCGCCGGTTTCGACGCGACACCGCTCGACGACCAGCCCCGGGGCCAGGACATGCTGTACTCGTCGGGCACCACGGGCCGGCCCAAGGGCATCAAGCCGAAGCTCCCTGACGGGCAGGTCCAGGACATCCCCGACCCCTACACGGCGGTCTTCGCCCCGATGTACGGATTCGACGACAGCACCGTCTACCTGTGCCCTGCACCGCTGTACCACGCTGCGCCACTGCGCTTCTGCGGCACGATCCAGTCGGTCGGCGGCACCGTGATCCTCATGGACCACTTCGATCCCGAGGAAGCGCTCGCGCTCATCGACCGCTACTCGGTCACGGCGAGCCAGTGGGTGCCGACGATGTTCGTCCGGATGCTCAAGCTCCCCGAGGAGATCCGCGCGAAGTACGACGTGTCGAGCATGAAGGTCGCGATCCACGCCGCGGCGCCGTGCCCTCCCGAGATCAAGCGGGCGATGATCGAGTGGTGGGGGCCGGTGATCAACGAGTACTACGCCTCCACCGAGGGCGCCGGCGCGACGTTCATCGACTCCGCCCAGGCCCTCGCACATCCCGGCTCGGTGGGCCGTGACGGTGCCCTGGGCACCGTCCACATCTGCGACGACCAGGGGCAGGAACTGCCCACCGGCTCGATCGGCACGGTGTGGTGGGAACGCGACGAGCGTCCGTTCGAGTACCACAACGACCCGGTGAAGACCGAGGAGGCGACGCATCCCGAGCATCCGACGTGGACGACCAGCGGCGACATCGGTTATCTGGACGAGGAACGCTATCTCTACCTCACCGACCGGGCCGCGTTCACGATCATCTCGGGCGGCGTCAACATCTACCCGCAGGAATCCGAGAACGTCCTCACGCTGCATCCGAAGGTGTTCGACGTCGCGGTGATCGGCGTGCCGAACGAGGAGATGGGCGAGGAGGTCAAGGCCGTCGTGCAGCTCGTCGACGGAGTCGAGCCGAGCCCGGAGCTCGAGCAGGAACTGCTCGCCTACGTCCGCGACCGCGTGTCGCACTTCAAGGCGCCGCGCAGCATCGATTTCTCCGACGATCTCCCGCGCACTCCCACGGGCAAGCTCGTCAAACACAAGCTGCGGGCGCGTTACGTGGAGCCGGTGCGCGGATGAGCCGCCCGAACACCGACACGACCCCGGTGCTCGACGAACTCGCCGGACAGTTGCCCGCCGGCGCGCTGGTCACCGATCCCGACATCCTCGCCGGCTACCGGCAGGACCGTGCACAGGACCCCGATGCCGCGGTTCCGCTCGCGCTCGTGCGCGCGACGTCCACCGCGGACGTGCAGGCGACACTGCGGTGGGCGAACGCCCACAGGGTGCCGGTGGTGCCCCGCGGTGCCGGCACGAGCCTGTCCGGCGGGTCCGGTGGGCTCGCCGACGGGATCGTGCTCAGCACCGAGAAGATGCGGGCGATCACCGTCGACACCGCGACCCGCACCGCCGTCGTCCAGCCCGGTCTGCTCAACGTCGAGGTGAAGCAGGCCGCGGCCGAACACGGACTCTGGTATCCACCGGATCCGTCGTCGTTCGAGATCTGCACGATCGGCGGCAACGCGGCCACCAACGCCGGTGGGCTGTGCTGCGTGAAGTACGGGGTGACGACCGACTACGTGCTCGGACTCGAGGTGGTCCTCGCCGACGGCACCGCGGTGCGGCTCGGTGGTCCGCGGGTCAAGGACGTCGCGGGCCTGTCGCTGACGAAGCTGTTCGTCGGCAGCGAAGGCACCCTCGGGGTCATCACCGAGGTGACCCTGCGCCTCGTCCCACCGCCGCCACCGGCCTCCACGATGGTCGCGACCTTCGCCACCGTGCAGGCCGCCGCCGACGCGGTCGTCGCGATCACCGCGGTCCTGCGACCGGCGATGCTCGAGTTCATGGACAGGGCGTCCATCGGGGCGGTGGAGGACATGCTGCGCATGGGACTCGACCGCACCACCGAGGCCATGCTCATCGCACGCTCCGACGCACCCGGCAGCGCCGCCGCGGAGGAGATCGAGATCATGGTGCGGGCCTGCCGCGAGGCCGGCGCCGACGATGTCTTCGCGACCGACGACCCCGAGGAGGGGGAGGCGTTCACCGTCGCCCGCCGCATGGCGATCCCGGCCGTCGAGCGCACCGGCAGCCTGTTGCTCGAGGACGTCGGGGTGCCGATCCCCGCACTGCCGGAACTGGTGCGCGGAATCGCCGATCTCGCAACCGAACACGACGTCACCGTCGCCGTGATCGCCCACGCCGGGGACGGCAACACCCACCCGCTGATCGTCTACGACCCCGCCGACGAGGACATGACAGCGCGGGCGCAGATGGTCTTCGGGAAGATCATGGATCTCGCGATCGAACTCGGCGGCACCATCACCGGTGAGCACGGTGTCGGCCGGCTCAAGAAGGCCTGGTTACCCGATCAGGTGGGACCGGACGTGATGGCCTTGACCGAGCGGATCAAGGCCGCGCTCGACCCGAACGCGATCCTGAATCCCGGCGTGGTGATCTGATGACCCGCACCACATCGGCAGCGGTCATAATCGTCGCGTGAACACCCGTGTGCCCCCGTCGACGGCCGCCCTGCCGCTGCGCGAGACCAAGTACCGCGAGCTCGAACAGTATCCCGAGTTCGGCTCCGTCACGGCCTGGCTTCGCGATGTCGTGTCGTCGATCGTGCCCAACGCCCGCATGAGCGAATGCGAGTACTGGTCCGTCGTGTGTCTTCCCACCGGGGAGCCGGACGACCCGCGGAAGCCGCTGGTCTCGGTGCACGCCGGCAACATGGCGGTCGCCGGGGTGTTCCTCGACCTCTCCGACGGGCAGCGGAGCCTCGCCGGCTACGTCCGCGTGTCGGGGCCCGAGTTGGAGAAGGCCTCGGGCTCGACCCGCGAGCAGCTCGCGGCGGACTCCCCCGACCTCTCCTTCGTCGACGAGGGCTCCGTGGTGTCCGTGGTGTGGAGTGACGAACCCGCCGCGCGGGAGCAGTTCGAGGCGCTGCCGTGGCGGGCCCCGGCGCGGGCGCTCGTGACGGAACTGATGCGTGGCGGCCGCAACTGCTGGGCCGACGATCACTGCCGGCAGATCGCCCGGTTCGCGTACGACGACTGAGCGGGTTCACGTGCGGCGACTGAGTGTGTCGGTCGGCGGGTAGACGATGGGATGGTGACCGACATCCTCGATCGTTTCTCCGCGCCGACCCGGGCGTGGTTCGCCGGGGCGTTCGAGTCCCCGACCCCGGCCCAGCTCGGCGCGTGGGATTCGATCTCCTCGGGAGCCCACACGCTCGTCGTCGCCCCCACCGGCTCGGGCAAGACCCTGTCGGCATTCCTGTGGTCGCTCGACCGGCTCTCGTCCACCCCGGCCGACGAGCACGCAGCGCGCGAGCACCGCACCCGCGTCCTGTACGTCTCGCCGCTCAAGGCCCTCGCCGTCGACGTCGAGCGCAATCTGCGGTCTCCGCTCGTGGGCATCACGCAGACCGCGAAACGGCTCGGTCTGACGCCGCCCGACATCACCGTCGGTGTGCGTTCCGGCGACACCTCCCAGGCCGATCGTCGCGCCCTGGCGCGCACGCCACCGGACATCCTCATCACGACGCCCGAGTCGCTCTTCCTCATGCTCACCTCGTCCGCGCGGGAGAACCTCGTCGGTGTCGAGACGGTGATCGTCGACGAGGTCCACGCGGTGGCGGGGACGAAACGCGGGGCGCACCTCGCGCTGTCGCTCGAGCGTCTCGACCAGCTCCTGCGCGCGCCGGCCCAACGCATCGGGTTGTCGGCCACCGTGCGACCGCACGAGGAGGTCGGCCGGTTCCTCGCCGGTTCCGCCCCCATCCGGATCGTCGCGCCGCCCTCGGCGAAGACGTGGGATCTCGCGGTGCGCGTACCGGTCGAGGACATGACCGAACTCGGGGTCTCCGAGCCCGACGAGGAATCGTTCTCTCCCACACCGCAGGCCGGGTCGATCTGGCCGCACGTCGAGGAGCAGATCGTCGATCTCATCACCGAGCACCGGTCGACGATCGTGTTCGCCAATTCGCGGCGACTGTCCGAACGTCTCACCGCCCGGCTCAACGAGATCCATGCCGAACGTCTCGGCGAGGAGGTGGACCGCGAGGGCGCACCGCCTTCGCAACTCGGATCGCCCACCGAGACCACCGCCGGCGCTGCACCCGTGCTCGCCCGCGCCCACCACGGGTCGGTGAGCAAGGACCAGCGCGCCCTGATCGAGGACGACCTCAAGTCGGGCCGGTTGCGGTGTGTGGTGGCGACGTCGAGTCTCGAACTCGGCATCGACATGGGTGCGGTCGATCTCGTGATCCAGGTCGAGGCTCCGCCCTCGGTGGCCAGCGGTCTGCAACGTGTCGGCCGCGCCGGGCACCAGGTGGGCGAGACCTCACGCGGCGTGCTGTTCCCCAAGCACCGCACCGATCTCGTGCACTGCGCGGTGACCGTCGAGCGGATGGTCGAGGGGCACATCGAAGCGCTGCAGGTCCCGGCGAATCCGCTGGACGTGCTCGCCCAGCAGACGGTCGCGGCAACGGCCCTCGAACCCGTCGACGTCGACGACTGGTTCGACACGGTGCGGCGCAGCGGATCGTTCGCGACGCTCTCCCGCGGCGTCTACGAATCCGTCCTCGACCTGCTCGCCGGTCGCTATCCGTCCGACGAGTTCGCCGAGCTCCGCCCCCGGGTGGTGTGGGACCGCACGGCCGGCACCCTCACCGGCAGGCCCGGCGCCCAGCGACTCGCGGTCACCTCCGGCGGCACGATCCCCGACCGCGGCCTGTTCACCGTGTACATGGTCGGCGAGAAGAACACGCGGGTGGGCGAACTCGACGAGGAGATGGTCTACGAGTCGCGGGTGGGCGACGTCTTCGCGCTCGGTGCCACCAGCTGGCGGATCGAGGAGATCACCTTCGACCGGGTGCTGGTCTCCCCCGCCTACGGCCGGCCCGGCCGGTTGCCCTTCTGGCACGGCGACAGTCAGGGTCGACCCGCCGAACTCGGTGCCGCGCTCGGTGCATTCCTGCGCGAGATGGGGCACGCCTCACCGGAGGACGCCGAGACCCGCTGCCGCAAGGGCGGTCTCGACGACTACGCGACCGGCAATCTCATCCGCCTGCTCGACGAGCAGCGCACCGCCACCGGGCACCTGCCCACCGACCGCACGCTCGTCGTCGAACGGTTCCGCGACGAACTCGGCGACTGGCGGCTGGTGCTGCACTCGCCGTTCGGGTTGCGGGTGCACGCACCGTGGGCGCTCGCGGTGGGCGCGCGACTGCTCGAACGCTACGGCGTCGAATCCCATCCCACGCCCTCGGACGACGGCATCATCGTCCGGTTGCCCGACACCGACGACGCCCCGCCCGGCTCGGAGATCTTCGTCTTCGACACCGAGGAGATCGACGACATCGTCACCGAACAGGTCGGCGGCTCGGCGTTGTTCGCGTCCCGTTTCCGGGAGTGCGCGGCGCGGGCCCTGCTCCTGCCCCGCCGCAATCCGGGCAAGCGCGCCCCGTTGTGGCAGCAGCGTCAACGATCGGCGCAGCTGCTCGACGTCGCTCGCCGCTATCCCGACTTCCCCATCCTGCTCGAGACGGTGCGCGAGTGCCTGCAGGACGTCTACGACCTGCCTGCTCTGCGCGACCTGCTCGGCAGCATCGCCCAGCGCAGGATCCGGCTGGTGGAGGTCGAGACCCCCACGGCCTCACCGTTCGCGACGTCGCTGCTGTTCTCCTATGTGGGCGAGTTCCTGTACGAGGGCGACAGCCCGCTCGCCGAACGTCGGGCGGCGGCACTGTCGCTCGACTCGACGCTGCTCGCCGAACTCCTCGGCCGGGTCGAGCTGCGCGAACTGCTCGACGCCGACGTCATCACCGAGGCCGAGCACGAACTGCAACGCCTGACCCCACAGCGACGCGCACGCGACGCCGAGGGCGTCGCCGATCTGCTGCGTCTGCTCGGTCCGCTCACCGACGCCGAGCTGCGCGAGCGCACCACCGACGACCCGACGTCCTGGATCGAGGATCTCGAAGCGCAACGACGCGCACTGCGTGTCTCGTACGCGGGGGAACACCGGTGGGCGGCGATCGAGGACGCCTCACGTCTGCGCGACGCGCTGGGCGTGCCCCTGCCGATCGGCGTTCCGACGGTGTTCGTCGAACCGGTCCCCGACCCGCTCGGCGATCTGATCGCACGGCACGCCCGTACCCACGGCCCGTTCACCACCGCGCAGGCCGCCGCCCGGTTCGGACTGGGCACGGCGGTCGTCGAATCCGTTCTCGGCCGGCTCGCGTCCGAGAAGCGCGTCACGGCAGGCGAATTCCGTCCGGGTGCGAGCGGATCGGAATGGTGCGACACGGAGGTACTCCGAAGGCTGCGGCGCCGGTCGCTCGCCGCCGCCCGGCAGGACGTCGAACCCGTCAGCACCACGACCCTCGGACGATTCCTGCCCGACTGGCACCACCTCGGCACCGGCCCGGGCACGAGCGCGCTCTACGGCATCGACGGTGTTCTCACCGTCGTCGAACAACTCGCCGGGGTACCGGTGCCCGCGAGCGCCCTCGAACCGCTGATCCTCGCTCCCCGCGTGCGCGACTACACCCCGACGATGCTCGACGAACTCACCACGACCGGCGAGGTCCTGTGGTCGGGCACCGGATCCATCTCCGGGAAGGACGGCTGGGTGGCGCTGCATCCGGCCGATCTGGCTCCGGTGAGCCTGGCCCCGGTCGACGACATCGAGCTCGGACCGGTGCACCGGGCGATCCTCGACTCGCTCTCGGGCGGCGGCGCGTACTTCTTCCGGCAACTCGTCGACGCCGTCACCGCCCTCCACACCACGGCGAGCGACACGACGGTCGCCGACGCCCTGTGGGAGCTGGTGTGGAGCGGGCACGTCGCGGGCGACACCCTCGCCCCGCTGCGTGCCCTGATCGGCGACACCTCCCGCGCCAAGCCCGCCCACCGCACCCCGCGCCGGGCACCGCGCGCCCGGATGTACCGGGCCCGGCCCACGCTGCCGAGCCGCACCGGGCCACCGACCGTCAGCGGCCGATGGTCGATGCTGCCCGCACGCGAGACCGACGCGACGGTCCGCGCGCACACCACCGCCGAACTGCTGCTCGAGCGGTACGGCGTGGTCACCCGCGGTGTCGTCGTCGGTGAGGGCGTGCCCGGTGGTTTCGCGACGATGTACAAGGTGCTCAGCCGGTTCGAGGAGACGGGCCGGTGCCGGCGCGGCTATTTCGTCGATTCGCTGGGCGGAGCGCAGTTCTCGACGCCGTCGGTCGTCGACCGTCTGCGGTCGTTCTCGGATTCGATCGAGGGCCGGCACTCGGAAACCGCGGCCATCACCCTCGCGGCGTGCGATCCCGCCAACCCGTACGGTGCGGCACTGCCGTGGCCGAAGTCGTCGGCCGACGACGACGCGCCGCGACACCGGCCGGGCCGCAAGGCCGGTGGACTCGTGGTGCTCGTCGACGGGGCGCTCGTGCTGTTCGTCGAACGCGGCGGACGCACGCTGCTCACCTTCGACGACGATCCGGGCCGGTTGCGCAGTGCATGTGCGTCGCTCGCCGCGACCGTCAAACGGGGAGGTGTCGACAAGATCGTCGTCGAGAAGGTCGACGGTGAGACGATCCACGGGCACGAGTTCGCCGGATATCTTGCCGAAGCGGGATTCTCGGCGACGCCGCGCGGCTACCGGTTGAGGTTCTGACGTGCCCGAGGGAGACACCGTGTTCCGCGCCGCGCACCGCCTCCGAACGGCACTGGAAGGAAAGATGCTCACCGAGACGGACTTCCGCGTGCCGCGTTTCGCCACCGCCGATTTCACCGGGTGCACGGTCGACGAAGTGGTCTCGCGGGGCAAGCACCTGCTCGTCCGCGTGGCCGACGTCTCGATCCATTCGCACCTGAAGATGGAAGGCGAATGGCACGTCTACCCGCGCGGAACACGGTGGCGCAAGCCCGGATACAAGGCGCGTATCGTGCTCGGCACCGAGGACGTGCAGGCGGTGGGTTTCGAACTCGGCATCGTCGAGGTGCTCGCCCGCGATCGGGAGGACGACGCCGTGGGGCATCTCGGGCCGGATCTGCTCGGTCCCGATTGGGATCCCGAGCGTGCGGCGGCGAATCTCGTGCGCGACCCGGACCGCCCGATCGGGGTGGCCCTGCTCGATCAGCGCATCATGGCCGGCGTCGGGAACGTGTACCGCTCCGAACTGTGCTTCCTGAGGGGCGTCGATCCGTGGACGCCGGTCGCGCAGGCCGGGGATCCCGCGGCGTGGGTCGACCTCGCGCATCGGTTGCTGGTCGCGAACCGTGACAGGACGACCCGTATCACCACCGGCGACCGCCGTCCGGGCCGCAATCTGTGGGTGTACGGGCGTCGCGGGAAGCCGTGCAGACGCTGCCGGACTCGGATCCGGTTCGGCGAGATCGGCACCGCGACCGATCCCGAACGGGTGGTCTACCGGTGCCCGCGATGTCAGCCGCGCCCGGAAGGACCCCCGGCCTGATCGCCCTGCAGGCACGCCGCCCTGCCGGCGTCCTCGACGAGCGCGACGCAGTGCCGGACGAGGGTCTCTCGCGAGACCGCGAGGTCGCCTTCGAGATACCCCATGAACAGGCTGGTGAGGGCGCCGACGACACCCACGGCCACCATGTGGCGCTCCCCCTCGTCGCCGCGCGGCGGCAGTTGGTCGCGGACCAGCGCGACGAAGGCCGGCGCGAGTTCGATACCGCGCCGACTGATTGCGGGTTCGCGCAACGGAGCGAGGAGGAGCACGCGTCCCTTCGCAGGATCGTCGACCATGAGCTCGACGAACGCCCGCACCGCGGCCTCGGCCCGGCCGAGGGTGGGCGCGGACAGGACCGCCTTGGTCAGCGCGTCGCGGGCGCGGTCGGCGACGTGGGCGTAGACCTCGCGGACGAAGGTGTCGCGGTCGGTGAAGCTCTCGTAGAAGTACCGTTCGGTGAGTTCGGCGGCCCGGCACACGGCCCGGACGTTCGCCGCCGCGCCGTCGGGGGCTCCGAGCAGGTCGACGCCCACCGTGAGGAGGCGTTCCCTGCGCAGCCGACGGCGTTCGTCGATGCCGACGCCCGCCCAGCTGCGGCGCGTGGTGTCCACCCTGTCGCTTCCCGTCGTTGACTGCATGCCCGCCGAATCCTACTCTGACAACATGCGTAGTCAGGGTTCCGTCGGGCCGGACACCGCCGAGTCGTCGCACTTCGCGGCACCGCGCCCTGCACGGCCGGAACCACCGGAACCCCTGGGTCCCGATTCGCTGACCTGGCGGTATTTCGGCGGGTGGCGCGGCATGCTCTTCGGGCCGTGGGCCGGATCGATGCAGAACATGCATCCCGGCCTCGGCGCCGGGGTCGAGGAACACTCGCAGTTCTTCGACGAACGCTGGGAACGGCTCTACCGATCGCTGTACCCGATCTACGGCGTCGTCTTCGACGGACCCCGCGCCCCGGAGACCGCAGCGAAGGTGCGCGGCTACCACAACACCATCAAAGGCCTCGACAAGAAGGGCCGCAGGTACCACGCGCTCGATCCCGACACCTTCTACTGGGCGCACGCGACCTTCTTCTACAGCCTCGTCGTCTCCATCGAGTGGTTCGACGGCCCGCTCACCCTCGAACAGAAGCACCGCCTGTTCGACGAGCACGTGCAGTGGTACCGGCTGTACGGCATGCCGATGCACTCGGTCCCCGCATCCTGGGAGGACTTCCTCGAGTACTGGGACCACATGTGCCGCACCGTGCTCGAGGACAACAAGGCCACTCGCGACGTGCTCGACCTGTCGAATCTCGACCGCCCGCCCTTCCTGCGGTGGTTCCCCGAAGGGGTCTGGAAACTGATCCGCCCACCGGTGACGGCCGGTTTCCTGTGGCTCACCGTCGGGCTGTACGACCCACCGGTACGCGAGCTGCTCGGCTACCGGTGGAGCCGACCGGAGGCGGCACTGCACGCTCTCGTCGGTCGCGCGATCGGACTCGGCACGAAACTCGTGCCGTGGCGGTACCGCTACCACCCGCGGGCGCGGGCCGGCTGGGACCGCGCGTTCGGGCGGATCCCGGCCGATACCGGCCTGCTCGAGACACCGGCGCGCAATCTGCCGCCCCTCGACCGCCGCGATTCACCGATGCACTACAGCCCGAAGGTGACGGCTCGCCACCGCCCCACCACCGATTCATCCTGACGCGTCCTGCCGGTCGGCGCCTCGCCGAGGGTGTTCTGTGTCACGCTATCGAGGTGTCCACGCCCTCGTACCTGTTGTCTCGACGGCGCCGTCCCCTGCCGCCGAGTTCGGCGGCCTCCCGTATCAGCGCGTACGTCTACGGCAACATCCTGGTGCTGGCCGCGCTCGTCCCCATCACGACGTCCCCCGAGTACATCGGGATCGCGATCGTGGTCGGCACTGCGCTCTCGACGTTCATCGCCCATGTCTTTGCGGAGTCCGTCGCCCAATCCGTTCGTTCGGGTGAACAACTCTCGCGTAGCGAACGCATCGAGGAACTCCGCGACTCCGTTCCCATCCTGTCGTCGGCGGTGTTGCCCTGTCTCGTGCTCGCCACGGCCTGGATCGGCTGGCTCGAACCCCGTACGGCCCACATCCTCGCCGAGGTCGCCGTGCTGATCCGTATCGGCTCGACCGTGTTCGTCGTGCGCCGGTTGCAGAACCGCAGACCGAATCACCGGACCGTGATAGCCGCGGTGGGAGTGGCTCTGATCGCGACGATCGTGGTCGTCGTGAAGGTCGTGCTCACGCACTGACCGTGGAAGCGGTGCCCACGCACCGAGCCCCGTCAGGCGCCGCCCGCGGCTAGGTGATGGGCACCGGCTCGAGGATCTCCGGCCGGGCCTCGGGCGCCGCTGCCCTCAGTGCGTCCGCGGATTCGTCGTCGGGTCGGTTCTGCGACTCGATCTCGGCCTCGACCCGCGCCCGGTAGGTCGCGACCTCCCGGTCGATCATCGCGTCGTCCCAGCCGAGGACCGGAGCGACCAGCCGGGCCGTCTGCTCCGCGCAGTGCAGACCGCGGTGTGGGTATTCGATCGAGATGCGGGTCCGGCGCGCCAGCAGGTCCTCGAGATGCAGAGCGCCCTCGGCGGCCGCACCGTAGACCACCTCGACCTGCAGGTACTGCGGGGCATCGGTCAGCGGTTCGAGCAGTTCGGGCCGGCCCTTCGCGAGGCTCAGCACGTCCTCGACAAGGGAGCCGTAGCGGTCGAGCAGATGCTTGACGCGGTAGGGATGCAGGCCGTACTGCTCGGCGAGGTGCATGGTCTGGTTGACCAGCGCGAAGTACCCGTCGGCCCCGACGAGGGGCACCTTCTCGGTGATCGACGACGCGATCCGGGCCGGGATGTCCTCGGCCGCGAGATCGACGGCGTCCTCGGCCATGACGCGGTAGGTCGTGTACTTGCCCCCGGCGATCGCCACGAGCCCCGGCGCCACCCGCGCGACGGCGTGCTCGCGCGAGAGCTTCGACGTCTCGTCGCTCTCCCCCGCCAGCAACGGTCGCAGACCGGCGTAGACACCGTCGATGTCGTCGTGGGTGAGCGGGACGACGAGCACGCGGTTGACGTGGTCGAGGATGTAGTCGATGTCGGCCTTCGTCGCCGCCGGGTGCGCCAGGTCGAGATTCCAGTCGGTGTCGGTGGTGCCGATGATCCAGTGGTTGCCCCACGGGATGACGAACAGCACCGACTTCTCGGTGCGCAGGATGATCGCCGAGTCGCTGACGATCCGGTCGCGGGGCACGACGATGTGCACGCCCTTCGACGCGCGGACCCGGAATCGGCCGCGCTGCCGCGACAACGACTGGATCTCGTCGGTCCACACGCCGGTCGCGTTGATCACCGCGTGCGCTCGCACCTCGGTGACCGAACCGTCCTCGCTGTCGCGCACCCGTACACCCGACACGCGGTCGGCCTCGCGCAGGAAACCGACGACCTGCGTGGACGTACGCACGACCGCACCGTAGTGCGCGGCCGTCCGCGCGACGGTCATGGTGTGCCGGGCGTCGTCGACGACCGTGTCGTAGTAGCGGATTCCGCCGACGAGCGAATTGCGCTTGAGACCGGGAACCATCCGCAGGGCACCCGACCGGGTCAGGTGCTTCTGCGCCGGAACGGACTTCGCGCCGCCGAGACGGTCGTAGAGGAAGATCCCCGCCGCGACGTAGGGCCGCTCCCACACCCGATGGGTGAGCGGGAAGAGGAACTTCAGCGGCCTGACCAGGTGCGGAGCCAGGGTCGTCAACGCGAGTTCGCGCTCGCGCAAGGCTTCCCGCACCAGACCGAATTCGAGCTGTTCGAGATAGCGCAGCCCACCGTGGAACATCTTCGACGACCGGCTCGACGTGCCGGACGCGAAGTCGCGGGCCTCGACGAGCGCGACCCGCAGGCCCCGGGTCGCGGCGTCGAGCGCTGCTCCCGCCCCGACGACACCACCACCGATGACGACGACGTCGAACTGTTCGGTGGCGAGACGACGCCAGGCGTCGGCGCGCTGTTGCGGTCCGAGGAGTTGCACACCCGATTGGTTGGTCACCGCACCCGCTCCCGTGAGTCGCCGACGTATCCCGATCAAGGCTAGTAGCTTCGGACCCGCAGCGCGCAGCGGAAGCGTTGCCGAACCGAGCCGTCCCCTTCACCCGAGGACCACCTGTGAACCAGTTCATCGCGGCGATCGACCAGGGCACCACGTCCAGCCGGTGCATCATCTTCGACCACGACGGGCGCATCGTCTCGCTCGCGCAGAAGGAACACCGCCAGTTCTTCCCGCGGTCGGGATGGGTCGAACACGACCCGGAAGAGCTGTGGCTCAACACCCGTGAGGTGGGCGCCGCGGCACTCGCCAAGGCGGATCTGCGACGCAACGACATCGCGGCGATCGGCCTGACGAACCAGCGCGAGACCACGGTGGTGTGGGACCGCACCACCGGAAAACCGGTGTACAACGCGATCGTCTGGCAGGACACCCGCACCGACAGGCTCGTCGAGGAGCTCGCCGGCGACGCCGGGCCCGACCGCTACCGCGAGATCACCGGACTACCGCTGTCGACCTATTTCGCCGGACCGAAGGTGCGGTGGATCCTCGACAACGTCGACGGTGCCCGAGAGCGCGCCGAGGCCGGCGACCTCGCGTTCGGCACCATCGACAGCTGGATCCTGTGGAATCTCACCGGTGGTGTCGGCGAGGAGGGCCAGCCGCCCGGCCTGCACATCACCGATGTGACCAACGCCTCCCGGACGCTGCTGATGAATCTCGGGACGCAGCAGTGGGATCCGGCGATCTGCGCCGAATTCGGCATCCCGGAGTCGATGCTGCCGGAGATCCGCAGTTCGTCGGAGGTGTACGGGCACGCCCGCGAACGTGGACCGCTCGCCGGGGTCCCGATCGCCGGCATCCTCGGCGACCAGCAGGCCGCGACCTTCGGCCAGGGCTGCCTGTCCCCCGGCGAGGCGAAGAACACCTACGGCACCGGCAACTTCCTGCTGCTCAACACCGGCACGACCCCGGTGCACAGCGAGCACGGCCTGATCACCACCGTCTGTTATCGCATCGGTGACGCCCCCGCGGTCTACGCCCTCGAAGGTTCGGTGGCGGTGACCGGTTCGCTCGTGCAGTGGCTGCGCGACAATCTCGGGCTGATCCGGTCCGCCGACGAGATCGAAGCGCTCGCCGCGAGCGTCCCCGACAACGGCGGGGCCTATTTCGTGCCGGCCTTCTCGGGATTGTTCGCGCCTCGCTGGCGACCCGACGCCCGCGGCGTCATCGCCGGCCTGACGCGCTTCGTCGAGAAGGGCCACCTCGCGCGGGCGGCGCTCGAGGCGACGGCCTACCAGACGCGGGAGGTCATCGAGGCGATGAACGCCGACTCCGGGGTCGACCTGCGCACCCTCAAGGTCGACGGCGGCATGGTCGCCAACGATCTGCTCATGCAGTTCCAGTCCGACATCCTCGGTGTGCCGGTCGTGCGGCCCACCGTCTCCGAGACCACCGCGCTCGGTGCCGCCTACGCCGCCGGTCTCGCCGTCGGCTTCTGGGAGGACGAGGAGGACATCCGCCGCAACTGGACCGCGGACCGCACGTGGGAACCGGCGATGCCGGTCGACGAACGCGAGCGCCTGTTCGGCGAATGGAACAAGGCGGTCGAACGCACCTACGACTGGGCCTGAGCAGGGCGGGATCGCTGCCGATCCCGCCCCGTCCGGCGCCTAGTCCAGATCGTCGTGGCGCATCAGCTGGCGGGCGGCCTCGGTGACCGATCCGCTCAGCGACGGGTAGACCGAGAAGGTCTGCGCGAGGTCGTTGACCGACAGGTTGTTCTGCACCGCCAACGCGATGGGAAGGATGAGCTCGGAGGCGGTCGGGGCGACGACCACACCGCCGATGACCACACCGGTCGCGGGGCGGCAGAAGATCTTCACGAAACCGCGCCGTAGGCCGGACATCTTGGCGCGCGGGTTGGTGTTGAGCGGGAGCATGACGGTGCGGGCGGGCACCTCACCCTTGTCGATCGTCGCCTGACTGACACCGACGGCAGCGATCTCAGGACGCGTGAACACTGCGGCCGCAACGGTTTTCAGCTTGATAGGGCTCACGCCTTCGCCGAGCGCGTGATAGATCGCGATGCGGCCCTGCATGGCCGCGACCGACGCGAGCGGCAGCAGTCCGGTGCAGTCGCCCGCGGCGTAGATGCCGGGGACGGCAGTGCGGGAGACGCGGTCGACGGGAAGGTAACCGCCCCGGTCGAGTTCGAGCCCGACCTTGTCGAGACCGAGATCCCGGGTGTTGGGCACTGAGCCGACGGTCATCAGCACGTGGCTGCCCTCGACGATGCGGCCGTCGGCGAGGAGCACGCGGACGCCGTCCTTCGTGCGTTCGACCCGGTCGGCGCGGGCATGCTTGACGAGGGTCACACCGCGCTCGGTGAGGACGTCCTCGAGCACGAGAGCCGCGTCCTCGTCCTCGTGCGGCAGGATCCGGTCGCGGCTCGACACGACGGTGACCTGCACGCCGACCTCGGTGTAGGCGGAGACGAACTCGGCGCCGGTGACACCCGAACCCACGACGACGAGGTGCTCGGGCAGCTTCTCGAGGTCGTAGAGCTGACGCCAGGTGAGGATCCGCTCACCGTCCGGCTCCGCGCCCGGCAGGATGCGCGGACTCGCGCCGGTCGCGATCAGCACGACGTCGGCGTCGAGCACCTTCTCCTCACCGGTCAGCAGCTTGGCGCGCACCTGGTGGGCGGCCATACCGGGCTGCGTGTCGACGAGTTCGCCGTAACCGGAGTACAGCTTCACCCCGGCGGCCTCGAGCTTGGTGCGGATGTCGGCGGACTGTGCGCGGGCCAGGCTCTTCACACGGCTGTGGACCTGCGGCAGCGACACCTCGGCGCGTTCGAGCTCGATGCCCAGGTCGGCGGCGCGGCGCATGTCGGTGCGCACGCCGGTCGAGGCGATGAAGGTCTTGGAGGGGACGCAGTCGAAGAGCACGCAGGCGCCACCGATCCCGTCCGAATCGATCAGTGACACCGTCGCGCCGTACTGGGATGCCACCAGCGCCGCCTCGTATCCTGCGGGGCCGCCGCCGATGATGACGATCCGGGTCATTGTTCTCCTCTGTATCGATTCCGAAGGGTGCCGGGTCGGGCTGCACGTGAGCGCCTGGTGGGCACACACGTCGGTCTCAACGCTATGCCAATGCCCCCACCTCGCGCACAGGGACCGGTGGACCCGGCACGCAACAGCCCTCCGACACTCCTCGTCCGTCCCTGTGCCGCCCCTCCGACGACTCCGGTGGACGACGGGTTAGCCTTATCCTCGTGCCGATCTACGCCGCCTACGGGTCCAACATGCATCCGGAGCAGATGCTGACGCGCTGCCCGCATTCGCCGATGGCGGGAACCGGGTGGTTGCACGGTTGGCGACTGACCTTCGCCGGCGCCGACATCGGCTGGGAGGGTGCCCTCGCGACGGTCGTCGAGGATCCGGACGCGAAGGTGTTCGTGGTGCTCTACGACGTGCCGGAGGACGACGAGCGCAGCCTCGACCGCTGGGAGGGAGCCGAACTCGGTTTCCACCGCAAGATCCGCGTGCGTGTCGACACGGCCGACGGTCCGGTCCTGGCGTGGCTGTACGTCGTCGACGGATACGAGGGCGGCCTGCCGTCGGCACGCTATCTGGGTGTGATGGCCGACGCGGCCGAGATCGCCGGAGCACCCGCCGACTACGTGCGGGATCTGCGGACCCGCAACAGCCGCAACGTCGGACCGGGACGACCCGACAGTTTCTAGTCGGGCGCTCTCATCGAGCGCCGAGCGTGAAGCGCTCTCATCGAGCGCCGAGCGCCAGATTCGTCATCACCCGTACGCCCACGGCGAGCGCCCGCTCGTCGAGATCGAAGGTGGGCTGGTGGATGTCGAGTTCGGGCCCGACCCCCGGCCACACCCCGAGCCGCCCCATGGCGCCGGGGACGTGTTCGAGGTACCACGAGAAGTCTTCTCCCCCACCGGATTGCGGGGTGTCCGCGAGGGCGTCGGGGCCGGTCGCGCGGATCGCGTCCTCGAACATGCGCGCCGACACCTCGTCGTTGACCACCGGCGGCACGCCGCGGCGGTAGTTCAGTTCGTAGCTGACACCGGTGGGCGCGAGCAGACCGTGCACGATCTCGCGGACCATCGGTTCGAGCAGCTCCCAGGTGTCGTGGTCGCCGGTGCGGACCGTGCCCGCGAGCATGCCGGTGCGCGGGATCGCGTTCGGTGCCTTGCCGGCGCTGACCGCACCCCACACCATCACGGTGCCGGTGCGCGGATCGATGCGACGGCTGAGCATGCCGGGAAGACCCGTGATGACGGCACCGAGACCGTAGACGAGATCGCCGGTCAGGTGCGGCCGGGAGGTGTGCCCACCGGGTGAGTCGAGGACGAGTTCGACGGTGTCGGCCGCCGAGGTGATCGCCCCGACCCGCATACCGACCTTGCCCGCCTCGAGACGCGGGTCGCAGTGCAAGGCGAAGATCCGCGCGACCCCGTCGAGTCCGCCCGCCGCGACGACGTCGAGCGCCCCGCCCGGCATGACCTCCTCCGCGGGCTGGAAGACCAACCGGACACCGATCGGCAGTTCGGGCATCGAGGCCAGCGCCAGACCTGCACCGAGCACGACGGTGGTGTGGGCGTCGTGCCCACACGCATGCGAGACACCGGGGACGGTGGATTCGAACGGCAGGCCGGTGGCCTCCTGCATCGGCAGGGCGTCCATGTCGGCGCGCAGGGCGATGCGCGGTCCGCCGGTCGGACCGAGATCGCAGATCAGGCCGGTGCCGCGAGGCAGGACCTTCGGCTCCAGTCCGGCCGCGCGCAGGTGCTTCGCGACGAACTCGGTGGTGGCGTACTCCTGCCGGGCGAGCTCGGGATTCGCATGGATGTGACGGCGCCAGAGCGAGAGGTCCTCGGTGTGGCGGTCCAGCCACTTCTCGACGTAGGGGTTCATCGGCGGCCGGCCTGTTCGAGGAGGCGTGCCCGGTGGACGGGATCGGTCGCCGCGCGTACGGCGGTCGCTGCGAGCGCGCGCGCTCCGTCGAGTACTGCCCGATCGGCGGACTCGGTGACGCACGCGGCCGCGAATGCGGCCTGATGTGTCACCGCGCCACCGGAGTCGAGTCCGATGACCGGATGGATTCCCGGCACCACGTTCGTCACGTTTCCCATGTCGGTACTGCCCAGGGGGCGCGCTCCTTCCTCCTCGACGGGCAGCGGTCGGCGCCCGAGATCGATGATCTCCTCACGATATGCCTGCACCAGCCACGGGTCGGGAGTGAGTTCGGTATAGGTCGGCGAGACCGTCCGGATCCGGTGGTTGCATCCGGTGGCCAGCGCCCCGGCGGCGAAGCAGTTGCGTGCGCGTTCGACGAGGTCGTCGAGGAGTTCGCTCGTCCCGGCCCGCAGGTAGTACAGCAGTTCGGTGTGGCTGGGCACGATGTTCGGTGCCGTCCCGCCCTGCGCGACGATGCCGTGGATCTGTTGCCCGGGATGCAGGTGCTGCCGCAGCAGTCCGACCGCGACCTGGGCGACGGTCGCCGCGTCGGCGGCGTTGAGCCCGTACTCGGGGGCCGCCGAGGCGTGCGCCTCGCGGCCGTCGTACTCGACGGCGATGTCGGCGAGGGCGAGCGAGGTCGCCCCGGTGATGTCGAACGGGCCGGGGTGCACCATCATCGCCGCACCGACGCCGTCGAAGACGCCGCGTTCGAGCATGAGGACCTTACCGCCGCCGGTCTCCTCCGCGGGGGTTCCGATGACGCGGACGGTCACGCCGAGTTCGTCGGCGAGCGCGGCGAGGCCGATCCCGGCACCCACGGCCGACGCCCCGATGATGTTGTGGCCGCACGCGTGCCCGATGCCGGGCAGCGCGTCGTACTCGGCGCAGAACGCGAGGACGAGTTCGCCGCTGCCGAACCGCGCGTCGAAGGCGGTGGGCAGGTCGGCGATGCCGGTGGTGACCTCGAAATCGTGGGCGCGCAGCACCTCGACGATCTTCGCGGCGCTCCGGTGTTCCTCGAATGCGAGTTCCGGTTCGGCGTGGATGGAATGCGACAGGCCGACGAGGGTGTCGGAAGCAGCCTCGATCGCCGTGGCGTAGTCGGTCGTCACGGGGTCCAGTCTGTCATGCTCACCGCGTCCCGATCGATCGGCGCGTGCGACCGGTTCGTCGACGTCGCGGCGGGGCGATCAGCCCAGCCGGAAGTTCGACGCGTCGGTCCGGATCTCCAGCGCGGAGATCAACGGTGCGTGCAGACCGCGCTTGATGCCCGACAGATTCGGTCCGCGGGTGGCGGTGAGCGCCGCGGCCCGCTCGACCGCGGCGGCGAGCACGTCGTCCCCGGTGACGGCCTGCTCGGCGATGCCCGCGGCCACGGCGTCCTCACCGCCGTAGCGACGACCGGTGGTGATGGCCTCGACCGCCGTCTGGATCGGCAGGCGGGAACGGATCAGCGCGGACATCCCGACGGTGAACGGCATGTTCAACTGCACCTCGGGCAGGCACCAGTAGCCGCGATCGGCGCGCATCACCCGGAAGTCGTGCACGAGCGCGAGCATCGCGCCGGCACCGAAGGCGTGCCCCTGCACGGCGGCGACCGTCGCCGCGGGGAAGGTGAGCAGCCGCACGTAGAGGTCGTGGACGGAGTCCAGATAGCCGGGCAGATCCGGCAGGTTCGCGCCGACCCAGTCGATGTCGAGTCCGTTGCTCCAGAACTTGCCGGTCGCTGCGGTCACGAGGGCAGCGGGTCCGTCGTGTGCCTCCACCTCGTCGAGGAGGGAGTGGATCGCGACCAGACGGTCCGGGTGGAAACGGTTCTCGGAGACCTCCGCGTCACGGTCACCGAGATGCAGGACGAAGACGTCGCCGTCACGTTCGAGGTAAGGCATGCGCGTCAGCATACCGCGCCTACTTACCCGCGAGTAACATGTCGGGAGCGATTAGGGTCCGATGCCATGGGAGAACCCGATCACGTCTTCGACCCCGCCGCGGCCGCCGACGCCGCAGCCGCCGCTCTCGCCGAACGGACGGGGGTCGCCGAACACTCCGTCGCCGTCGTCCTCGGGTCCGGCTGGCGGGCCGCGGTCGAGAGTTTCGGCATCCCCGTCGCCACGATCCCGATGAGCGAGCTGCCCGGCTTCGCACCACCGACGGCGGCAGGGCACGCCGGGAACATCCACTCGGTGCGGGCCGGCGACAACGCCGTCCTCGTCCTCGCCGGCCGCGTCCACGCCTACGAGGGGCACGACCTCGCCCGCGTCGTCCACCCCGTGCGCACGGCGGTCGCGGCGGGTGCCCGCACCGTCGTCCTCACCAATGCGGCGGGCGGCATCGATCCCGAGTTCTCCGTGGGGCAGCCGGTTCTCCTCTCGGACCACCTCAATCTCACCGGTCGCTCGCCGCTGGTGGGTGCCCAGTTCGTCGACCTCGTCGACGCCTACTCGCCGGATCTTCGTGCACTCGCCCGCGAGATCGATCCGTCGCTGCGCGAAGGGGTCTACGCCGGTCTGCCCGGGCCGCACTACGAGACCCCGGCAGAGATCCGGATGCTGCGCACCCTCGGCGCCGATCTCGTCGGCATGTCCACGGTCCACGAGACCATCGCGGCGCGCGCGGCCGGAGCGCGGGTGCTCGCGGTCTCGCTGGTGACCAACGCCGCGGCCGGCATCACCGGTGCTCCCCTCGACCACACCGAGGTGCTCGCCGCGGGTCGCGCGGCCGCGACCCGGATGGGCGATCTCCTGCGCGATCTGGCGGCCCGGCTGTGACGCTGCGATTCGGCACCGCGGGTCTGCGCGGCCCGGTCGGCGACGGGCCGGACTGCATGAACGTGCCCGTCGTCGTCCGCACCACCGCCGGGCTCGCGGCGTGGCTCGAGGCGAACGGGCAGGGCGGTGGCACCGTCGTCGTCGGCCGCGACGCCCGCACGGGCTCGGCGGAATTCCACACTGCCGCCGCGGAAGTCCTCGCCGCGGCCGGTTTCGACGTCGTCGCCCTCGCAGAACCGCTCCCCACGCCGGTGACCGCCTTCGCGGTACGGGCGCTGGACGCCGTTGCGGGCGTGCAGATCACGGCGTCGCACAATCCCGCCGCCGACAACGGGTACAAGGTCTACCTCGCGGACGGGGCTCAGCTGGCGGCACCCGCCGATCGGGAGATCGAAACGGCGATCGACGCCGTCGGTGATGCCGCGGACGTGCCCCGGGTACCGGTCGCGCCGTCGGGTGACGACCTCGTCGATCGTTATCTCGCCCGGGTCGCGTCGCTCCCCCGTTCCCCGCACCGCAGCGTGCGCATCGCCCTGACGGTACTGCACGGCGTCGGCGGCGAGACGGCGGTTGCGGCCCTGCGTGCCGCGGGATTCCACGACATCCACGTCGTGGCGTCCCAGTTCGCACCCGACCCGGCGTTTCCCACCGTCGCCTTCCCCAATCCCGAGGAACCGGGCGCGACCGATGCCCTGCTCGCGCTGGCGGCCGAGGTCGATGCCGACATCGCGCTGGCGCTCGATCCCGATGCCGACCGTTGCGCGGTGGGTGTCCCGGGCCCGCAGGGGTGGACGATGTTGCGCGGCGACGAGACCGGGGTCCTGCTCGGCGACCGGATCCTCGCGTCGTCGCCGCTCGGCTCGCTGGTCGCGACCACCATCGTCTCGTCGACCATGCTGGGACGGCTCGCGGCCGCACGTGGTGCGCGATATGCGCAGACACTCACGGGTTTCAAATGGCTCGCCCGCGCCGGCGACGGCCTCGTCTACGCGTACGAGGAGGCGATCGGACACTGTGTGGATCCGGACGCTGTGCGCGACAAGGACGGCATCGCGACCGCCGTGGTCGTCGCCGACTACGCGGCCGATCTGAAGCAGTCCGGCCGGACCCTGCTCGACGCACTCGACGACCTGCATCGCGAACTCGGTGTCCACATCGGCGATCAGGTGTCGATCCGCGTCGACGACCTGCAGCGCATCGGCGCCGTGATGACGCGGCTGCGTGCGGAGCCGCCGACGGCCCTCGCGGGTCTGGATGTGACCGCGACCGATCTCGCCGAGAGCCCGGGACCGATGAGCACCGATGCTCTCGTCTTCGAGAGTCGCGCGGACGCCCCGGACGGAACGACGGTGCGCGTGGTGGTGAGACCGTCGGGCACCGAGCCGAAGCTCAAGGTCTATCTGGAGGTGGTCACGGAGCGAGACCGCCCGACCGCGGAGGCGACACTCGACGCCCTGCGCGGATGGGCGGCCTCACTCGGTGACGAGAACCCCTGACCCGGTCGGACTCGACCGGGTCAGGCCTCTGTCCGATCAGACCTGCTGCGGCACACCGTAGGTGACGACGGTGTTCCGGTCGGCGGTGACGGCCTTCAGGTACGGCCGGATCATCACCGGTCCGATGGCTCCCGAGACCGAGCCGTGCACGCCGGCGATCCGGATGGTCGTCGAGCTGCCGTCGAACTCGAAGTCCTCGACGATCGGGACGGACGTGATGCCGCCCGGCTCGAGCGGGATCTCGATCTCCTGGGACGGGATGATGTCGCCGCTGAGCGAACCACCCGAGTCGAAGCCGAGATCGAGCGTGGTCCCGTCGGGACTGATCGAGACGCCGACCCCCACATTGTTGTCCACACCCCACGACAGGCTCGGGGTGATGACGGTGACCGTCGCACCCGGCAGCGCGACCGGGTAGCCGACCTGGAAACCGACCTCCACCGCCGTCCCGGCGAAGTTCGCCGCGTTCGGACCGGTGATCCGAACGGTCGCAACCTCATCGTGGAAGAACTCGACACTCAGCGGTGAGCTGTCGAGCGGCGGCACCGACTGTGTCGAGGTGTCGGCCTGGATCACTTCGATCGCGTGCCCTCCGTCCAACGGGAGGATCCGCGAGTTGTCGACAGCGGCCGCAGCCGTGCCGTGACTCGTCACTGCGGCGAGTACGGCGACCGCGCCCACCGAAGCCGCTCTGACGCTTCCACGAATCAGTTTGCGGGAGAAGATTTTTGCCATTCCGCCGACCCCATCTCTGGCTGTACCTACGCAGTGGACTTCACACGGAGCACACCGAGCGTAAGAAGAGATCGAGACCTGCGGGTTGTTTTTCGATAACGAGATGACTGCGGTCGGGTGTCACATCCGTACCGCCAGTCACACGAGTAACACACGACGCGCGATTTATCGCGGTCCGAACTGCCTGTCCCCCGCATCCCCGAGACCCGGCACGATGTACTTGTTCTCGTTGAGACCTTCGTCGACCGACGCTGTGACCAACCGGACCGGATGACCCGAGGCAGCAAGGGCCTCGACGCCCTGCGGCGCCGCGACCACACAGATCGCGGTGATATCCGTGGCACCTCGCTGGGCGAGGATGTCGAGGGTATGCACCATCGACCCACCGGTCGCGAGCATCGGGTCGAGCACGAAGACAGGAAGACCCGACAGGTCCTCCGGCAGCGACTCCAGATAGGGCACCGGCTCGAATGTCTTCTCGTCACGAGCGAGACCGACGAAACCGACCTGCGCCTGAGGAATCAGGGCGTGGGCCTGTTCGACCATGCCGAGGCCGGCGCGAAGAACCGGGACGAGCAGCGGAGGCTGCTGCAAGCGCACTCCCGTCGTCACCGCGACCGGCGTCTTCACGTCGAACGTCTCGGTGGGCGCATCGCGCACCGCCTCGTAGACGAGCATCTGGGTGAGCCGCCTCAACGCGTGCCGGAAGGCAGCGTTGTCGCTGCGTTCGTCACGAAGGATGGTCAGGAGCGAAGCAGCGAGCGGGTGGTCGACGACGAGCGAATCCATGTCCGAAGGATAGAACGACGGAACCGATCGACAGTCGGGTGCGTCGAACCCGACAGGGACGGAACACTCCGAAGGTGCCGAATCCCACACGAACGACGCGAGAGGCGACGAGGTGACCGAGTACTCCGGCAGGGACGCGATACGGATCGACACGAGCGCCGTCGGGAGGTTCGGCGACGACGCCGCCGAACTTGCCGCCCGCCTGCACGAGGCCGCCGAACGGACCCGGCACGGCGCGCCCTCGGCGCTGAGCGCCACACTGGGTCCGATCGGAGCACCCCTGCTCGCCGCGCTCACCGCGACCCACACCGCGCACGTGCGCGATCTCGCCCGGCTCGGCGACCTGCTCGGCGGGATGGGAGACGCCGCCAAGGCCTCTGCGACCGTCTACGAGCGGACCACCGACGACACCGCCAGACGACTCGGCTCCACCTCGGTCACACGACTCGGCTCCGCCTCGGAGGAACTGTGATCGCAGGGGATCTGCTCGTCGCGCCACTGGCCGGCCTGCTCGACGCGTTCGGCACCGCGCTGCCACCCGGCGTGGATCCGGGTGAGATGGTGCGCATCGGTGCGCAATGGGCCGAGGAGGTGCACGCGGCCGGGCGCGACGCCGTCGCCGAGCTCGCCTGGGCCTGGGGTGGCCCGGCCGCCTCGCAGGCGATCGCGAGTGCCGAGCAGGTGCTCGCCGACGTGCTCACGGCGGCCGATCGTGGGGTGGCGCTGGCCAGCATCGCGCTCGAGGCGACCGTCACGGTGGTCACCGGTGCGGCCGAGATCGCTCGTCTCGTCGATTCGTTCGTCACCTTCGCCGAGCAGGCCGCACCCGCGACGTCGCTTCCGCAGGGGCAGCTCGCACTCCTCGCAGTGGCGATCGACCACCTCGTCGCCGGGCTGGACGTGCTGACACGGGTGACCGGAACCCTCGCGGAGCTGACCGATCGGGCGTCCGCGCTCCTTCCACCCGAGCCCTCGGCTCCCCCGATCGGCTCCGGCGACCACCGCGGCCCCGACCCGGCCGGTGACGACCCACGCACGCTGCACACCTTCGGTGGAGGATTCTCCGCGGGCGTGGAGGTGCGACTTCCGGACGGCAGCGTCAGCCGGGCGCCGAACGAGACCGCGGCGGCAGCGGTGCGTCACGCCCTCGCCCAGCAGGGCACCCCGTACGTGTGGGGCGGCACGAGTCCCGGCTCCGGCCTCGACTGCAGCGGGCTGACGCAGTACGCCTACGCGCAGGCCGGCGTCGAACTGCCGCGGTTGGCCCAGGAACAGGACGTCGGCACGCGGGTGGATCCTGCGGCCGCCCTGCCCGGAGACCTCGTGGTGTGGGACGGGCACGTGGCGATGGTGGTGGGCAACGGCCTCATGGTCGAGGCAGGCGATCCCGTCTCCGTGTCGCCGATGCGCACCACCAACGGCGCAATGGCCTTCCACGGCGTCTACCGACCGACCGCCGGTTGATTCCGGAGAATTCCGCACCGGAGGGGAACCGGCCGGGCTCGCGCCGCGTCCAACCCGATATGGACAGCACGACGACGGAACCGATCACGGCCACCGCCCACAACCGGGCCGGGACGATCTCGGTGCGGACGACAGACGGTGGACTGCCGGTGGACCTTCGCATCGACCCCCGCGAGTTGCGTTACGGAGCACGGCAACTGGCCGATCAGATCCTCGCCCTGAACCGGCAGGCCGCCCTCGAGGCCGCCGTGGTCCGCGGCGAACGCCTCGCCGCCGAAGGTGTCCCCCGCGAGATCCTCGACCGGATGCGGCTGCCGTCCCGCGCCGACCTGGCGGACGGACCGACGGATCGTCGTGGAGGTCTCGTTCGATGAGCGAACGGATGGTGGAGGCGATCGTCGACCGGGCCCAGATCCGGCTCGATGCGCTCGAACGCACGGTGGAGAGGCTCGGCGTGGTCCGGGGCACCGCGAGCAGTCCCGACGGACGCGTGACCGCGCGTGTGGACGGTTCGGGAGCGCTCGAAGGACTCGAGCTGGCCGAGCCGATCGGCGGCACCGACCCCCGCGAACTTGCCGCGGTGATCCTCGCGACCGTGCACGAGGCCGCACGGCAGGCCGCTGCCGCGCGCGTCTCCGCGATGGACGAGCTCCGCGCGGCCCTCGCCGCGAGCGACGACGGTCCGGTCACCGTCGGCGACCGTCCGGTGACGCGATGAAACCGATAGCGAGCCGCCCCCGGCTATATTCTCGGCGCCGACATGGCTAGGCTTCGCGCCATGGCTGGAGACATCGTCCCGATCGAGCTCGGTCTCACCGACGGCAACCTCGTGACGCTCTGGGCGCCGCGCTGGCGCGAAGGCGACGACGAGTGGGAGGCATTCCTCGGCCACGGCGACGATCTGTACGCCTTCCCGTCGGTCCCCGAGCTCGTCGCGTTCGTGCGTTCGGGTGCCGACAACGACCTCGTCGAGCACGAGGCGTGGCCGATCGTGTCCAAGCTCGCGGCCTCGGAGTTCGAACCCGACGAGCCGCACACCTACGATCTCGTCGGCGTACCCGAGCTCGTGGCCGACGACCCGGATCCCGTCTCGGTGTCCGAGCTGCAGGACACCTTCGACATCGTGAGCATCCTCGGCGACGTCTGCGATCTCGAGGTCGTGTCGAAGTTCTTCGAACGCGAGGAGATCGACCTCCTGCTGCAGCACGGTGTCTCGGCCTTCCGCACGCGTGAGGGCCTCGATTTGTGGAATCGCGTCGGCACCGCGGTCGCGCAGGACTGGGACGGCGTGATCGACGCGCTCGACGCCGTGATCTCCACTCCCGACGTCGACGCCGCAGTGGTCGCCGAGATCGAATCCGAGCTCGTCGCGGTCGACGAGAACGAGGTCGAGGCCGACGACACGGTCGAGGACGTCGACGCCGACGACGAGTACGAGTTCATCGACGGCGACGACGAGGACGAAGAGGACGACGGCTACGAGTTCTGGGCCCGGGTCGGCATCGATCCCATCCGGATCATCACGACCGACGGCACCTGGTACTCGCTGCGGTGCTACGTGAACGACGACGCCGTCTTCCTCGGCCACGACGGCACGATCGACGTCTTCCCCTCCGAGCGCGCGCTGGCCCGCCACCTCGCCGACAACCACGACCACGACCTCGCGACGCTCGAGCCGTACACGGAGATCCAGCTCGCCGCCGTCGACGGATCGCTCGACGTGACGGTCACCGACGACAACGTCTACGTGCTCACCGGGATCGCCGACGACATCGCCGGAGGTGTCGCGGCCGTCGACCCCGACCAGCTCGAACTCGCGGTCGAGTTGTTCGTCGACGCAGCGAACTTCGCGGACGACGACTCGACGGAGGCCGCGCTCGCCGCGTCCACGGAACTCGGCTGGTTCGTCAACCACGTGATCGAACCCGATTCGAAGCGCACGGCACCCAAGCCGCCGTTCGACACCGAGTCCCTCGCCTGGCGCGAACTCGAGCGCGAGTTCGAGGCGCGACTGCGCAAGCATTGACGCGACCCGCGTCGGGTCGGCTCCACTCCGGCGCGCGAAGTGGTCACAAGAGCGCGTTGTAGCGCGCTCCGATGACCATTTCCCGCTCCGCGCACCCATAGAGGTATCTGCGGGTCGCGGTCTCTACCCGACGAGGACGGCGTATCCAGGCTTGATGACGTCGTCGATCAGTTCCAGCCGCTGGTCGAACGGGAGGAAGGCCGACTTCATCGCGTTGATCGTGAACCGCTCGAGGTCGACCCAGCCGTAGTCGAAGGTCTCGACGAGCCGCACCATCTCCTGCGTCATCGTGGTGTCGCTCATCAACCGGTTGTCGGTGTTGACGGTGACACGGAAGCGCAGGCGGGCCAGCAGGTCGAAGGGATGCTCGGCGAGGGTGCGCACCGCGCCGGTCTGCACGTTCGACGACGGGCACAGTTCGAGCGGGATGCGCTTGTCGCGGATGTAGTTCGCGAGCCGGCCCAGAGTGGCGGTTCCGTCGTCGTGCACTTCGATGTCGTCGACGATGCGCACACCGTGGCCGAGCCTGTCGGTGCCGCAGAAGGCGACCGCCTCGTGGATGGACGGGAGACCGAACGCCTCCCCGGCGTGGATCGTGAAGTGCGCGTTGGCCGCGCGGGTGTACTCGAAGGCGTCGAGATGACGGCTGGGCGGGTTGCCCGCTTCGGCGCCGGCGATGTCGAATCCCGCCACGCCGCGGTCCCGGAAGCGCACGGCGAGTTCGGCGATCTCCAACGAGCGTGCAGCGTGCCGCATCGCGGTGAGCAGGCAGCGCACCCGGATACGTCGCCCTCCCGCCGCCACCTCCGATTCCCCGGCGCGGAAACCTTCGAGGACGTGTTCGACGACCTCGTCCAGCGACAGTCCCTTCTCGAGGTGCTGCTCGGGCGCGAACCGCACCTCGGCGTACACCACGCCGTCGTCGGCGAGGTCGAGGACGCATTCGCGTGCGACGCGTTCGAGCCCTTCTGCCGTCTGCATCACGGCGACGGTGTGCTCGAACGTCTCGAGATAGCGCTCGAGCGACCCGCTGTCGGCGGATTCGCGGAACCAGCGGGCGAGATCCGCTTCGGTGTCCGCGGGCAACGACCACCCGCACGCGTCCGCGAGTTCGAGGACCGTCCGGGGACGGAGGCCGCCGTCCAGGTGGTCGTGGAGGACCACTTTGGGTGCGGTGCGAACGAGTTCGGGAGTCAGACGGCCGTTCATGATCGGGACGGTAGTCGGCGGCGGCCGGTTCCGCTCGGTCTCCGGCCGCCGAGCCCCTACGCCCGGATCCGTTCGATCACGAGCGGCTGCCGATCGGGTGCCGTGTCGGAGATGCGGACCCCGGCGCGGAGAGCGGCGAGCGCGTCGGGGATGCGTCCCGGAGTGTCGGTGTGCAGCGTGGCGATCGGTTGCCCCGCGCGAACGCGATCACCGAGGACCGCGTGCAGTTCGATACCGGCCCCGGGCTGGACGTCCTGACCCTGTCGTTCGCGGCCGGCTCCGAGTCGCCACGCGGCGATGCCGACCTCGTACGCGTCGAGTTCGGAGAGCACTCCGTCCGCGTGGGCGTGGAAGGTCTCGGTGTGGGTCGCGACCGGCAACGGCGCTGCGGGGTCGCCACCCTGGGCGGCGATCATCGCGTTCCACCGGTCCATCGCGGTGCCGTCCCGCAGCCGGTCGGCGGGATCGACGTCATCGACACCGGCGGCGGCGAGCATCTCGCGGGCCAGGGCCAGGGTCAGCTCGACGACGTCGTCGGGTCCGCCGCCGGCGAGCACCTCGACGGCCTCCCGGACCTCGAGCGCGTTGCCCGCCGTGCGCCCGAGCGGGCTGTCCATGCGGGTGAGCAGGGCCGTCGTGGGCAGCCCTTCGTCGGTGCCGAGTTCGACCATGGTGCGCGCCAGCTCGCGGGCCTCGCCGAGTTCTTTCATGAAGGCGCCGCTGCCGACCTTCACGTCGAGGACGAGGGCTCCGGTGCCCTCGGCGATCTTCTTGCTCATGATCGAGCTGGCGATGAGCGGGATCGATTCGACGGTTCCGGTGACGTCGCGCAGCGCGTAGAGCTTGCGGTCGGCGGGGGCGAGATCGGCGCTCGCCGCGCACACGACCGCACCGACGGCCGGGTCGCTGAGGATCTCGGCGATCTCCGCGGTGGTCAGATCGGCCTTCCAGCCGGGGATCGCCTCGAGCTTGTCCAGGGTGCCGCCGGTGTGACCGAGACCGCGGCCCGACAGTTGCGGGACCGCGACGCCGCAGGCCGCGACGAGCGGTGCGAGCGGCAGGGTGATCTTGTCCCCGACACCGCCTGTCGAGTGTTTGTCGACGGTACGCAGGCCGAGAGCGGAGAAATCGAGGCGACGACCGGAGTCGATCATTGCGGTGGTCCAGCGTGCCGTCTCGGCCCGGCTCATGCCGCGGAACCAGACCGCCATCGCCAGGGCCGCCATCTGGGCGTCGGAGACGATGCCGTGGGTGAACGCTTCGATGACCCAGTCGATCTCGGCGCCGGAGAGTTCGTGGCCGTCGCGCTTGCGGCGGATGACGGTGACGATGTCAGGCACGGCGGTCCTCGTTCTCCCGCACGGCCGCGAGATCGTCGGGGCCGAACGCGTCGGGGAGGAGATCGGAGAGGCGACGCGGGCCGCCCTGGGCGTCGACCTCGAGATCGGGGCCGCCGTGTTCGAGAAGCACCTGCCGGCATCGGCCGCACGGGGTCAGGACGTGGCCTCGGGAGTCGCAGACGGCAACGGCCCGGAGACGGCCTCCACCCTGGGCGAACAAGTTACCGACGAGTACACATTCGGCACACAGACCCAGTCCGTGTGAGACATTTTCCACATTGCACCCGAGGACCGTCCGACCGTCGACGGTGAGGCCGGCAGCCCCCACCGGGAACCCGGAGTAGGGAGCGTAGGCTCGACTCATCACCTCATGTGCTTTGGCGCGCAACATTTTCCAGTCGATGTCCGGCATGGTTCACCATCCTGTCACGGTGGCATGGACGACGGTAGGCGACCCCCACCGCGCCAGATCACAGTTGGAAAGGCAAACCTAACTTCGCATTTGGAGCCCTGTACGAACGGGGCAGGAGATTAGTTCCCGAGTTTGGGATGGGTCTAGAGTCGATCCAAGTCGGTTCAGGTTCACGTCGGGCCCGTACTGCGGAATCCCCCACAGGTAGGAGCAGCTCGACGCGTCCACCATTGACGTTGGAGGCACAGCACTCGATGAGCAGCACGACTGAAGCCGCCCCCGCAAAGGCGGGGCGCACACGGTCGCTTTACCGGGGAGACCCCGGCATGTGGTCCTGGGTATTGCACCGGATCACCGGCGTGGCGACATTCTTCTTCCTTTTCGTCCACGTCCTCGACACCGCACTCGTCCGGGTCAACCCCGAGACCTACGACGCGGTGATCGAAACGTACAAGAATCCGATCGTCGGCCTCATGGAGCTCGGCCTGGTCGCGATGGTCCTGTACCACGCACTCAACGGCCTGCGGGTCATGCTCGTGGACTTCTGGTCGAAGGGCCCGAAGTACCAGCGCGTGATGCTCTGGACGATCCTCGCGATCTGGTTCGTGGTGATGATCCCCGCGTCCGTTCGCATCCTCTACAACACGTTTGCGGGGCACTGACATGACCGAAGCGAAGACCCTCGGTAAGGAATACGACCGGCCCGCCGGTCTGGACAACCCGCGCTCGCCGCGTCGCGCCGCGAAGAACAACTTCGAGCTCTACGCCTGGTTGTTCATGCGCCTGTCCGGCCTGGCCCTGATCATCCTGGTCCTCGGTCACCTCTTCATCATGCTGATGCTCGATGACGGCGTGCACCGCATCAACTTCGCGTTCGTCGCAGGCCGCTGGTCCAGCCCGTTCTGGCAGATCTGGGACCTGTCGATGCTGTGGCTCGCGCAGCTCCACGGCGGTAACGGTCTGCGCACCGTCATCGCGGACTACGCACGTAAGGACTCCACCCGGTTCTGGCTCAACACGATCCTCGTCGTGTCGATGATCCTGATCATGGGCCTGGGCACCTACGTGATCTTCACCTTCGACCCGAACATCACGGCGAGCTAGGGGAGCCGAACCTTCATGCAGGAACATCGTTACGACGTAGTCATCGTCGGCGCCGGCGGCGCCGGCATGCGCGCGGCCATCGAAGCCGGCCCGCGTGCGCGCACCGCAGTGCTCACGAAGCTCTACCCCACCCGCAGCCACACCGGCGCCGCTCAGGGCGGCATGTGTGCCGCCCTCGCGAACGTCGAAGAGGACAACTGGGAGTGGCACACCTTCGACACCGTCAAGGGTGGCGACTACCTGGTCGACCAGGACGCTGCGGAGATCATGGCCAAGGAGGCCATCGACGCCGTTCTCGACCTCGAGAAGATGGGTCTTCCGTTCAACCGGACGCCCGAGGGCAAGATCGACCAGCGTCGCTTCGGTGGCCACACCCGCGACCACGGTAAGGCCCCGGTCCGTCGCGCGTGCTACGCCGCCGACCGCACCGGCCACATGATTCTGCAGACGCTGTACCAGAACTGCGTCAAGCACGACGTCGAGTTCTTCAACGAGTTCTACGCGCTCGACATCACCCTCACCGAGACCGAGAACGGTCCCGTCGCGACGGGTGTCATCGCGTACGAGCTCGCGACCGGCGAGATCCACGTCTTCCACGCCAAGGCCATCGTCTTCGCGACGGGCGGCTCGGGCCGTATGTACAAGACGACGTCGAACGCCCACACCCTCACCGGTGACGGCCTCGGCATCATCTTCCGCAAGGGCCTGCCGCTCGAGGACATGGAGTTCCACCAGTTCCATCCGACGGGCCTGGCCGGTCTCGGCATCCTCATCTCGGAGGCCGTGCGTGGTGAGGGCGGCATCCTCCGCAACGCCGACGGCGAGCGGTTCATGGAGCGTTACGCCCCCACCATCAAGGACCTCGCGCCCCGCGACATCGTCGCCCGCTCGATGGTGCTCGAGGTGCTCGAGGGTCGCGGCGCCGGACCGAACAAGGACTACGTCTACATCGACGTGACCCACCTCGGCGAGGACGTCCTCGAGGAGAAGCTCCCGGACATCACCGAGTTCTCCCGCACCTACCTCGGTGTCGACCCCGTCACCGAGCTCGTGCCGGTGTTCCCGACCTGCCACTACGTCATGGGCGGTATCCCGACCAACGTCGACGGCGAGGTTCTCCGCGACAACGAGAACGTCGTGCCCGGCCTGTACGCGGCCGGCGAGTGCGCGTGCGTGTCCGTCCACGGCGCCAACCGTCTCGGCACCAACTCGCTGCTCGACATCAACGTCTTCGGTCGTCGCGCCGGCATCGCCGCCGCGGAGTACGCCAACAGCACGAAGCACGTCGAGATGCCCGAGCAGCCGACGAAGTACGTCGACGACTGGCTCGATCTGATCCTGCACCAGGGTGGCAAGGAGCGGGTGGCCGACATCCGTACCGAGCTGCAGCAGACGATGGACAACAACGCGTCGGTGTTCCGCACCGAGGAGACGTTGACGCAGGCGCTCAACGACATCCACGAGCTGAAGAAGCGCTACAAGGAGATCACCGTCCACGACAAGGGCAAGCGCTACAACAGCGACCTGCTCGAGGCGCTGGAGCTCGGCTTCCTCCTCGAGATGGCCGAGGTCACCGTCGTCGGCGCGCTGAACCGCAAGGAATCGCGTGGCGGACACGCCCGCGAGGACTACCCGAAGCGCGACGACGAGAACTTCCTCAAGCACACCATGGCGTACAAGGTGGGCGAGGAACTGATCTCCGACATTCGCCTGGACTACAAGCCGGTGGTCCAGACCCGGTACGAGCCCATGGAGCGTAAGTACTGATGACAACCATCGAGAAGACCGACACGGGCGCGTCGACACTGCCACCCGTGCCCGAGGGCGCGACGATGGTCACCCTCAAGATCGCCCGGTTCAACCCGGAGGACGACAAGGGTCAGCACTGGGATTCGTTCCAGGTGCCGGCACTGCCGTCCGACCGTCTGCTCAACCTGTTGGGCTACGTCAAGGGTTACCTCGACGGCACGCTCACCTTCCGTCGCAGCTGCGCCCACGGCGTGTGCGGCTCGGACGCGATGCGTGTCAACGGCGTCAACCGTCTCGCCTGCAAGATCCTCATGAAGGACATGCTGGACAAGAACGGCAAGGACGTCACGATCACGATCGAGCCGATCCGTGGCCTTCCGGTCGAGAAGGACCTCGTCGTCGACATGGAGCCCTTCTTCGACGCCTACCGCGCCGTGAAGCCGTTCCTCATCGCCTCCGGCAACGAGCCGACCCGCGAGCGCATCCAGTCGCAGGCCGACCGTGCCCGGTTCGACGACACCACCAAGTGCATCCTGTGCGCGTGCTGCACCACCTCGTGCCCGGTGTACTGGAGCGACGGCAGCTACTTCGGCCCCGCCGCGATCGTCAACGCGCACCGGTTCATCTTCGATTCGCGTGACGAGGGTGCCTCCGAGCGTCTGGACATCCTCAACGACAAGGAAGGCGTGTGGCGCTGCCGCACCACCTTCAACTGCACCGACGCGTGCCCCCGTGGCATCCAGGTGACGAAGGCGATCCAGGAGGTCAAGCGCGCGCTCATGTTCGCTCGCTGATCACCTCGCACGACAGCAGGTCCGTCCCTTCGGGGACGGACCTGCTGTCGTCTGTGCCCACTCCCCTGTGCTCTGTTTCCGGTGGCCGAGCTGATGGGGATCAGCGGCCGCGGGCGAACAGGAAACCCGCGACCCACCCGACCGCGAAGATGACGACGAGGACCAACCACAGCGGCGCCTGCAGCGAGATCCAGAAGAGGTCGATGCTCGTACTGTTGCGGTTCTGGAGGACGAACAGCGCGGCGAGCAGGACCAGGACGGCCGCGAGCACTCTGCGGGGAGTCACCCGGAACGAGCGTCGGGGCGCGGCGGATCGCGTCTGTTTTGCCACGCCTCCATCGTCGTCCGTCCGCGGCACGATCGGCACCCCCGAACCGGGTTTTCACCCCGGGAGTTCGCTCATTTCCTCCGGAATCGCAGCCCGGCGAGGAGTCCACCGGCCACGCCCGCACCGAGGAGCGCAGCACTGCGGCGCGCGTCGAGGCCCTCGTGCACCTCGAGGCGGGGCGTGATGACCGCCCCCGTAGGCGCGGGATGGTGGGCGAGTGCGAGGCTGGCCCGGGACGTCGCTGCGAATGCGGTGCAGAAGAGCACCAGCCGGGCCGTGAGGTTACCGAACACGAGGATGCCGAGGATCGGGCCGAAGGCGACGCCCGCCGGTCCGTTGAGGACACGTTCGAGGTAGATCGAGCCGGTCTGCTTGAGCAGCTCGAAACCGATCCCGGCGATCAGACCCGCAACGAGCGCACTACGGAACGGAACAGGTTCGCGGGGCAGGCGGGCGATCACCCAGGTGAATACCAGAGCGGTGGCGGCGGTGGCCGTCACCAGTGCCAGAATGCGCAGACCCACGCCGATGCCGACGAGATTCTCCATGTTGAGCAGCTCGACGATCCTGCGCGCGATCGGCCCACTGCTCAGCGCCGAGAGCCCCAGCGACACGGTCATCGCGAGGCCGAGACTGAGGAGTGCGCCGCCGTCGCGCAGCTTGACCACGAAGAAGTTGCCCTTGTCGCGCGGGTGCTCCCACATGGCGGTGAGGGCTTCGCGAAGATTCGTGATCCAACCCAGACCGGCATACGAGGCGGTGAGCAGACCGATGAGACCGACGGCGCCGCGGGATTCGATCGCCGAGTCGATCAGGCTCTGCACGGTGCCGCCGAGCTGACCGGGAATGTTCTCGGAGATGATCTGCCGGATCTGGTCGAGCAGTTCGGGTCGCCCGGCGAGCACGAACCCGGCCAGAGAGAACACGACCATGATGATCGGGACGATCGCCAGCACCGTGAAGTAGGTCAGGCCGGCCGCGTAGTAGTCGCCCTTGTTCTCCTGGTACCGCACCCCGGCCCGAAGGACGCGGTCGAGCACCGGATGGGCCGCGCGTTGACGTTCGAGAAATCCCGGCTTCTCGTCGGGTTCGCCGGCCATCCAGATGCTCCTTCGTCTAGGTCCGCGGCAGGAAACCCACCTTGTCATAGACCTGCGCCAAGGTGCGGGATGCGACCTCGCGAGCGCGGTCCGCGCCGCCCGCGAGAATGCGGTTCAGTTCGGCCGGGTCGGCCAGGTACTCGTCGACCTTGGTGCGGATCGGCGTGACGAACTCGGTGAGGACCTCTGCGGTGTCGGCCTTCAGATCGCCGTAACCCTTGCCCTCGTAGCCGGCGACGAGTTCGTCGATGCTGCGACCCGACAGCGCCGACTGGATCGTGAGCAGGTTCGACACACCGGGCTTGTTCTCGCGGTCGAAACGGATCTCACGCTCGTTGTCGGTCACCGCGGAGCGTATCTTCTTCGCCGAGACCTTCGGATCGTCGAGCAGGTTGATCAGGCCCGCGTCGGTCGCCGCGGACTTGCTCATCTTCGACGTCGGATCCTGCAGGTCGTAGATCTTCGCGGTCTCCTTGACGATCGTCGGCTCGGGGACGACGAAGGTCTTGCCGAAGCGGGAGTTGAAGCGCTGCGCGAGATCTCGCGTGAGTTCGAGGTGCTGACGCTGATCCTCCCCCACCGGCACGTGGCTCGCGCGGTAGAGCAGGATGTCGGCGGCCATGAGGATCGGATAGGTGAACAGGCCGACTCCGGCGTGCTCGGTGCCCTGCTTGGCCGACTTGTCCTTGAACTGCGTCATCCGGCTGGCCTCACCGAAACCGGTGATGCAGCTCAGGATCCAGGCGAGCTCGGCGTGCTCGGGCACCTGGCTCTGCACGAACAGCACGGACTTCTCCGGATCGATACCGATCGCGAGCAGCTGCGCCACGGAGACGAGCACGCGCTTGCGCAGCAACTTCGGCTCATGCGGAACGGTGATCGCGTGCAGGTCGGGGATGAAGTAGAAGGCGTCGTTCTCGTCCTGCGCCGGAACCCACTGTGCCAGCGCCCCGAGGAAGTTCCCGAGGTGGAACGAATCCGAGGTGGGCTGGATGCCGGACAGCACACGGGGGCGGGCCTTCGGCTTCGTGGCGTTCTGTTCTGCAGTGCTCGACATGCCGTCGATGATTCCACGCAGGCCACGCCGCGCTGCCACCGAGGTGGGCACTTCTACGGCGATCCGCTGAAGCGGTCAGCGATCGAAGGTCACCGTCACCGGCGCATGGTCGGACCAACGCTGGTCGTAGCTCGCTGCGCGTTCGACGCGAGCCTCGGTCGCGCGGGCCGCCAGGCCCGGGGTCACGAGGTGGTAGTCGATGCGCCAGCCTGCATCGGTGTCGAATGCCTTGCCGCGGTACGACCACCACGAATAGGGGCCTGCGACGTCGCCGTGGAGGTCGCGCACCACGTCGCGCCAACCGGCCTCGAGGAGGTCGCCGACCCACGCGCGCTCCTCGGGCAGGAAGCCGGACTTCTTGACGTTGCCCTTCCAGTTCTTGATGTCCCGCTCGGTGGGAGCGATGTTCCAGTCGCCGCACACCACCATGTCGCGACCTGCGGCCGTCACCGCGGCGTACCGCTCGGCGAGGTAGGTCGCGAAGCTCTTCATGAAGTGTTCCTTCTCGTCCTGCTTCGGCGTCTGCGCTTCACCGGTCGGCAGATAGAGGCTTCCCACCGTCACATCGCCGAAGTCGGCCTCGATGTAGCGGCCGGCCGACGCGAACTCGTCGACGTCGAATCCGACGCGGACCGCGTCCGCCGGTACGCGCGAGAGGATCGCCACCCCGGCACGGCCCTTGGTCGAGGACTCCGCGCCGACGCAGTGCCATCCGGCCTCGAGTGCCGGGGCGATCGCGGCGTGGAACTGTTTCTCGGTGGCACGCACCTCCTGCAGGCACACGATGTCGGCGGCCGACGAGGCGAGCCAGTCGACGAGACCCTTGGCTGCGGCTGCGCGCACGCCGTTGACGTTCACGGTGGTGATCACGAGAGGCACCGGGTCACCGTAGCCGACGCCGGCGACGCGACTGCTCCACCGTGGGAGGAGCCTTCCGTGAGGGTGGTTCACCCCACGGCCGGACGTTCCACAAGACGGAACGAACACACCACTTTCTCTCATCCAGCGGAACGTCCAGGGAGCCTTCCAGGGGAAATGCTCGTTTGATCCATTCTATGGATTGTCGGAACCGTTATACGGACCTAGAGTGACTCGCATGACACAGGCATCGACGGTCACCGGAGCCGACGGCGGCGTGCGGAGCGTCGCCCGCGCGTTCGATCTGCTCAACGCATTCGACGCCGAGCACCCGATCCGGACGCTGCGCGAACTCGTCGGGATCACCGGGCTCCCGAAGTCGACGGTGGTGCGTCTGTTGGGCACCCTCACGACGCAGGGGATCGTCGCCACCCGTGGCGACTCGACGACCTACAGCGTCGGCCCCGCCTTCCTCCGCTGGATCGGTCTGGCCGACGCGATGTGGGAGATCGGTGCCGAGGCACGGCGATCGATGACGGAACTGCGCGATCGATGCGGAGAGACCGTCAACATCTACATCCGCCAGGACCTGCACCGCCTCTCCGTCGCTCAGGTCGAGGGCACGACGACGGTCCGCAGCGTCGTCCAGGTGGGCGCGCAGTACCCGCTCGTCGTCGGCGCCGCCGGCCGGATCCTGCTCGGTGGCTGCCCGGACGACGTCCTTCAGGCTCTCGCCGAGCAGGAGGGCACGACGAGCACGGCGGACCTGAGGTCCGAGGCCGCCGGAGCGCGGGAGGCGGGTTACGCCATCACCCACGGCGATCGGGAGCTCGGCGCTTCCGCGGTCGCCGCGCCGATCCTGTCCGCCGACGGCCGTGTCATCGCAGCCCTGTCGATCAGTGGCCCCACGTCGCGCTTCACCGCCGACCGGGTCGCCGCCTATGTCGATGCCGTAACCGACACCGCCCGGCAGATCAGTGCTGCCGGGCTCGGAACCGTGGAGGCCTTCCTGTGACCACAAACCTTCTCGAGGGCGTGCGCGTCCTCGACATGACCAACGTTCTGGCCGGCCCCTTCGCGGGTTACCAACTGGCCCTGCTCGGCGCGGATGTCGTCAAGGTGGAGACCGCCGGCAGCGGCGACCTGGCCCGCCAGCTCGGCGCCGATCCCGACCTCAGCGCCGAATACATGGGGGTGTCCTTCCTCGCCCAGAACGCCGGCAAGCGCTCGGTCACGGTCAACCTCAAGACCGAGGGTGGCAAGAAGGTCTTCGAGCAGCTACTCGCGGACGCCGACGTGCTGCTCGAGAACTTCCGCCCGGGCGTGCTCGCCCGCCTCGGCTTCGACTGGGAACGCCTGCACGAACTCAATCCGCGCCTGATCTACTGCGCTGTCTCGGGATTCGGCGCCACCGGCCCGATGAGCAGCCGACCCGCCTACGACCAGGTGGTCCAGGGACTGTCCGGCATCATGAGCGTCACCGGCGACACCGAATCCGCGCCGCTGCGCGTCGGATATCCCGTCTGCGACAGCTTCGGCGGTATGGCCGCGGCCATGACGGTGTGCGCCGCCATCGTCCGCCAGCGACAGACCGGGCAGGGCGCGTATCTGGACACGTCGATGCTCGACGCGGCCATCACCTCGATGGGCTGGGTGGTCTCCAACCATCTGGTGACCGGCAAGGAGCCGGTACCGATGGGCAACGAGAACATGACCTCGGCGCCGTCGGGTGCGTTCCGGACTGCCGACGGTGTCCTCAACATCGCGGCGAACAAGCAGGAACAGTACGAGATCCTGTGCACGGTGCTCGGCCGCGAGGAGCTCGTCACCGACCCCCGTTTCGTCACCCGCGAGGACCGCAAGCGCAACCGCGAGATCCTGCGCGACGAACTGGAGATCTCGCTCAAGGAGAAGACGGCGGCCGAGTGGGACGAGATTCTGCTCGACACCGGCGTTCCTGCTGCGCCCGTCGCTCCGGTGTCGGAAGCGCTGCGCTCGGATCAGATCCGCCACCGCGGGTTGATCTCCGAACTGGATGTGGCGGCCGGATCCGGCACCGTCCAGGTCCTCGGTCTGCCCACGCACGTCGACGGTGAGTCGGTCCGTCCCGATACTGCACCGCCGACGCTCGGAGAGCACACCGACGAGATCCTCCGCGAGATCGGTTTCAGCGACGAGCAGATCACCCGCTTCCGGGAAGAAGGCGCGGTATGACGACCGATCCCTTCCGCTCTCTGACCGCTCTGCCGGTCGCGGACGAGGCCGGCACTCCCCTGCACTACTACAGCCTGGCCGAGGCCGAAGCGCACGGCGCCGGACCGATCTCCGACCTGCCGTGGTCGCTGAGGACGCTCGTCGAGGGCATCCTGCGTCACCAGGGTCATCCGCAGGCGCTGCCCGAGCACGTCCACGCCGTCACCCGCCGCGACGAGACGGCCGCGATCCCGTTCTTCCCGGGTCGCGTGCTGTTCCAGGACGCCTCGGGCATCCCGGTGCTGGCCGACATGATCACCCTGCTCGAACGTGCCCGGGCCGAGGGTCTGGACACGTCCGCACTGGAACCGGCGCTGCCCCTCGACCTGGTCGTGGATCACGCACTCGAGGTGGACGAATACGCGAATCCCGAAGCGGCACTTCACAACATCGATCTGGAGTACGAGCGTCACCGCGATCGGTACCGCTTCCTGCGCTGGGCGCAGGACCGGCTTCCCGGTCTCCGTGTCGTGCCGCCGGGGCTCGGCATCTGTCACCAGCTGAACCTCGAGGTCCTCGCACCGGTCGTGACCACGACCGAATCCGAGGGCCGTCACGTCGCAGCGTTGGACAGCCTGGTCGGCACCGACTCGCACACCACGATGATCAACGCTCTCGGCGTCACCGGCTGGGGCGTCGGCGGCATCGAGGCCACCGCCGCGGCCCTCGGGCAGGCCGTCATGATCCGCGTGCCCCGCGTCGTCGGCGTCGAGCTCACCGGACGTCTCGCCCCCGGGGTGTTCGCCTCCGATCTCGCCCTCACCCTCGCCGAGAAGCTGCGCGCACTGAACGTCGTCGGCGCCGTCGTCGAGTTCCACGGTCCGGGCCTGGAGGCATTGTCGGTGCCCGACCGCGCAACCGTCGCCAACATGGCACCCGAATACGGGGCGACGATGGCGTGGTTCCCCGCCGATCGCCGGACGATCGAGTACCTGGCCGCAACGGGCCGCTCCCCCGAGCGTGTCCGGCTCGCCGAGCAGTACCTGAGAGCCCAGGGTCTGTTCCGCACCCCGAGCAGCCCGGCACCCCGGTTCGAGACCGGTCTGTCAATCGACCTCGGGAGCATCACCACCACCCTCGCCGGACCGTCCCGGCCGCACGACGCCTTGTCGCCCGCCGAGGTTCCGGCCTCCCGCGGCGAGAGCGGACCGCTCGATGGCGACATTGCGATCGCCGCGATCACCAGCTGCACCAACACGTCCAATCCCCGATCGCTGGTCGCAGCGGGTCTGCTGGCGCGCAACGCCGTCGCGGCCGGTCTGCGTCCGCCGGCCTGGACGAAGACGTCGTTCACGCCCGGCTCGCGGGCGGCCGCCGATCTGTTGGCCTCGGCGGGTCTGCAGGACCACCTCGACCGGCTCGGCTTCCAGGTCGCGGGATTCGGATGCGGCACCTGCATGGGCAATTCCGGGCCGCTCAGCCCGGCCCTGTCCGGAGCCGACCGGGCGAAGGACACCGCGCTCGCGGCGGTGCTGTCGGGCAACCGCAACTTCACCGGACGCATCCACCCGGCCGTCGCACACGCCTACCTCGCCTCCCCCGCGATGGTCGTGGCCTACGCCCTCGCGGGCAACGTCCGCATCGACGTGACGAGCGAACCGATCGGGCGGGCCGAGAACGGCACCGACGTCACCCTCGCCGACCTGTGGCCCTCCGACGAGGAGATCGACGCGCTGCTGGCCGAGCACGAGGCCACCGCACTCGGGCGCGACGCGCACCGGGAGTTGACCACCACGCGCTGGCAGGAACTCGAGTACCCGCGCGGCGAGCACTACCGCTGGGACGGGGAGGCCGGCAGCATCCGTCGCCCGCCCTTCACCGACCCGGAGCTGACGTCTCCCACCCTCACGGGGGATCTGACCGCGCGGCCTCTGCTGGTCCTCGGCGATGCGGTCACCACCGACCACATCTCGCCGGTCGCACGGGTCCTGCCGGACTCCGCAGCAGGGCGTTGGCTCCGCGAGCGCGGTGTGGGCGACCGGGCGCTGGGCACTTTCAGCTCCCGGCGGCTCAATCACGACGTCATGATCCGGGGTGGCTTCGCCAACACCCGCCTCGCAAATCTGCTCGTGCCCGAGAAGCAGGGTGGCTGGACGCGCACGGCACCCGGTGAGGAGCCGGTGCCCGTCCACGAGGCCGCCGAGTACCACCGCCGGCAGGGCACGCCGGTCGTGGTGGTCGCCGGTGAACTGTACGGCGCCGGATCGGCGCGGGACTGGGCCGCGAAGGTCACTCGGCTGCTCGGCATCCGCGCGGTCCTCGCCCGTAGCTTCGAACGCATCCATCGCACCAATCTGGTCGCGATGGGCGTCCTGCCGATCCAGTGGCAGGGACCCACCCCGGAGACCTTCGACGGCAGTGAGGATATCGACCTGATCGGACTGGCCGATCTCGGATCGACCACCGAGATCACCGTCCGGGTCCGCCGTGCGGGCGAGATCGCGTGGGAGGGCACGGCGCTCTGTCGGATCGACACTCCCCTCGAGTGGGAATGGCTGCGCGCCGGGGGTCTGTTCGGCCACCTGCTGACCGAGCAGACGGAGCGGCAGCGGGCAACGGAGCCCGAACCGGTGGGCGCACACCGGTAGACGAGTGGATCGACGGGGACGTCCTCCGAGGAGGACGTCCCCGTCGTCATGTCCGGTCCGCCGGAGCGACACGGGCGACGGTGCGCGCCCGCACGATCAGATGACGGAGCGGCGGGACGGACCCCTCCGCTCGACCGTTCCTCCGGCCACCGTCGAGCTCGGCGCGCCGCACCCGGTACCGCTCGCGCAACACCGCGGCGCGCAGGGCGGCGATGACACCCGGGAACCGACCCCGACGGCCGACCCCGACGGTGCCGAGGAGCAGGACGGCGGCCGGCAGCACTATCCAGGCGTACAGGACGGCGGCGGAGGCGATCGCCTCGGCGACGGCGTCCTCGTCGAGTGCCGCCCACACGATTCCCGCACCGACCACGACGTAGAGGGTGCCACCCAGGGCCGCGGCCAGGACCGCGCCGACGTATCGGCGGAGCAACCAGCAGCGGACCGTCCACAGCACGAGGACGACAGCCGTGAACATCGTGATCGCGGACGTGACCACCACGAAAGCGACGTCCGAGGAGTCCAGGAGGGGCCCGGAACCCGACTCGTCGTCGAACACCACGATCATGAGGAGCCCCGTCACCACCGTGACGACGGCCAGGACCGCGAGTTCGATGGCGAGCGCCGCGAAGGGGTGGCCGGCGACCCGCGGGTCGTCCGGTCGCAGCCTCGCCGCCGTGGCGAGCAGTTCGCGTCGGCGCAGCAGTGACGCCTCCCGGCGCAGACGACGGCGGGCACCGACGCCGCGCTGGGTCGCGAGGAACAGATCCTGGCTGAGCACCACGATCACGAAGACCGCCGGGAACAGCAGCAGCGCCGCCAGATCCACGGAGTGCGGGAGGCCGTCGAGCAGCGCAGCGACGAAGGTCATCGTCGCCCCGACGCCGAACACCGACCCGCACAATTCGAGGTGTTCGAGGCGCAGCGCCTCGGTCGATCGGGACGAACCCTCGGCGGTGATGGCGGGGCCGAGCGACCACGCGATGAGATTGAGCGCAATGACGAGGGCGGCGAGCACCCCGAGGACGGCGGCGGCCTCACCCATCGTGAGGGTGGTGAGCACGCCGCTGCGCACCGGCGTGGACCGGTCGTAGGCCAGTTCGTCGGTGCGGCGGGCGATCGCATGGATCAGGTTGGGGGCGAGGGCGACCGGCAGGTAGGCCAGCGCCGAGCCGAACATCAGCATCCACACCCGCGTCCAGAACCGTCGGCGGGCGTGCGCTCCGCCGCGGCCTTCGGAGTCGGTGGCAGTGGTGGTCACGGCCGTCCTCCTCCCGGGCCCTACGGTGATGCGACTGACAGTGGTACACGAAACGGTAGCCGGTGCCGGGAGTGCTCGGGAAACACGACACGGGACGCCCGATTCGGGCGTCCCGTGTACATGCTGTCGAGAACGGAGCGGAAGATCAGGCGCGAGCCTTCTGCAGGTTCTCGTCGAGTGCGGCGAGGAACTCCTCGGTGGTCAGCCAGCCCTGCTCGGGGCCGACGAGCAGTGCGAGGTCCTTGGTCATCTGACCGGCTTCGACGGTCTTGATGACGACGTCCTCGAGCTGCTGCGCGAACTCGATGACCTCGGGGGTGTTGTCCAGCTTGCCGCGGTGCTCGAGTCCGCGGGTCCAGGCGAAGATCGACGCGATCGGGTTGGTCGACGTCGGCTTGCCCTGCTGGTGCTGACGGTAGTGCCGGGTGACGGTGCCGTGTGCGGCCTCCGCTTCGACGGTCTTGCCGTCCGGGGTCATCAGGACGGAGGTCATCAGACCCAGCGAGCCGTAGCCCTGCGCGACGGTGTCGGACTGGACGTCGCCGTCGTAGTTCTTGCAGGCCCAGACGTAGCCGCCCTCCCACTTGAGGGACGATGCGACCATGTCGTCGATGAGGCGGTGCTCGTAGGTGAGACCGGCGGCCTCGAACTCGGTCTTGAACTCCTCGTCGAAGATCCGCTGGAACTCGTCCTTGAACATGCCGTCGTAGGCCTTCAGGATCGTGTTCTTGGTCGACAGGTAGACCGGGTAGTTGCGCTGCAGGCCGTAGGAGAAGGATGCACGCGCGAAGTCCTGGATGGACTTCTTGTAGTTGTACATACCCATCACGACGCCGCCGTCCTCGGGGATCCGGCAGACCTCGTGCTGGATCGGCTCGCTGCCGTCCTCGGGCGTGAAGGTGATGGTGACGGTGCCCGGGCGGTCGACCTTGAAGTCGGTGGCGCGGTACTGATCGCCGAACGCGTGACGGCCGACGACGACGGGCTTGGTCCAGCCCGGCACCAGACGCGGTACGTTCGAGATGATGATGGGCGCGCGGAAGATGGTGCCGCCGAGGATGTTACGGATGGTGCCGTTGGGCGACCGCCACATCTTCTTCAGACCGAATTCCTCGACACGCGCTTCGTCGGGGGTGATGGTGGCGCACTTGACGCCGACGTTGTGCTTCTTGATGGCGTTCGCCGCGTCGACCGTCACCTGGTCGTCGGTGGCGTCGCGGTGTTCCACGCCGAGGTCGTAGTACTCGAGATCCACGTCCAGGTACGGGTGGATCAGCTTGTCCTTGATGAACTGCCAGATGATGCGGGTCATCTCGTCGCCGTCGAGTTCGACGACCTTACCTTCAACCTTGATCTTGGACATATGCGCTTCGTGTCCTCCTAGGACGTTTCTGTAGGTCCCCAATCGACCGCACTTTGTGGGTGCGATCGCCGTCGGCTCGCGAGCAGCGAGCATGGCCGTGTCCACGTCCTGGACCGCGGCCAAACATGACAAGCGTACTGCTATTGCCGATGACCGCAAAGCGCCTCGTCCCACCCCCACGCCCTACCGACCGGTAACTTTCCTGCTGGTCAGGGATGTTCAGAGGGTGCATAGGACCCTGCGACGGAGAGTCGCTAGACTGCCGGGAAAGTCATGAGTGCCAGCGTCAAGCCCCGGCTTGCTGGCCGGCAACCCTCCGACCGGGGTGGGGTGCTCCGGGTGATGACACGGTCGGTGGAACCCCACCGACAAGCCTGTTGTCGGGAGGACTGAGATGATGATGTGCTGTCGCACGCAAGCCACGATCACACCTCCCATCACCGCCGGAAGGACACGATGACCGACATCCGCAGCCGGCGCTGCCAGCCCACCGCGAGCCTCGAGGCGGTCATCTCTTGACGGCGGGCACCGAGCGGCGTCGCGTCGAACTGCCCCCGTCGGACGGACGCCTCGACACCATCGACATCGGCGATCTCGCGCTCGAGAGCGGCGAGACGCTGCCGAACGTCACGATCGCCGTGCAGAGGTGGGGCGAACTGTCCCCCGCCCGCGACAACGTGGTGCTCGTCGAACACGCCCTCACCGGCGACTCGCACGTCACCGGCCCCGCCGGACCGGACCATCCGTCCCCCGGTTGGTGGTCGGGCATGGTCGGCCCGGGCGCTCCGATCGACACCGATCGCTGGTGCGTGGTCTCGACGAACATCCTCGGCGGGTGCCGCGGCTCCACCGGCCCCGGCAGCACCGCACCCGACGGCAAGGCCTGGGGATCCCGCTTCCCGCTGATCACCGTGCGCGACCAGGTGGCGGCCGAGGTGGCGCTGCTCGACAAGCTCGGTATCGACGTCCTCGCCGCCGTGACCGGCGGATCGATGGGCGGCATGCGCACCCTCGAGTGGATCATCGCGTACCCGGAGCGGGTGCGGGCGTCGCTCGTCCTCGCCACCGGTGCCCGCGCGACCGCCGACCAGATCGGCACCCAGAGCGCGCAGATGGCGGCCATCACGGCCGACCCCGACTGGCAGGGCGGCGACTACTACGGCACGGGGCGGCGTCCCGAAGCCGGGCTCGCCATCGCCCGGACCATCGCGCACCTCACCTACCGGACCGAACTCGAACTCGACACGCGCTTCGGGAATCTCCCCCAGGACGACGAGGACCCGTGGCGCGGCGGCCGGTACGCCGTGCAGAGCTATCTCGAGCACCAGGCGCGCAAGCTCGTCGCGCGCTTCGATCCCGGTACCTATGTGGTGTTGTCCGACGTGATGAACCGGCACGACGTCGGGCGCGGACGCGGCGGCGTCGAGGCCGCACTCGCGTCCACCCCGGTCCCGACGATCGTCGCCGGCGTCGACTCCGACCGGCTGTATCCGCTGCGCCTGCAGCAGGAGATCGCGGATCTGCTCCCGGGATCGGGCGACCTGCGTGTGCTCGTCTCCCGCGACGGGCACGACGGATTCCTCACCGAGGCCGACGAGGTCGCGAAGCTCCTCGTCGAACTGATGAAGCTCGCCGAGGGCTAGTCGGTTCCCAGCGGGTCGATCGACGCGGCGAGCGCCACGACGATTCCGCCGACGACCATCATCGAGACGACATCGAACGTCTTGCCGCGTACCGCGAGGACACCGACCTTGTCCTCGTCGAGAGCCCAGCGGAACAGGCCGGCGAGGATGGTGGCGCCGCCGAAGACGAACGCTCCGCGTCGCCACCGGTCGGCGATCACCAGGATCACCGCTGCCGCGATCACCAGGGTGACCGCGAGCAGCGGCAGGTTCAGACGCGTGAATCGCAGAGCCTGAGCCATCTCGTCTCCCGGGGTCGTCGACCCGCTTATCGGGACGCGAGCTGCTCGGCCCGCTCCACGACGTTGGTCAGAAGGAAGGCGCGGGTCAGCGGTCCGACGCCACCGGGGTTCGGGGACACGAAGCCCGCGACCTCGCGCACGTCGGCGGCGACGTCGCCGCGCAGTCCGTCCTCAGTGCGGGAGACACCCACGTCCAGCACCGCGGCGCCGGGCTTGACCATGTCCGCCGTCACCAGGCCGGGAACACCTGCGGCTGCGACGATGATGTCGGCGCGACGCACCTCTGCAGCGAGATCACGGGTGCCGGTGTGGCAGAGGGTGACCGTCGCGTTCTCCGAACGACGGGTCAGCAGCAGACCGATCGGGCGACCGACGGTGACGCCACGACCGACCACCACCACGTGCGCGCCGGCGATCTCCACGTCGTAGCGGCGCAGCAGGTGGATGATGCCGCGCGGCGTGCAGGGCAGCGGAGCCTCCTTGCCGAGCACGAGCCGGCCGAGGTTGACCGGGTGCAGTCCGTCGGCGTCCTTGCCCGGATCCATGCGCTCGAGCGCCGCGTTCTCGTCGAGATGCTTCGGCAGCGGGAGCTGCACGATGTAGCCGGTGCAGGCGGGATCGGCGTTGAGCTCGTCTATCGCCTCGAACAGCTGCTCCTGGGTGATGTCGGCGGGCAGATCCTTGCGGATCGACGTGATGCCGACCTTCGCGCAGTCGTTGTGCTTGCCGCGCACATAGGCCGCGGATCCCGGATCGTCGCCGACGAGGATCGTGCCGAGGCCGGGCGTGACGCCCTTGGCCTTCAGCGCATCCACGCGGACCTTCAGGTCCTCGAAGATTTCGTCGCGGGTTGCTTTGCCGTCCAGGATCGTCGCAGTCACGTCGTTCATTCTTCCAGGCGCCCGTCCGGCGTCGAATCGCGGCCGGTACCGGAAACCGTCCGGGCGCCCGGAGGCAGGCAGTCCCGGGACAGTTCCGCAAAGGCCTCGGCGAGATACCGCTCGTACTGCCCGGGGTCGGGCATGCAGGAGTCCGATACCAGAAAAGACAAGGTGAGAACCTCGCCGAGCGACGTCACGGAGTGGACGAGACCATAGTTCCGGTTGAGCATCGGAGTACCGATCGCCTCGACGGCGGGACTGTCACCGAAGCGGAGACTCTCGACCGGCCCGCGGGGCACGTTCGTCACGGTGGTGTTGGCCAGCGGCACCACGTCTCCCGTGGGCCCCACCCGCCTGCGGTGCGCTCGTCGGATCGTCATCGCCAGGTCGAACGCGGGCGATGCATCCACCGCTGCAACGGAGGCAGCCGACTCCGGACGCCGGATGCGCTGTTTCTCGAGAGCGGCCGACTCGTGGACTCGGCGGAGTCGCTCGCGCGGATCCGTCCGGTCGATGTGCAGGTCGACATACATGAGCGTGACCTTGTTCTCCGACTCCGTTCCCGCCCCGTCTCGGAGCGATCCCGGAACGATCGCCGCCGGCGAGTCGGCGGGAATCTCCTCGTAGGACGCGAGGTAGGCGCGCAGTCCGCCCGAGACGACCGTCAGAAGCAGGTCGTTCACCGAGGTGTCCGTGGCGCGCGCGACGGCACGCACCTCCGGCAGCGGCATACGGACGATGCCGAGCTGCCAGGGACCGCCGGCGTCGGTGTCGAAGCGGGTGCGGGGACGTTGCGGCCGGGGCGTGGTGATCTCCCCCGAGGCGGTGAGACCACCCAGCGCTCGTCGAGCGCGACGTGCTGCGACCAGGGCCGGGAGCATCCTCGCGTACCGGAAGGGCAAGGCTGCCGCCGCGCGGACCGTTCCGGGTACGGCGACAACTCGTCCTCCCGCCGAAGGGGTGGCAGACGGATCGTCGAGCAGCGCACGAGCGATCTCGACGGCTCCGAGCCCGTCGGTCACCGAGTGGTGCAGGAGCAGCGCGACGATCGTGGCGCCCTCGGGGAGGTCCTCGACGCCGCGAATATCGGTCAGGACGTGCACTTCCCACGGCGGTGCGGACAGATCGAGACGGCGTTCCTTCGTCGACGCGAGCATCCGATGCAATTCGCTGCGCGAGGTCGGTCCGATCGTCTCGTACCGGACGTGGTCGTCCGGGTCGACGTCCGTCTCCACCCAGTAGGGGAAGTCGAGGTCCGCCGGCACGCGGTGCAGACGTCGGCCGAGCGCCGGTGTGCGATGCAGACGCTCCCCGATCCAGGTGACGGCATCCTCACGGGTGTGGATGGGGGCCTCGCCTGCTCGTGCGTCGAACACGTAGAAGCTCACCATGGTCGGTGGCGGGGCTTCGGGGTCGGTGTCCCCCACGAAGACGTGGAGCGCATCCCGCGCGGCCAGTCGGATTCCGCGTCGGCGTGTCATCGCGATGGTTCTCTCCCGGGTCGCCCGCTGCTCGTGCCTCTCGATTGAACCAGCTACCGCTCGGAGCCACACCCGGTCGGCGATTCGCGTACACGAGCGCGGAGCGGTGTAATTCGACCATGGCGCACGGAGCCGGATCGACGACCGGTAGTACACGAGGCCGTGCCGCGCGTCGTGTCCTGTTCTCGTTCGCAGGCGGCCTCGGCCATCTCGCACCCATGCTCCCGATCGCCGACGTCCTGCGCGGGGCCGGCCACCGTCTCGGCGTGTGCGGGGAGGCGGACGTCCTCGCAGGCGCCGAAGGCTTCGACGCGCACTTCCCCGAGGGGGACACGACATCTCCTTCCGGTCGGTCCACGGGCACGCTCGCTCCTCCCGACCTCGACCACGAGTACTCGGTGATCGGCACCCACTTCGCCGGTGTGCTCGCGGCGCGACGATTCGACCTGGTCCGCGATGTCATCGACCGCTGGCATCCGGACCTGGTGATCTGCGACGAGATGGACTTCGGTGCGATGACGGCAGCCGAACACGCCGCCGTTCCCCGCGTGGTGGTCGACGTCATCGCGTCCGGAGCACTCACCCGGATCGACCGCATCCGTGAGCCACTGGGACGACTACGGGCAACCCACGGACTCCCCTTGGATCCCGAATTCTCCTTCCTGAAACGGAATCTCGTCATCTCACCGTTCCCACCGTCGTTCCGCGATCCCGACTTCCCGTTGCCTCCCACAGCCGTCTCGATAGGCTCGGGCCCGTCGCGCGCGTCCCACGGACACCCTGCGATCGACTGGCTTCGTAGCGGCGAGGAGCCCCACCGCGTGTACGTCACGCTGGGTACCGTCTTCAACACCGAGTCCGGTGATCTCTTCGTCCGCCTCGTCCGGGGGCTGCACCGACTGCCTGCGCGCGTGCTCGTCACCGTCGGCTGCGACGTCGACCCGGCCACCCTGCCGTCACCGGACGACAACGTCCGCATCGAACGGTTCGTGCCGCAGTCGACCGTGCTCCCGCACGTCGATCTCGTCGTCAATCACGGCGGATCGGGCAGCGTCATCGGTGCGCTCACCCACGGCGTTCCGGTCGTCGCGCTTCCGATGGGCGCGGACCAGGAACTCAACGCCCGACGGCTGGTCGCGCTGGGCGCAGGGACCACGATCGATCCCGTCACCGTAACCTCGGCGGAGCTCGGAGGGATCACCCTCGACGCGCTGTCCTCGGGCTCTCTCCGCCGCGGTGCCGAGCGATTGCGCGACGAGATCGCACGATTGCCTCCCCCGGCATCCGTGCTCGCGTTGCTGGAGGACCGAATGTTCCGGTCCCGGTTGCGCTGAACGTCGCCGCTCACACGACGGAGTAACCGTCCGGTAGCGACGTCCGTCCGGTCAGGGCCCGCAGCACGGTCGTACCGTCGCCGAGTGCCAGCGCGATCCTCGTGGCCAGCAGGGTCGCCTCTTCGAGGACGTCGGCCGGAGGCTCGTAAGGGATATGCGCGGCAGCTGCGATGTCGAGACCGTGGACGGCGAGTTCGAAGGTGCGCGTCGGCAGATAGGAGTGCAACCGGATCCCCTTGTCCCCGATCACCCGGATCAGACGGTCCTCGCCGGCACCGAGCCGTTCGATCACCGCAGTCGAGAGGGCATCGATCGTCGCCACCGGGTCGTCACCGAGGTCGGCACCGGCACGTCGTCCGCGTTCGACGATGTCCTCCGCGCCGAGAACCGAGGTCAGTTCCTTGACGTGCACGTAGTACTGCTCCGCGCTCGCGAGGTCCTCGGTGTCGGCGGGACTGTCCAGATAGGTCGTGACGGTCGTCAACGAGCGCGAGGTGTGGCCGATCAGCGCCCGGAGGTCCCACTCACCCAGGCCTGGACCGTCCCAGTGGTCCTCCGGCACGGCACGGACCAGCTCCGAGAAGCTGCGTACCGCCGAGACATACGTTGCTACCGGTGATTCCATGACATCTCCCGCGGCCGACCGAATCGAACCCGACACGAGAATGAAAACACGCGTCCCCCGGCTATGAATGAAAGCACGCGTCCCGCGGCTGTGCCGACGGTGTGCGCACGCGGGTCGGCACGGATCGCTTGCGCGACGTGAATCCCAGGTTCTCGTAGAGCCGCATGGCGGTCGTGTCAGAGACCGAGGCCGGTGCCGTGGACGCCGTACTCGTCGATGACGGCGAGCTCGTCGTCGGTGAGCGGCGGGAAGCTCAGCGCCTCGAGATTGTGGTCGAGCTGCCAGGTCGAACTCGCGCCGACCAGCGCCGAGGTCACGGCAGGCTGCCGGAGTACCCACTGCAGCGCCAGCTGGGCCAGCGACTGCCCACGCGACCGGGCCAGCTTGTCGAGTTCGGTGACGCGCTGCCGGTAGGTCTCGTCGATCACGTCCGGAGAGAGGAACGCGCTGTCCACCGCTCGCGCACCGTCCGGGATGGTCTCGAGATACTTGTCCGTCAGAAGTCCCTGTGCGAGCGGCGAATACACGACTAGGCCGAAACCGTCCTGCTCGGCTGCATCGAGCAGACCGTTCTGCTCGATGCTGCGGTCGAAGATCGAGTAGTGCGGCTGGTGGACGAGCAGTGGGACGCCGGCTTCCCGCAGAAGTGTCGCGGCCTCGTGCGCACGATCCGGTTGGTAGTTCGAGATACGCTTCCGGACTGTCACCGGTTCCGCTCGGGCTGCGCGCAATGCACCTTCGTTCGCAGGACGTCGCGTGACTCTTGCGAACTCCGGATGGCTGCTCGGAGGGGCGTGCGAGCCGGGCCACACAGTGCCGACTTGTTAACCTGCATCGTGTTCAGAGTGATGTTCCACGAGCCGCGCATTCCCCCCAACACCGGCAATGCCATACGCATGGTCGCCGCGACCGGCGCGGAACTGCACCTGGTGGAACCCCTCGGTTTCGACCTGTCCGAGCCGAAGCTGCGCCGCGCGGGCCTGGACTACCACGATCTCGCGTCGGTCACCGTGCACAGCAGTCTCGAGGCCGCGTGGGCGGCGCTGGCCCCCGAGCGGGTGTTCGCGTTCACCGCGCACGGCACGTCGAGCTATGCGGAGATCGAGTACCGAGCCGGCGACGTGCTGTTGTTCGGACCCGAACCGACCGGGCTGTCGCCCGAGGTGCTCGCCGACCCACACATCACCGAGCAGATCCGTATCCCCATGCTGCCCGGGCGTCGTTCACTGAATCTGTCGAACGCCGCAGCCGTCGCCTGCTACGAGGCGTGGCGACAGCACGGATTCCCCGGAGGAGTTTAGGCGCCGCTCTCCACCGGACGACCCGAGCGGGCCCATCCGTCGGTGCCGCCCGCGACGGACACGGCGTCGACACCGCGACCGGCGAGATACTGCGCGGCCTGCAGGCTGCGGCCACCCACGGCGCAGACGACGTAGACGGTGCCCTCGGTGGGGATCTCGTCGATCCGCGCGACGAACTCGCTGAGCGGGATGTTCGTGACGCCGGGTACGCGCACCTGGGCGTATTCGTCGCGTTCACGCACGTCGATGACGGTCGCCCCGTCGGTGAGCGCGGATTCGAGTGCGGCCAGGTCGACCTCACGCATCGCTGTCGGTCCTCTCGGTATCGGGCGGCCCGGTGGTTCCGGACGAACGTTCCCGTCGGGTGATGAGCCGGATGACCAGGTAGAGGACACCTGCACACACGAACAGGAACGCCACCCACGGTAGCGCGGCTCCGATACCGACCACCGCTGCCCCCAGCGCGGCCCACAGGCTGTTCCATCCTGCGACCAGCCCGTCCCAGAAACTGTCCTGCTCGGAGGGAAGGCGGTCGGTGGTGATGTCGACGGTGAGTGTGGACAGTTCGATCCGGTCGCTCAGCTGCCGTCGCTGCGCCTCGAGGCTGTCGAGTTCGGCTTGTCGTTCGGCCAGGGCGGTCTCGGCGGCGATCAGCGCTTCGACGTCGGCCGACGACTCGAGCAGCGCGCGCAGGCGGTCGACCGAGGCCCGCAGCGCACCCACTCGGGCTTCGAGGTCGGTGTACTGCATCGTCACGTCGTCGCGGGTGGTGCTCAGGCTGGTGACACGACCGAGCGTGCGGATCTCGTCGACGACCTCGTCGAGTCGGTCGGCGGGCACCCGCACCGTGAGCACGCTGCTCGCCTCGGGTTGCTCGGTGAGCGAGTCCACGCGCCCACCGGCCTCCTCGACGACCGTCACGACCCGGCGGCCCGTCGCCACGGGATCGCCGGCATCCATCTCGAGGTAGCCGGTGACGACCTCCTTGCGGTCGGACTCCTCGAGGGGTTGCGACTCGCGGAGACCGCCGTCGACGATCGCGGGTGCCGAGATCGCAGGCGCGGAGACCGAGGAGCCCTCGCCTCCCCCACCCTCGTCGCAGCCGGTGACGACCAGCGCGAACAGAGCCAACGACACCAGCGACAGGCGTTTCACACTCGGCGATGCTAGCGAAAGTCGCGTGATCTGCTCGGCATTCGCAGATCCATGGCTTCGAGATGGTCGGCGAGGAGCGTGACCACCCCCTCGGCGTTCTGGAGCCGGCCGCGGACGAGCAGGGCGGGAGCGGTGTGGGCCACGGTCCGGTAGCGCGCCCACAGGCCGACCGAGCACACCACGTTCACCATTCCGGTCTCGTCCTCGAGGTTGAGGAAGGTGACACCGGCGGCGGTCGCCGGTCGCTGCCGGTGGGTCACGGCCCCGCCGACGAGGATGCGCGTCCCGTCGGGGACGTGCAGCAGCTCCGCGGCCGGGATCACCCCGAGTTCGTCGAGCCTCTCGCGCAGGAACTGGGTCGGATAGCTGTCGGGCGAGATTCCCGTGGCCCAGACGTCGGCGGCGGCGAGTTCGAGAGCGCTCATGCCCGGCAGGGCCGGAGCCGGCACCGTCCCGATCCCGGGAAGCCGGCCGGGGCGTTGTGCCGCCGCCGGAGCCGCACCCCAGAGGGCTTCGCGGCGGGTGACACCGAACGAGGAGAACGCTCCCGCGGTGGCCAGTGCCTCGACCTGCGCGGTGGTGAGACCGACGCGGGCGGCGAGGTCGGCGGGCGAGGTGTACGGGCCGTGGGCACTGCGTTCGGTCACGATGCGTTCGGCGAGGTCGTCGCCGATGTGCCGCACCGTCGCCAGGCCGAGCCGGACCTCTCGCCCTTCGTTCTCGAGGGTGGCGTGCGCGAGGCTCGCCCCGATGTCGGGGCCGTGGACGACCACACCGTGACGGCGGGCATCGGCGACCAGCGATTGCGGCGAGTAGAAACCCATCGGCTGAGCACGCAGCAGACCCGCGCAGAACGCTGCGGGATGGTGCAGTTTGAACCACGCCGAATAGAACACCAGCGAGGCGAAGCTCTGCGAATGACTTTCGGGGAAACCGAAATTCGCGAAGGCGTAGAGCTTCTCGTAGATGCGGTCGGCGACGTCCCCCGTGATGCCGTGCAGGTCCCGCATGCCCTGATAGAGGCGTCCCCGCAGACGCTCCATCTTCTCCGTCGACCGTTTCGATCCCATGGCGCGACGCAACCGGTCGGCCTCCGCCGCGGTGAATCCCGCGGCGTCGACGGCCATCTGCATGAGCTGTTCCTGGAAGAGCGGAACGCCGAGGGTGCGTTCGAGGGCCTTCTCGAGGCACGGATGGTCGTAGGTGACGGGTTCGAGACCGTTGCGCCGCCGGATGTAGGGGTGCACCGAACCGCCCTGGATCGGGCCGGGCCGGATGATGGCCACCTCGATGACCAGATCGTAGAAGCAGCGCGGCTTCAACCGCGGCAGAGTGGCCATCTGCGCCCGCGACTCCACCTGGAAGACACCCACCGAGTCGGCGCGGCACAACATCTCGTAGACCCCCGGCTCGGAGAGGTCGAGGTGCGCGAGATCGACTCGGATGCCTTCGTGTTCGTCGACGAGGTCGATCATGTAGTGCAGCGCGGAGAGCATGCCGAGGCCGAGCAGATCGAACTTCACGAGACCCGCTGCAGCACAGTCGTCCTTGTCCCACTGCAGAACGGTGCGTCCTTCCATTCGCGCCCATTCGACGGGGCACACATCGGCGACGGGCCGGTCGCAGATCACCATGCCGCCCGAGTGGATGCCGAGATGCCGTGGGAGACCTTCGATCTGTTCGGCGAGATCGAGAACCGTCTCCGGGATCCGTTCGTCGGTCTCTACCCGCACCCCACCCCACCGGCCGATCAGCTTGCTCCACGCGTCCTGCTGTCCCTGCGAGTATCCGAGAGCACGGGCCATGTCGCGGACGGCGGAACGACCGCGGTAGGTGATGACGTTCGCGACCTGCGCCGCATTGATGCGGCCGTACTTGCGGTAGACGTACTGGATCGCCTCCTCGCGCCGGTCGGATTCGATGTCGAGGTCGATGTCGGGTGGGCCGTCGCGTTCGGGCGACAGGAAGCGTTCGAACAGCAGCTTGTTGCCGACGGGGTCGACGTTGGTGATGCCGATCGCGTAGCAGACCGCCGAGTTGGCGGCCGATCCTCGTCCCTGGCAGAGGATGTCGCTCCGCTTGCAGAAGTCGACGATGTCGTGGACGACGAGGAAGTATCCCGGGAATCCCAGCCGGCCGACGACGTCGAGTTCGTGTTCGATCTGCCGATAGGCGTCGGGGCGGCGCTCGACCGGACCGTAGCGGCGACGCGCCCCGTCGTAGGTGAGTTCGCGCAGCCAGGTGAACTCGGTGTGCCCGTCGGGAACATCGAAGGGCGGCAGTTTCGGGGCGACGAGACGCAGATCGAAGGCGCATTCACGACCGAGTTCGGCGGCATGGTGCACGACACCCGGAAAGGCCTCGAACAGCCGCGTCATCTCCTCCCCCGACCGCAGGTGCCCGCCTCCGGTCGGGGGGATCCGGCCGACGGCGTCGTCGAGGCTCTGCCGGTCGGAGATCGCCGCCACGGCCATCGCCAGACGTCGCCGATGGGGATGCGCGAAGTGCGCCGCCGTGCTCGCGATGCACGGAATGCCATGTCGCGCGGCAAGTTCGAAGAGGGCTGCGTTGCGTTCGTGGTCGTCGGGATATCCGTGACGGGTGAGTTCGACGGTCACGCGGTCGGCACCGAACCGGTCGACGAGATCGAGCAATGCTGCTTCGGCGGCGGGGATCCCGCCCGTGGTGAGCGCCTGTCGCAGGTGCCCCCGACGACAACCGGTGAGGATCTGCCAGTGCCCACCGGCGGCGTCGGTGAGCGCGTCGTAGTCGTACCTCGGGTTGTTCTTCTCCCCTCCTGCGAGGTGGGCGTCGGCGATCTGCCGCGACAGGCGTCGATAGCCCTCCTGACCGCGGGCGAGGACGAGCAGGTGCGCATCGTCGAGGCCCAGCTCGGCTCCGAAGACGGTGCGGATGCCGAGTTCGCGTGCGGCTTCGGCGAATCGCACCGCTCCGTACAGTCCGTCGTGGTCGGTCACCGCGAGGGCCTCGAGTCCGAGTCGTGCCGCCTCCTCGGCGAGTTCCTCCGGCGTGGAGGCACCGTCGAGGAAGCTGAACGCGGAGTGGGCGTGCAGTTCGGCGTAGGGCACGACCGGTCCTTCCGGACGTCGGACCCGCGCCTCGTACTCGGTGCGGGTGCGCGACCACGCCGGGCTGTCGCTCCCGTCGCCGGGATGTTCGGCATCGCGGCGGGAAGTGCCGGGTCGTCCCGAGAGCACACGTTCCATCTCCGACCAGGTCGGCGGACCGTTTCCCCATCCCACTCCGGCACCTCCTCGACCGATCCAGTATCGCACATGTGTTCGAACGAGACGTTCGAACACGCGCAGTTCTCGTCGCGACACGCCGGGAGTCGGCGACGAGAACTGCACGATCGACTGCAACCAGGGGGTTGCATCACGGGCCAGCAAGTGCAACCCTGGAGTTGCATTCCCATCGAAGGAGGCAATCATGACCGACGAACTCGACCGAATCGAACGCGACATCACCATCGACGCCCCTGTGGACCGGGTGTGGACACTCGTGGCCGAACCCGGTTGGTACATCAACGACAACGAGTGGACCGAGCACCGCCTCGAACACGACGGAGATCTCACCACCGTGCACGATCCGGTCCACGGCGCCTTCGTCTTCCGCACCGTGACCCTCGACGAACCGCACTACGCGGCCTTCCGCTGGCTCGCCGACCACACCGATCCCGACAGTCCGTCGACCCTCGTCGAGTTCCGGCTCACCGCGCTCGACACCGGCACGACCGAAGTGCGCGTCACGGAAACCGGATTCGACTCCCTGCCCGGCGACGCGAGCGAACGCCGCACCCGCTTCGAGGAGAACTCCCGCGGCTGGACCACCGAACTGGAGATCGCCAAGCACCATCTCGAGAAGGACGGAAGCGTTGCCCGACGCTGAGTTCTCCGCCGACCTGCATCCCGTCTTCGCGGCCCTGGCCGACGACACCCGGTGGCGCATCCTGCAGCGACTGGGCCGATCCCCGGCGTCGGCGTCCGGGCTCGCGGCCGAGTTCACGGTCTCCCGTCAGGCCATCGCCAAGCATCTGGCGGTGCTCGAACGGTGCGGTCTCGTGACCTCCGAGCGCGCCGGACGGGAGATCCGCTTCTCCGCCGTCGGATCGCGGCTGAGCGCGGTCGGGCGTGCGATCGACGCCGTGGGGGCAGGCTGGGACCGCCGCCTGTCCGCGATCAAGAAGGCGGCCGAACGGCCTCAGTAACCCGCGTTCGGATCGACCCGGGCGATCAACTCCTCACCCGCGGCGAACCGGCGTACGTTCTCCTCGAGGGTCGGCGCGAACGTCTGCGTCAGCCGGCTGCGCGTATTGGCGATGTGCGGTGTGATCACGGCGTTGTCGAGATCCCACAGCGGATGACCGTCGGGCAACGGTTCGGGATCGGTCACGTCGAGGACCGCCCCGGCGATCGCACCGTCCCCGAGCGCCTTCACCAGCGCGTCGGTGTCGACGAGGTTGCCCCGCGCGACGTTCACGAGCCACGCCGACCCGGGCATCGCCGCGAGCGCGGCGGCGTCGACGAGATGATCGGTCTCGGCGGTCGCGGGTGCGGCGACGACGAAGTGATCGGCCATCGACCACACCTCCGACGTGCGGTCGGCCGGCAGCGTGACCTTCGCGCCGTCGACGGGACGGCCCGAACGATTGACCGCGACGACGGACGCGCCGAGGGCATGCAGGCGCGGGATCATCGCCCGGCCGATACCGCCGCATCCGACGATGGCCACGGTCGAGCCGTGGAGGGTCCGCACCCGCGGGTCGAGAACGTCCTTGGTCCACCGCTTCGCGGCAACCGAGGCGTGGAACTGCCGCAACCCCACGAGCAGCGCTCCCACCGCGTACTCGGCCACGTTGTCGGCGTACACACCGGACGCATTCGCCCACAGCCGGCGGTCGTCGATCACGCCCGCCCGGAAGAACGGTTCGATACCCGCGTAGGTGAGCTGCACCCAGCGCACCCGGTCGGGCAGATCCGGGAATTCCTCGGCGCTGCCGTCCCACACCAGGGCGTCGGCCTCGTCCAGTTCGGAGAGGGTTCCACCGCCGGAGACGATCGCGGCGGCGAGGTGTTCGTCGTGGCCCGGTCCGAGATGAATACGCATGCCGCGACCCTAACCTCGAATCGTTCGCGGAGGGATGTCGAGAATCCGGAAGCGGCTCCGTCTCCTCCATGAACGCGGCCACAATGGGCCGTACCGCACGGAGGAGAACATCATGGCCAAGTACCTGCTGCTCAAGCATTACCGCGGCGCCCCGGCAGCGGTGAACGACGTACCCATGGATCAGTGGGAGCCGGACGAGGTGTCGGCCCACATCCGGTACATGCAGGATTTCGCCGCCCGTCTCGAGAGCACCGGCGAGTTCGTCGACGCGCAGGCGCTCTCCCCGGAGGGCACCTTCGTCCGCTACGACGGTGAGGGACGTCCCCCGGCCACCGACGGGCCGTTCCCGGAGACGAAGGATCTCATCGCCGGGTGGATGGTGATCGACGTCGACAGCTACGACCGGGCACTGGAACTGGCCGGCGAACTGTCGGCCGCGCCGGGAGCCGGCGGGAAGCCGATCCACGAATGGCTCGAGGTGCGACCGTTCATGTCCGAACCGCCGACCGTCACGGAGTAGACGTGGACGAGGCGTTGCTGCGCACGCTCGTCCCCACGGTGATCGGCATCCTCGTCCGCCGCGGAGCGGATTTCGCGTCGGCCGAGGATGCCGTCCAGGACGCGCTCGTCGAAGCCCTGCGGGTGTGGCCGGAGGATCCGCCGCGCGACCCGAAGGGCTGGCTGGTCGCGGTGGCGTGGCGCAGATTCCTCGACACCGTGCGCGCCGACGCGTCCCGTCGACGCCGCGAGATCCTCGTCGACGCCGAGCCCCGGCCGGGGCCGGGCACACCGGTGGACGACACGCTCGCGTTGTACTTCCTGTGTGCCCACCCGTCGCTCACGCCCGGCTCGGCGGTCGCGCTCACCCTGCGTGCCGTCGGCGGGTTGACGACCCGGCAGATCGCGCAGGCCTATCTCGTTCCGGAAGCGACGATGGCCCAACGCATCAGCCGGGCCAAGCGCACGATCGCGGACGTCCGGCTGGATCGGCCGGGCGATGTCGCGACGGTGTTGCGGGTGCTCTATCTCGTGTTCAACGAGGGCTATTCGGGTGACGTCGACCTGGCCACCGAGGCCGTCCGGCTCACGCGCGGGCTGGCAGCGGTGATCGACCACCCCGAGGTGTCGGGTCTGCTCGCGCTGATGCTGCTCCATCACGCCCGGCGAGCGGCGCGCATCCGGCCGGACGGCAGTCTCGTTCCCCTCACCGAACAGGATCGCAGCCTGTGGGACACGCGTCTGATCTCGGAGGGCGTGGAGATCCTGCAGGCCGCGCTCGCCCGCGACCGGCTCGGCGAGTTCCAGGCGCAGGCCGCCGTCGCCGCCCTGCATGCCGACGCGCGTACCGCGGAGGAGACCGACTGGGTGCAGATCGTCGAGTGGTACGACGAGCTCCTGCGGTTCACCGACAACCCGGTGGCCCGTCTCAACCGTGCCGTCGCGGTCGGTGAGGCCGACGGACCCCACGCCGGTCTCGCAGCAATGGCCGAGCTCGACCCCAGCCTGCCCCGGTACACGGCGGCCGCGGCGTATCTCCACGAACGCGCCGGCGACACCGCGACGGCGGCCCGGCTCTACGCCGAGGCCGCGCACCTGGCGACCAGCGTGCCCGAACGCGACCATCTCGTGCGGCAGGCGGCACGCCTGCACAGCGTTTCCTGAGGTTCCGTCAGGGTTCTCCCCCACCACGAAATCCGGTGCCACGCCGGATGTGCCGACGGTGCGGGAGAACGAGCATGGGTGTCGTGAAACTCCTGGTGCGCCTGCTCGCCATACCCTTCGTGCTCTTCATCGCGTTCGTGGCGGTCATCGGTGGCCTGGCCGTCCACGCGTGGACCACGCGCGCGCTCGACACCACCGGACGCGTCGACTTCGACACCGCCCTGCGCATCCCTCCCGTCGAGTCGGGCACCGTCGACGCCGACGGCACGCGCGTGTTCGACCTGACCATGCAGCGCGGCACGACCGACCTCGGGCACGGCCCCGACACCCGGACATGGGGCGTGAACGGCAGCTATCTCGGACCCACCCTCCGCGCCGTGCGCGGCGAGAACGTGCGCGTGAACGTCACGAACGAACTCGGCGAGACGAGCACGATGCACTGGCACGGCATGCACCTGCCCGCGGCGATGGACGGCGGACCGCACCAGCCGATCGAGCCCGGAACGACATGGTCGCCGTACTGGACCGTCGATCAACCGGCCGCGACCCTCTGGTACCACCCGCACCTGCACGGTTCCACCGCCGCGCACGTGTACCGGGGCGTCGCGGGCATGTTCCTGATCGACGAGCCCGGCACGTCGCCGCTCCCCCACGACTACGGGGTCGACGACATCCCCCTCGTCGTCCAGGACCGGAAGTTCGACGGCGACCAGCTCGACGACAGCAACGCGATCTTCGCCGACGTCGGCACGCTCGGCGACGAGATCCTCGTTAACGGCACACCGCGGCCGTTCCTGGACGTCGGCACCGAGACGGTCCGGCTCCGGGTGCTCAACGCGTCGAACGCGCGCGTCTACAACTTCTCGTTCGACACCGGGATGCCGTTCCTCGTCGTCGGCAGCGACGGTGGTCTGCTTGAGGAGCCGCGGGCCGTCCGCAGTCTCCGGCTGTCGCCGGGTGAGCGTGCCGAGATCATCGTCCGGCCGGAAGCAGGTTCGAGGCACGTGCTGCGCAGCACCCCGCCCGAGCTGAAGGCCGGCTTCTGGCAGGACCGCTTCTCCGGTGGCGACGACCGCATGGACGTCCTCGAGCTGCGGGCGGCACCCGTCCTCGGATCGTCGGCCGCGATCCCGGAGAGGCTGACCACCCTTCCGGAGCTCGGGGAACCGAGCAGCACCCGCCGCATCGACCTGACCTCGTCGACGACCATCAACGATCGCAAGATGGACATGGGCCGGATCGACGAGGTGGTCGTCGCCGGCACCACCGAACTGTGGGAGGTGCGCAACGTCAGCGGCACGATCCACAACTTCCACATCCACGACGTGCAGTTCGAGATCCTCGGCATGACCGGGGTGAGTCCCGACCATCCGTCCCTGGCCGGTCGCAAGGACACCGTCTTCGTCCCGCCGGCGGCGACCGTGCGTCTGCTCGTTCCGTTCGGTAGCCACACCGATCCGGCGATGCCGTACATGTACCACTGTCACCTGCTCAAACACGAGGACAGCGGCATGATGGGACAGTTCGTGGTGGTCGGCGCCGACGAGGTGCACGACGTGACGCAGGCGGCCGGCACGGCCCACCATGCCCACGACGGCGGGTGAACCCGGTCACGTCCGGCAGGGCCGGGAATGGATCCTTGCCCACCCCTGTTGAGGAGTGTGGATCGGCGCGTCGCGTACGCCCCGGAGCCAATGAGAAACCGCCTTCGTGGAATACCGTCCGGCTGGAGCCACGTTGCGCAACGTGCCGTGAGGCATCCGGCGCGTCGGTCCACCTTCTTCCTCCCCTGATCTCGCGGCCGTTCCGGCCGAGCAGGGTGAAGCCCTCCCACTCCACGCCAGTACAGTTGCCGATCGTCACAATCGTCAGCGGAACCGGGAGTGGGCATGAGTCGCTGGGCCGAGATCGTCGTCACCAGGAGCCGATGGGTACTGGCGATCGTGCTGCTCGTCGTGCTCTTCGCCGGCGCCTGGGGCGTCGGGATCTTCGGCAAGCTGACCGGCACGGGCTACTACGACCCGAACAGCGAGGCCGTCGAGGTCGAGCAGATCATCTACGAGAACTTCGGGTCGCAGGCCGCGGACATCATCGCGCTCTACACCGCACCCGAGGGACGCACGGTCGACGACATCCGTCCCGACATCGAAAGAACCCTCGCCGAGTTCCAGGACGCCGTCCCCGCCGAGTCGATCCAGACCTACTGGACCGCTCCGCCGCCGATGAACCAGCTGCTGCTGTCGACCGACCAACGCAGCGTGGCTGCCTCGATCACGCTCGGCGCGAACTCCGGGCTCACCGCCGCGAGCTTCCCCGAAGCCCTCGACCTGCTCGAGGTGCCCGGCGTGGAATCGCAGTTCGCCGGCAACACCGTGGTCGCGATCGAGTTCACCGACACCCTGGAGAGCGATCTCGTCCGGTCCGAGCTCATCGCGGTGCCCATCACGCTGGTGCTGCTGGTGTTCATCTTCGGCGGGGTGATCGCCGCCGCGGTCCCGGTCTTCGTGGGTGTGCTCGCGATCTTCTCGTCCCTCGCCACCCTGCGTCTGCTGTCGAATTTCACCGAGGTGTCGTCGTACGCGCTGAACATCACGTCGCTGATCGGTCTGGGCCTGGCGATCGACTACGGCCTGTTCATCGTCAGCCGCTACCGCGAGGAACTCGCGGCCGGTTCGGACGTCACCTCGGCGGTCAAGCGGACGATGTCCACCGCCGGTCACACCGTGATGTTCTCCGCTGCCCTGCTGATCTGCGCGTTCGCGGGCATGCTCGTCTTCCCGCAGACGGTGCTGCGGTCGCTCGGCCTCGGTGCCATGGCCGCCGTCCTCGGTGCCGCCGTCCTGTCGCTGACCGCGGTTCCCGCGCTGCTGACGATGCTCGGCCACCGCATCAACGCGTGGACCTGGGACCGTGAGACCTCCACCCGCGCCGAAGCGCGGGCGCGTCGTTTCTGGGGCGGGGTCGTCCGCAAGGTCGTGCGCCGTCCCGCCCTGATCGCGGTGGTGATCACCGGCGGTCTCCTCGTACTCGCGTCGCCTGTGTTCGAAGCACGGTTCGGGGAGATCGAATACACCGCGCTGCCCGAGGACAGCCAGGCCCGCGCGGCCACCCAGACCCTGCTCGACGAGTTCCCGAGCACCGGCAACGGCGCCACACTCGTCCTGCGCGGCGAGAACGGGCAGGCCCCGGACAGCACTGCCGTGCGCACGGTGTCCACCGAGGTCGCCAAGGTCGACGGCATCTCGCAGACCGTCATCGTCGGGCAGGAGTCCGACGTGGTGGTCCTGCAGGGCCTCTACGCGCAGGGCGTGGACGGCACCGCACGGGCGAGCGAGATCACCGGCGAACTGCGCGCCCTGGACGTGCCGGACGGCACCGATCTGCTCGTCGGCGGTGGCCGGGCCCTCGTCGACGACGCCAACCAGGCCGTCTCGGATTCGCTCCCCTGGATGATCACGATCATGGTGCTCTCGACCCTGGTGCTGCTGTTCCTGGCATTCGGGTCGGTGGCACTACCGATCAAGGCCGTGCTCATGGCGGCACTGAGCCTCGCCGCGACCTTCGGTGTGCTGACCTGGGTGTTCCAGCTGGGCCACGGTGCTTCGTGGCTGCACGTCGTTCCCGCGGCGATGGAGCCGACCTTCGTCGTCCTCATCCTCGCCGTGGTGTTCGGCCTGTCGACCGACTACGAGGTGTTCCTCATGTCGCGCATGATGGAGGCCCGCGCGGCCGGAGCGAGCACGGTCGAGGCCGTCGAATACGGCATCGCCCGCACCGGACGTGTCGTCACCGCCGCCGCACTGCTGCTGATCGTGGTCACCGGGGCCTTCACCATCTCCGGCCTGTCGATCATGCGGTTCCTCGGAGTCGGCATGATCGTCGCGCTCATCATCGACGCGACGATCGTGCGCATGCTGCTCGTGCCGTCGCTGGTCAAGCTCATGGGTGAGGCCAACTGGTGGGCACCGGCGTGGATGAAGCGCGTGCACGCGAAGGTCGGACTGGGGCATTAGACCGCAGAGCGGCCGGGTCATCAGACCGCAGGGCGGCCGGTGTTCGGGGTCGCTACAGCGGCGTGATCGTCGTCGCGACGACGGGACGCGCCGGCTTGGCGGCGGCACCGCAGCTCGCCGGCCGGGCCGGTAGTTCCGAGGTCTCCACCCGGACCCGCCATGCCCGGCCGTCGTGATGGCGCACGATCGGCTCGTCCCCGTCCTCGACCGTCACGGCGTCGATCGCGAACTCGTCGATCGCCTCGCGCACCGCGATCTCGGCGGCCTGCCCGGCCGCACCCCAGGTGCTGCGACCCCGCAGACCGGCCGCGTGGACCTGTCCCTTCCCGGCGTCGCGGACCGCGGCGAGACTGTCGTCCTCACCGAGCCGCCCGTAGGTGTAGCCGGTGGGCAGCATGATCATCGACGGCGCGAAACGGTGTCCGCCGGTGTGCGAGCACTCCCACACGTCCTGCCCGAACTCGGCGGTCAGAGCGGCCGCGATCGGGCGCCCCAGCACAGCGCAGCACCGGTCTCTCTTGCCGTGAGCGCACACCAGGGCGATCGGGTCCTGCACGGCGGCGCCGATGCCGGGGGCCGGACCTGCGACCACGCGGGGGACGATGTCGAGCAGCTCGGCCGGCTCGGTGATCTCGAGCCGCTCGCACCAGGTGTTCTCCGGTTCGGTGCGGGCCAGCAGGACGGTCCGGGTCTCCCGCACCACGTCGCGCCCGGGTCTCCGGATGAACAGGATCCGCACGTCCGCGGCCTTCGCCCGGACGGACAGTTCGTCCGACAACTCGGCGCCGAGGGCGGTGCCGTCGAGCACGTCGCGGCCCCAGCCCGTCGGCACCTCGAGGCACACGTAGCCGGGCGCAGTGGCTGCCGTGCCGGGCAGCGGCTCGTCGAGCGCGGACAGTGCGGAACAGGTGGGGGCGGAGATGGTGGTCACGCGGACATTGTGGCCCGGACACCCTCGCGGCGGCTCGGCACCCCGTGGTGACGGGTCAGCCGCGGCGCAGGCACCCCGCGGTGACCGGTCGGCCGCGGCGCAGGCACCCCGCGGTGACCGGTCGGCCGCGGCGCAGACGCTGCAGCGCCGCACCACTCCACATCCGCAGGAATCCCTGCGACAGGTACGCGAAGCTGCCCAGCGCCAGCACCCACTTGGTGACGCTGACGGTCGAGGCGGCCCGGACCGTCCGATCGTCGATCCGGGTGCGGTGATCCAGCAGGTACAGGCCGACGATGTTCTCGACGTAGTCCCCCGCCGCGGCGACGACCGGCGCCGCCATCAGGATCCGACGCGTGCTCGGTGACAGCGGGCGGTGCTCGTCGAGTGATCGTGCGCCGGCCCGCAACGCGATCGCGAAGGTCGCCGGGTGGACCATGTCCCAGTAGTAGTGCTCCCGGTAGCGCTCGATCTCCTCGGGACCGAGATCGTCGAGGATCTTCCGGTACTTCGCGGCCGAGAAGGTGGTCTGGACGGTGCCCACCGTCGGGGCCGTGGAACCGAGAACCCGACCGATGTTCGCCTGGGACACGAGGAAGATGGCGGCAGCACCGATGAGGACGCGGTCGGCCCGGGTGAGTGTCATGCTCGTGATGCTAGGGGCAGAGAATCCGCGACCCTACGGAAGGGAGACCCGTGCAGATCACCGGAGCAGTCCTGGAGGAGATCGGACGTCAGCGGCGGTACGAGGAGTCCACTCCGCTCAGCGTGGACCTTCTCGAACTCGACCCACCGGGACCGGGTGAGGCGCTGGTCGAGATCGAATGCGCCGGTGTGTGCCACTCCGATCTGTCCGTGGTCGACGGCAACCGGCCTCGCCCGGTGCCCATGCTGCTCGGGCACGAAGCGGCCGGACGCATCGTCGAACTCGGTGACGACACCACCGGATTCTCCGTCGGCGAGCGGGTCGTCATGACCTTCATGCCCCGCTGCGGTGAGTGCGAGGGCTGCGCGAGCAACGGCATCCGCCCCTGCATCCCAGGATCGGCCGCGAACGCTGCGGGAACCCTGCTGTCGGGCGCCCGGCGGCTGCACCGCGACGGGAACGACGTCCACCACCATCTGGGAGCATCGGCCTTCGCGACCCACGCCGTCGTCGACACGCGGTCGCTCGTCGGTGTCGGCGACGACGTCCCCGCCGAGGTCGCCGCGCTGATGGGCTGCGCCGTGCTGACCGGTGGCGGTGCGGTCGTCAATGCCGCTCGTCCTCAGGCCGGGGACACGCTGGTCGTCGTCGGTCTCGGTGGAGTGGGGATGGCCGCGCTGCTCGTGGCGCTGGCCCACGACGACGTCACCGTGATCGCCGTCGACACCTCCCCCGACAAGCGCGACACGGCCCGTTCGCTGGGAGCCCGACACGTCCTCTCACCGGACGAGGCCGTCGAGCAGGGCGTGAAGGCACGGCTGGTCATCGAGGCCGCGGGGAGCGTGCCCGCGCTCGCCACGGCGGTCGCGCTCACCGGACCGGGAGGCACCACGATCACCGTCGGACTGCCCGCCCCCGACGCCCGGCTCGAGATCTCGCCCACCGCTCTCGTCGGCGAGGGCCGCTCACTGGTGGGCAGCTATCTCGGATCCGCCGTCCCGGCCCGGGACATCCCCCGCTTCGTGGACATGTGGCGCGAGGGGCGACTGCCGGTCGAGCGGCTCGTCACCGACCGTCTGCCGCTGGGCCGGATCAACGAGGCGATGGACGCCCTGGCCGACGGAACCGCCCTCCGCCAGATCCTCACCATGGACTGATCACGAGCCCACACATCAGGTTCAGATGTCGTAGTCCACGACGGTGACTCAGATGTCGTAGTCCACGACGACCGGCGCGTGATCGCTGATCCTTCGGTCCGGTGCCGGATCGCGGTCGGTCCCTGCGGAGATCGCGGTCCGGGCCAGTTGCGGCGTGGCGAGGTGGTAGTCGATCCGCCACCCGGAATCGGAGGCGAACGATTCCCCCAGCCACGACCACCACGAGTAGGGACCGTCGACCTCGGAATGATGCCGGCGGACGACGTCGACGAGCGTGCGCGGTGACAGCAGCGAATCGAACCAGGCGCGTTCCTCGGGCAGGAAACCCTCGGCCTGCCCGCGACGCCGCCAGTTGCGCACGTCGTAGCGTGTGTGGGCGACGTTGAAATCACCCATGATCAGGAACTCGCGCCCCTGGGCGCGCGCCGCGAGCCGGCTACGGGTCAGCTGCCGGGCGAAGGCCGACAGGAACCGCATCTTGCGCTGGTAGCGCACCCCGCCGTCCGGTTCGTCGCGCATGCGCCCGGGCTTCTGGAGGTGCGCCGGGAGCCCACCCTTCGGCAGGTACAGCGACGCCACGGTGATCGGTGCGTCGGCGAGATCGACCTCGACGTACCGCCCCTCGTGGGCGAATTCGGACAGTCCGCGTGCCAACGCTCCCCGATCGAACTCGATCCGGTCGACGTGTTCCTCACCGGGAAGTCGCAGCAGTGCGGTGCCGCTCCAGGTGCGCACGGCGGCGGGTTCGTGCAGGGTCAGGATCCCGACGCCGTTGCGGCCGGGAAGGGTGCCCTCGTCGTAGGCGACGTGGTACTTGCCGAAGACACCCTGCGGGATCGCAGCCGCCGGAGCGCGTACCTCCTGCAGGGCCACCACGTCGGGGTTGCGTTCACGCAGCCAGTCCTCGAATCCGCGGCGCTGTGCGGCGCGGATTCCGTTGATGTTGAAGGTCGCGATGCGCACGATCGTCCAGTCTAGGCAACCGATCGATCCGTGAGGAACGGGACGACGGCCGCTGCGAAATCGCGGGCACGGTCGCGGTGGATGCTGTGCCCGCAGCCGATCTCCTGCACGGAGGCCGAAGGCAGTGCCTCGACTGCCGCCGTCAGCAGTTGCGGGTCGACCATGCTGCCGCGCCGCACTCCGCGCAACAACAGCAGGGTCGGTGCGGCGAGGGACGGAAGGTGCTGCCACCACACCGGATTCGGCGTGTGGAACTGGGCGACGACCGACGGCGTCATCGAGCGGTCGAAGGCGGTGACCGCGCGAGGGTTGAGCGCCATGCTGGTCGCGGCGTGCCACAACTCCACCGGAGTCGGACGGTGGGCCGGCACCTCCGGAACGGGATCCCCCTCCCGCAGCGGCAGGGGTGTCTCCTCGAGGACCAGTCGCCGGACGAGTCCGGGATTCTGTTGCGCGACCAGCGATCCCACGTGCCCACCGAGCGAGTGCCCGACGAGATCGACGGTCTCGACACCGAGGTGGGCACACAGACCGGCGACGTCGGCGGCGAACTCGCCGAAACGATACGAGGCTGCCCGGCCGCTGCGTCCGTGTCCGCGCAGGTCGACGGTGATCACCCGTCGGCCCGCCTTCACCAGGGCTCCGGCGAACCGGGTCCACGTGCGCCCGTCGCCGCCCATCCCGTGCACCAGCAGGACGGGCACGGAACGGGCGGCGGCAGCGGACGGTGCGAACTCGCGATATGCGAGGGCGACCCCGTTCGGCGCGGCGGTGAGGACCGGAGATCTCATGATGCTCGAGCCTACTCAGTCGTAGACGCCCTCCACCCGCCAGCCGTCGGCACCGAAGAACACCAGCAGGGCCCGTGATTCCTCGAGCAGCACCTGCAGACGGGCGGCGCACCGGGCGACGGCCGGGTCCCACCAGTACTCGTCCACCGGCCACGGACCGGCCCATCCGATCACCGTCCAGCTGCGACTTCCCCATCGCAGCCGAGCAGGTGACCCGCTGAGCAGTCCGCGCTCGGTCACCGAGACCGGATTCCCCACGTCGTCGTCCAGCCGGATCGCGGGAGGTGTGTGCAACACCAGCGCGGGAGCGGGGGGCGGGAGCCGGCCCGGCCACGGTGCGTCCGGGTCGGAGTGCGGGATCGCCTCGTCGCCGACGGGCACGAGGACGATCCGTTCGGCGGGTCCCCGGCCACCACCGAGCACGCCGATCCGGACGGCGTCCCCACCGAGCAGGCCCTGCACCCGGACGAGCGCCCGACGTGCCCGTTCGTCCTCGTCGCCGACACCGCCCCACAACCCGAGTTGCAGCGCACCGGCGGCCACGACCTCGACCGGTTCGAGGCGCAGCAGCACGATTCCCGCCGTGGGCCGGTTGGTGTTGCGGCCGGTGAGCCATCCGTCGAGCTGCCATCGCACACGATCGGCCGTGCCCTCGGGGGTGAGCGGCTCGGCGCAGCGCCAGGTGCGCGCGCGTTCCTCACCGGCCCCGGTGCGGGCCGTCACGAGCAGTCGCGTGCACGCGACTCCCGCTGCGGCGAGCCGGGTGTGGAGCAGTTCGGCCAGTGCGCGACCGGCGAAGGCCGCGGCGTCGACCCGTTCCACCGGCGGGTCGCAGGGCTGTTCGACCGTCAGGTCCGGAGGGATCGGCCGTCCCGACGGGGGACGTTCCGGCAGGCCCCGTGCGCTCCGGTGCGCAGCCACGACGTCCGCGTCGAAGCGTGACGCCACATCGATCGAGGACAACGCGGCGAACGCTCCGATGGTGCGGATACCGAGACGGCGCAACAGATCCACCGTGTCGGCCCGCCGAGGAGCCGCCAGCGCCGGTTCCACCGCGAGATACGAGACGGGCAGCGGCGCCAGGAACTCGGCGCCCCTCCCCGTCGGGACCAGCGCGTTCCGGCGCGCGGCGAGGACCGCGGTGGACAACTCGTCGGCGACACCGACCTGGCATTCCACGCCGGTCGCCGCGACCGCGTCGATCAGGGCCTCCGCGGCGGCCTCCTCCGAGCCGAACCACCGGATCACACCGCGCGCGGCGAGGATCACCAGACCCGGGCGCAGCACCTCCACGCCCGGGGCCACCGCATCGATCGCGGCCACCACCGCCTCGAACGTCCGCGCTTCCAGGTCGGGATCCGAGCGGGCCACATGCAGTTCCGGGCAGCGGGCCTGCGCCTCACGTCGTCTCAGACCGCGCCGGACACCCGCGGACCGCGCCGAGGCCGAGCAGGCGACGACACGATTCGCCGAGACCACCGCCACCGGGACGGTCGCGGGCAACTCCGCGGCGGTGGCGGCGGCGACCGCGGGCCAGTCGGGGCACCAGAGGGCCACGACCCGCGCGGGCGCCCGTCGAGAGGACGAGTCGTTCACCGGACCGCTTTACGGAAACGCCCGTCCTCCAGCCGATTCCGCTCTTCGCTCGCCCACTCGACGGCACTGCGGTCGGCGCACACCTCCACGCGGGTGGCGCGCGGAGGGAACGCACGCCCGTGCGCCCGGACCGACAGGCGAGTCGCGCACAACCGGTCCCGGCCGGGACCGTCCACGCCCCGATAACCGTCGATCCGCGCCTCCAGTCGCACGTGGGCACCTTCCCAGCGACCGTCCGTGACCACGAGGACGGACTGCTTGCTCCGCGCCCGGGCGGCGACCGCACGAGCGCGGGACGGCGGCACCGATGCCCCGCCGAGTCCCAGCACCACCAGGTCGATCCCGTCGAGCAGCACCGCGGCGATCTCCACGGGATCCGGTCCGGGATCGGGGATCACGGCCAGCCGGTGCAGGTGGGCCCCCATCTCCGCGGCGGCGAGCAGACCCAGCCGACGCTGACCGATCACGGCGGCGTACCCGCCCGAGGCCGTCACGGACGCGAGCATCCCGAGGAGAAGGGAGGTGGCCCCCGACACCGAGACGACGCTGCCGCGCACCAATCCGCCCTGGGGCAACAGTTCCGCGAGCGGTGCCGGGACGGGCAGGATGCGGCCGGAGGGGGCCTCGACCCGGCCTCGCGCGACGGACGGGACCTCGCCCCGCGCCGGCACTGCCGCGATACGACGTCGCAACGCTTCGATCCGCTCCGCGCGACCCGCTTCCTCGTCGTCCACCGGAAATTCGGCCACCTCGCCCACTGTCACCCCTGTCATCCGCCTGCCGCCTGACACACACGACCGGCCGACCACGGGGAAGTCGTGGCCCGGCTCGCACTCTATTCGAACATACTTTCGATCTTCATCAAGTAGAACCGACCCGAATCCTTCCCGTCAAGCCGGAAGCACCGCCCCCGACGGTGACTACAGTGCAGCTCACACGTTCTTCGGCCGGGGCGAACACCTCCGATCGACTACTCTCGATCGAGTGGCGGAGCAGGCATGGGCAGGACGGGCCGTAGGGCCGGATCACTTGGTGGCCGGTCGATATCGGCTCGACTCCAAGCTCGGCGGTGGCGGCATGGGTGCCGTCTGGCTCGCCCGCGACAACCGTCTGGGCCGCGACGTCGCCGTCAAACAGGTGATCTCCACCGCAGACCTCGATCCCGACGAGGCCGAGGATCTCCGCCGCCGCGCGCTCCGGGAGGGCCGGGCCGCCGCCCAGCTCGCCCACGAGCACGCCATCTCGATGTACGACATGGCTCTGCACTACGGCGAACCGTGGCTCGTCATGGAGCACTTGCCGTCCCGCAGCCTGGCGCAGGTGATGAACGTCGTCGACACTCTCCCGCCGTACGTGGTGGCGCAGATCGGCGCGAACGTCGCCGACGCCCTGACCGCCGCGCACGCCGCCGGGATCGTCCACCGCGACGTCAAGCCCGGCAACATCCTCATCGCCGAACGCGGCCGCGACGCCGGCATCGTGAAGATCAGCGACTTCGGCATCGCCCGCGCGAAGGGCGACAACGACCCCGACGGCGTGATCATCGGCACCCCCGCCTATTTCGCGCCCGAGGTCGCACGCGGCAACGACCCCACCGAGGCCAGCGACGTCTTCTCGCTCGGCGCCACCCTCTACACCGCGGTGGAGGGGCAACCGCCCTTCGGTTTCGAGACCGACTCGATCGCGTTGCTGCACCGGGTCGCGCGGGCGGAGATCATCATGCCCACGCACACCGGTCCGCTCACCGAACCCCTGCTCGAGATGCTCCAGCCCGATCCGGCGCGACGCCCGACGATGGCGCAGGCGCGCGATCTCCTCGCCCGCGTGGTCCTCGGACCGGGCGGATCGGCGGCGGCCCTGCGCGGCCGTCCCATCCAGAACGAGGACGGCACGATCCCGTCGTGGGCACAGCGTTCCGCGCACTTCACCGAACCCGCACGCCCCCGTGGTTCCTTCGTCGACCGTCCCCTCGGTGCGGCGGCTCAGGCCACCGGTGGTCCGAAGAAGTCGGCGAAGGGTTTCGCCCCCGCGGATCTGCTCGACCGTCTGCTCCCGAAGGGTCCCGTGCCCGACAACCCGCAGGACCGCATCGTCGCCTATGCGCCCCTGGCGATGGCGGCGATGGTCGCGGTGATCCTGGTGGCGCTGCTCGTCGCCGTCATCATCGCGCTGGTCGTCTGAACCGACGTCACGCTCAGTCGATGCGGCGGCGGTGGGCCCACCGGGTCAGCGCGTTGCGGTTCGACTGCTGCGTCTTGCGCAACACGTTCGACGCGTGCGTCTCGACGGTCTTCACCGAGATCACGAGTTCCTCGGCGATCTCGCGGTAGGTGTAGCCGCGAGCGAGCAGGCGCAGCACCTCGAGTTCCCGGGGCGTCAGCGAGTCGAGCTCGGGATCGAGTGGCGGTTCCGGTGCGGCCGACCGGCCGGTGAACGAGTCGAGCACGAAACCGGCCAGACGCGGACTGAACACGGCGTCTCCCCCGGCGACCCGCCGGACGGCGTCGGCCAGATCCGGCCCGGAGATCGTCTTCGTCACGTATCCGCGGGCGCCGGCGCGGATGACGGCGATGACGTCCTCGGCCGCGTCGGACACGCTGAGCGCCAAGCAGACCGGCCCGTCCGGGATCCGCTGGAGGACGGCGACGCCGCCGCCGTCGGGCATGTGGACGTCGAGGAGCACGACATCCGGCTTGGTCGCCTCGATCCCGGCGACGGCCTCGGCGACTCCCCCGGCCTCGCCGACGATCTCCATGTCGGCCTCGCGCCCCAGTTCGGTGCGCACTCCGGAGCGGAAGACGGCGTGGTCGTCCACCAGGAAGACACGATAGGGACGGTTGTTCTCGGTGGCATCGGACGATGTCGCCGGAATCGAAGTCACTGTGTCTGCTCCTCGGGGTGGGGGTCGTTCACCCCCCACTCTAAGGTCGACTCGGTGTCCTGTTCGCGTTCGGTATCCGTCCGGCCGGCGCGCGGCACATGGATGCGCACCTCGGTTCCCTTTCCGGGACTCGACTTCACGACCGTCCGGCCGCCGCGACGTTCGATGCGCGCCCGGATGGACTTGGCCAGACCCTGCCGATCGGCCGGTACTTCGCCGGGATCGAATCCGACGCCGCGATCGCGCACGAACACGCTCACCTGATGCGGTTCCACCTCGGCGAAGAGGTCGACGCTGTCCACCCCGGCGTGCTTGGCGGCGTTGACGAGAGCCTCGCGGGTCGCGCCGAGCACGGCGGTCGCGGCCTCGGGGGTCAGATCGCTGTCGTCGGGCGCGACGTCGCCGACGATGACGGGTTGGACGGACAGACCGTACTGGTCCTCCACCTCACCGGCGATGGTGCGCAGCGTCTCGGCGAGCGAGGTGCTCGGCGTCTCGTCCCCACCGAACAGCCAGCGGCGCAGTTCGCGTTCCTGGCTGCGCGCCAGTCGCACGACCTCCTGCTGGTCGCCGGCCTGCTTCTGGATGAGCGCGAGGGTCTGGAGCACCGAGTCGTGCAGGTGCGACGCGATCTCCTCGCGCTCCTCGTTGCGCACCCGGGCGGCACGCTCGGTCTCGAGGGCACGCCACATCCGGATCCACAGCGGCACCGACAGCAGGGCGGCACCGACCAGCGTGACCACCACGGCGACCAGCGACGAGCGCAGCGCCGCGACGTCGACCTGCGCGATGACCATCACTCCGAGTCCGGTGACGACGAGGGTCAGGCCGCCGAGTACGCGGGCCCATGTGAGGACCGTCGGATGTGCGGGCAGACCGAGTACCGATCGGGGGCCTTCGACGTCGAATTCACGCCATACGAGCGCCGCACCGACGACCACCACGACGATCGGCAGCACCACGCCTGCGGCACCACCACTGAACAGCCACGAAAGACCCACCGCCAGGCCGATACCCATGAAGGCGAGGCCGATGGCGCGGCGCCGTTCGGGGCCGGTGGGGCGATCGGTGTCGGAGCCCGGAGGCACGAACATCCACAGCAGGCCGTAGGCCGCGATCCCGAACCCGCCGAGGGCGGCGAGCACCGTGAACGCGACCCGCACCTTGGTGGCGTCGATACCGAGATGGTCGGCGACACCGCCGGCCACACCGCCCACGATGCGACCGCCCACCCGCCGTTCGAGGCGGGGAACGGTCACGGGTAATCCAGGTACCGGTTGCACACCTCGATACTGGCACGGTGATCGCCGGCCCGGCATCGGGGACGAACCCTGATGTCCGGGTTCCGATCGGCCCCTCGGAAATCAGGGTTGGTCCCTGATGTGCCGCGCGCGGAAGCCCAGCAGGATGGGTGCCATGGACACGAGGAGCTTTCAGGACCAGGTGGCGGACATGTGGCGGACCCGCCCCGTGCGTCTGCCGAAGGAGGGGCACATCGCGGGTGTGTGCTCGGGTATCGGAGCGCGCTACGGCGTCGATCCCGTGCTGATCCGTGTCGTCTTCGTCGCGTCGGCGCTGTTCGGCGGTGGCGGTCTCGTCCTCTATCTGGCCGCCTGGCTGATGTTCCCCCGTCACGGCGACCAGGTCTCTTCGCTCGAATCGCTCGTCGGGCGGGGTGCGAGCTCGGACTCGACCACCAAGGTCATCGTGCTCCTCGTGGCCCTGGCGATCGCGGCGGGTGCCATCGGACCGGTGGGTGCGGGTTCGGGCGGCTCCGGATTCATCGGAACGCTCCTGCTGCTCGGCGGCTGGTGGCTGCTCTATCAGCGGCGTCCCGAACCGCCGGTGCTGCCGGCGCCCGAGGGAACCTCCTTCCCCACCCAGGCGGCCTTTCCTCAGCCTCCGGTGACGAACGCGTACTGCTCCCCGTGGGGCGCACACACCGGGGCATGGCACATGCAGGCGGGTCCGGCGGCCACGACGACACCGAGCGGGGAGGCAGCCGGCACGGAGACAACCAGCACAGCGGCCACCCCACCTGCGCAGACCACCGACGCGACGGAGGTCCTGAGCACCACCGACGCCTCGGACACCCCTGCTTCGGGCACCGACGCCACAGCGCCCACCGAGACGACGGAGAGGAAGACGTCCCCGATGCCCGACCTACGCAAGGACACCGACCGCAAGGACACCGACGTTCCGCTCCCGGGTGTCGACGAGCTCTCGCCCCACCGTTCGGCACCGCCGGCATGGGATCCCCTCGGGGTCGCCCCGTTCGCATGGGATCTGCCCGAACCGGCACCGAAGCACGAACCCGCGATCGTCACGAATCGACGTTCGCGTCTGACCACGACGGTCCTCGGCCTGGCCGTGATCGCCGCTGCGGTGACCGGCGCGCTCGGTGCCGCCGCCGACCTGGCCTGGGTGACCCCCGCCCGGGTGGGTGCCGTGGCCCTCGCGGTCGTCGGTCTGGGCCTGCTGATCGGCGCGTTCCTGCACCGCGGTCACGGACTGCTCGTCGTCACCGGTCCCCTGCTCGGATTCGTCGTTCTCGCCTCGATCGCCGGCCCGGTCGACACCTCCAACTGGGGCGACCGGACCTGGGCTCCGACCAGTACCGATCAGCTCGAGTCCGAGTACAGCTTCCAGTTCGGGGCGATGACCCTCGATCTGCGGGGACTCGAACTCACCGAGGACCGCACGGTGCAGGTCGATGGCCGGTTCGGCAGCGTCGAGGTGCTGTTGCCGGAGAACCTGGACGTCCGCGCCGACTGCACGGTCGGCCCCGGTGAGATCAGGGGATGCCCCGCCCCCGGCATCGACGGCGGCGCCGACGGAGTCGACGACGGGCCGGTCCTGGACCTGAACGCGAACATGGAATTCGGATCTCTGGAGGTGCGTCGTGGCTGATCACGAAACCGGAACACACACCGAGGATCGGACCGAGTGCACCCGCAAGGGACCGTCGCTCCTGCTCCTGCTCGCCGCACTGGCAGCGCTGGTCGTGAGCGGATGGGCCATGATCGGGCCGTTCTCGGTCGAGTTCCTCGCCGCCGTCGACCTCGGATGGGTCCTGGTGGGCGCGGCCCTGTTGATCGGAGCGGTGCTGGTCTTCCTCCCCAACCGCCGGAGGTAACCCCCCCATCTACGCGACGTCCCCCGGACCTGATCGGTCCGGGGGACGTTCGTCGTCTCACCGCTCCCGGCGAGTGAGGATCACTCCCACTCGATCGTTCCCGGGGGCTTGCTCGTCACGTCGAGCACCACTCGGTTGACCTCCGCCACCTCGTTGGTGATGCGGGTGGAGATCCGCTCGAGAGTCTCGTAGGGCAGGCGCGTCCAGTCGGCGGTCATCGCGTCCTCGCTGGAGACCGGACGCAGCACGATCGGGTGACCGTAGGTGCGGCCGTCGCCCTGCACGCCCACGCTGCGGACGTCGGCGAGCAGCACGACCGGGCACTGCCAGATCTGTCCGTCGAGGCCGGCGGAGGTGAGCTCTTCGCGGGCGATGGAGTCGGCGCGACGCAGGATCTCGAGGCGTTCGCGGGTGACCTCACCGATGATGCGGATACCGAGGCCGGGGCCGGGGAACGGCTGGCGGCCGACGATCTCCTCGGGCAGGCCGAGCTGACGTCCGACCGCGCGCACCTCGTCCTTGAACAGCAGGCGCAGCGGCTCGACGAGCTCGAACTCGAGGTCCTCGGGGAGTCCACCGACGTTGTGGTGGCTCTTGATGTTCGCGGTGCCGGAGCCGCCGCCGGACTCCACGACGTCCGGGTACAGGGTGCCCTGCACGAGGAACTTCACGGTCTCGCCCTTGTCGGCACCCTCGCCGAGCACCTCGGAGACCGCGCCCTCGAAAGAACGGATGAACTCGCGGCCGATGATCTTGCGCTTGGTCTCGGGGTCGGTGACGCCGGCGAGCTCGCGCAGGAAGGTCTCGGACGCGTCGACGGTGACCAGACGGGCACCCGTCGCGGCGACGAAGTCCTTCTCGACCTGCTGCCGTTCGCCCTCGCGCATGAGGCCGTGGTCGACGAACACACAAGTCAGACGGTCGCCGATGGCGCGCTGCACCAGCGCGGCCGCCACGGCGGAGTCAACGCCGCCGGACAGGCCGCAGATGGCACGACCGTCGCCGATCTGCTCGCGGACCTGCTCGACGAGCGCGTCGGCGATGTTCGCTGCGGTCCAGTCGCCCGGGATTCCGGCGATGTCGTGCAGGAACCGGCTCAGCACCTGCTGGCCGTGGGGCGAGTGCAGCACCTCGGGGTGGTACTGGACACCGGCGAGGCGACGGGCGCGGTCCTCGAACGCCGCGACCGGGGCGCCGGCGCTGGTGGCTGTGACCTCGAAGCCCTCGGGAGCCTCGGTGACACCGTCGCCGTGGCTCATCCAGACGGGCTGCGTCTCGGGCAGGCCGTCGTGCAGCACACCGCCGGAGACCGACAGCTCGGTGCGGCCGTACTCGCGCGAGCCGGTGTGCGCGACCGTGCCACCGAGCGCCTGCGCCATCGCCTGGAAGCCGTAGCAGATGCCGAAGACGGGGACGTCGAGATCGAACAGCGTGGGATCGAGACGCGGTGCGCCCTCCTCGTACACGCTGGCGGGGCCACCGGACAGCACCACCGCGCGCGGGTTCTTCGCCGCGATCTCCTCGACACCGGCCGTGTGGGGCACGACCTCCGAGTAGACGTTGGCCTCACGAACGCGCCGAGCGATCAGCTGCGCGTACTGAGCTCCGAAATCGACGACGACGACCGGTCTGGACTGCTGGCTTTGCGACGACACCCGAACAGTCTAAGCGGCCGCGCCGGGTGTTCCCGACGCGGCCGCTCATCCGATCACTTCCGGGTCGCTACGCGACGCCGCTGTGTTTGACCTCGACGACCGGCAGCCGCAACGCACCGGGTGCGTCGACGGGCACCACGGGGTTCTTCGGTTCGATCGGCGCGATACGACGGTAGGGCTGTCCCTGCTCGGGACGCTGGTCGTCCTCACCCTTGTTGGGCCACAACGATGCAGCGCGTTCGGCCTGCGCCGCGATGGTGAGCGAGGGGTTCACGCCGAGGTTCGCGGAGACCGCGGCGCCGTCGACGACGCTCAGCGTCGGGTAGCCGTGGACGCGGTGGTACGGATCGATGACCCCGTGGTCGCGATCGGATCCGATCACGGCGCCGCCGAGGAAGTGTGCGGTGAGCGGAATGTTGAAGATCTCACCCCACGTGCCGCCCGCGACACCGTCGATCTTCTCGGCGATGCGGCGTGTGGCCTCGTTGCCGGCCGGGATCCAGGTGGGATTCGGCTGCCCGTGTCCCTGTTTGCTGGTGACCTTGCGGCGGCCGAACAGACCCTTGGTCGTGTAGGTGGTGATGGAGTTGTCGAGGTTCTGCATCACCAGCGCGATGATGGTGCGCTCGCTCCACCGATGCACCGAGAGCATCCGCAGCATCTTCACGGGGTTCCGTACGACCTGCCCGAGGAACTTCACCCAGCGCGGGGTGCGTCCGTCGCCGTCGGTCATGAGGGTCTGCAGCAGGCCCATCGCGTTCGATCCCTTGCCGTACCGCACGGGTTCGATGTGCGTGTCGGGGGTGGGGTGGAACGACGAGGTGATCGCGACACCCTCGGTGAGCTTCAGATCGGGGTCGATCCTCATCTTCCCGGCACCGACGATCGATTCGGAGTTGGTGCGGGTCAGTTCGCCGACCTTGTCGGACAGTTCGGGCAGCGCACCGGTGTCCTTGAGGTGGTGCAGCAGGTGCTGCGTGCCCCACGTTCCGGCAGCGAGGACGACGTGCGCGGCCGTGTAGGTGCGCCGCCGCTTGCGGACCCACGCGCCGGTGCGTTCGGTGATCACGTCCCAGGTGCCGTCGGCGGCCTGACGCAGATCGGTGACGGTGGTCAGCGGGACGATCTCGGCTCCCGCTCGCTCGGCGAGACCCAGATAGTTCTTCACGAGGGTGTTCTTGGCGCCGTGGCGGCATCCCGTCATGCACTCGCCGCACTCGATGCAACCGGTGCGGTCGGGGCCCACGCCGCCGAAGTAGGGGTCGGCGACCGTGCGGCCGGGTTCGCCGAAGAACACACCCACGGGCGTCTGGATGAAGGTCTCGCCGACTCCCATGTCGTCGGCCACCGACTTGATCACCTTGTCGGCGTCGGTCATCCGGCCGTACTGCACCACTCCGAGCATCCGCTTCGCCTGGTCGTAGTAGGGGCTCAGTTCGTCCTGCCAGTCGGTGATGTGCGCCCACTGGCGGTCCTCGAAGAACGGCGCCGGAGGCTTGTACAAGGTGTTCGCGTAGTTCAGCGACCCGCCGCCCACGCCGGCACCGGCGAGGATCAGGCAGTCGCGCAGCAGGTGCACTCGCTGGATGCCGAAGCAACCGAGCTTGGGCGCCCAGAGGAAGCGGCGCAGGTCCCAGCTGGTCTTCGCGAAGTCGGCGTCGGCGTAGCGGCGGCCGGCCTCGAGAACGCCGACCTTGTAGCCCTTCTCCACGAGGCGCAACGCCGTGACGCTCCCACCGAAACCCGATCCGACGATCAGGACGTCGTAGTCCGTGACCCGTTGCTCACCCATGGAACCTCCAGCGACGAGAGTTGTTACCGGCCAGTATGCACCTCGGTGGTGTGACTACAGGCACATCTCAGACTCTACCCGTTACGTGGAGTTGCACGAAAACAAAGGGTGAGAAATGCCGATGGCCGGTCACCGCGTCCTGCGACGCTGTGACCGGCCATCGGGATGTACCGGGAAGGTCCTTATCCGCGGACCGACAGACCGACCTTCTGGAATTCCTTCAGATCGGAGTATCCGGCCTTCGCCATCGATCGACGCAGACCACCCACGAGATTGAGCGAACCGGAGGGGTCGTCGGAGGGGCCGAACAGCACCCGGCCGAGGCCCGGTCGTCCGTCCTCGGCGATCCGGACCGCAGCGCCGCGCGGCATCGACGGATGCCCGGCCACGGACGGCCAGTACCAACCCTTGCCTGCGGCCTCCTCGGCGAGAGCCAGGGGCGCGCCGAGCACCACCGCGTCGGCGCCGCACGCGATCGCCTTCGCGAGGTCGCCGGCGTTCTCGATGTCGCCGTCGGCGAGCACGTGGACGTAGCGGCCCCCGGTCTCGTCGAGGTAGTCGCGCCGGGCCGCAGCCGCGTCGGCGATGGCCGTGGCCATCGGGATACCGATGCCGAGTGAGGAGGACGTGGTGGTCGCCTGCTTCGTGGAGCCGAAGCCGACGATGACACCGGCCGCACCGGTGCGCATCAGGTGCAGCGCGGTGCGGTGGTCGCTGACGCCACCGGCGATGACCGGCACGTCGAGCTCCGAGATGAACGTCTTGAGGTTCAGCGGCTCGTCCTCACCGTGGGCCACGTGCTCGGCCGAGATGATGGTGCCCTGGACCACGAGGAGATCGATGCCCGCCTTCACGAGCTCGGGCGTGAGCGCGCGCGCGTTCTGCGGGCTGACGCGGACCGCGGTGGTGACACCCGCATCCCGCACCTGTGCGACGGCCGCGGCCAGCAGATCGCCCTGCAGCGGAGCCGCGTGCAGTTCCTGCAGGTAGCGGACGGCCGCGCGCGGATCCGTGCTCGCGATCTCCGCGAGACGGGCGACGACGGCGTCGACATCGGCATGACGACCCCACAGGCCCTCGCCGTTGATGACGCCGAGACCGCCGGCCTTGCCCAGCTCGATCGCGAAGGTGGGCGACACCAGCGCGTCGGTGGGGTGCGCCAGCACCGGGATGTCGAAACGGTAGGCGTCGATCTGCCAGGCCGTCGACACCTCCTTCGACGAACGCGTCCGGCGCGACGGGACGATGTCGACGTCGCCCAGCTCGTACGTACGTCGGGCCGTGCGACCCATGCCGATTTCAACGAGGTCGCGCACGCGCGCCCCTTTCTCCTCTTGGACGATGCTCCCGTCCTACTCGGAACGGGACCCTGCTGCGAACGCGAAAACTACCGGACCACGTAGTTCGGTGCCTCGGCGGTGATCGTGATGTCGTGCGGGTGGCTCTCCTTGAGGCCGGCGGCGGTGATCTGCACGAACTGCGCCTCCTGCAGCTGCTCGATCGTCGTCGCGCCGGTGTAGCCCATCGCTGCGCGCAGGCCACCGATGAGCTGGTGCGTGACCTGCTGCAGCGGGCCGCGGAACGGCACGCGTCCCTCGATGCCCTCGGGCACGAGCTTGTCCTCGGAGAGCACGTCGTCCTGGAAGTAGCGGTCCTTCGAGTACGACTTGGCCTGACCGCGGCTCTGCATCGCGCCGAGCGAACCCATGCCGCGGTAGCTCTTGAACTGTTTGCCGTTCACCAGGATCAGCTCACCCGGGGACTCGGTCGTGCCGGCGAGCAGCGAACCGAGCATCGCGGTGGACGCACCGGCCGCCAGAGCCTTGGCGACGTCGCCGGAGAACTGCATACCGCCGTCGGCGATGACCGGCACACCGTGGGCGCGCGCCACCGTGGACGCCTCGAGGATCGCCGTGATCTGCGGCGCGCCGACACCCGCGACGACACGCGTGGTGCAGATCGAGCCGGGGCCGATACCGACCTTGACCGCGTCGACGCCGGCATTGATGAGCGCCTCGGTGCCCTCGCGGGTCGCGACGTTGCCGCCGATGATCTGCACGCGGTCGCCGACCTCGGTCTTGAGCTTGGAGATCATCGACAGCACGTTGGCCGAGTGGCCGTGGGCGCTGTCGACGACGAGAACGTCGGCTCCGGCGTCGACCAGGGTCATGGCGCGGGTCCAGGAATCGTCGCCGACACCCACGGCGGCGCCGACGAGCAGACGGCCGTCGCGGTCCTTCGTGGCGTTGGGGTGCTGCTCGGTCTTGACGAAGTCCTTGACTGTGATCAGGCCGGTGAGCTTTCCCTGACCGTCGACGATCGGCAGCTTCTCGATCTTGTGGCGACGCAGGAGACCGAGCGCGGCCTCGGCGGTGACGCCTTCGCGGGCCGTGACCAGCGGAGCCTTCGTCATGACCTCGGCGACCGGGCGGTTCTGGTCGACCTCGAACCGCATGTCGCGGTTGGTGATGATGCCGACGAGCTGACCCTCGTCGTCGGTGACCGGCAGACCCGAGATGCGGAATCGCGCACACATCGCGTCGACCTCGGCCAGCGTGTCGGTCGGCTTGCAGGTGACGGGATCGGTGACCATGCCGGCCTCCGACCGCTTGACGGTCTCGACCTGCGCGGCCTGCACCTCGGTGGGCATGTTGCGATGCAGCACGCCCATGCCACCGGCCCGGGCCATCGCGATGGCCATGCGGGACTCGGTGACGGTGTCCATGGCGGAGCTGACCAGCGGGATCCGCAGGCGGATCTCGCGGGTGAGCTGGCTCGACGTGTCGACCTGACTCGGGACGACGTCGGAAGCCGCGGGAAGCAGCAGCACGTCGTCGAAGGTCAGACCCAGCATTGCGACCTTGTTCGGGTCGTCACCGCCGGTGTGCACGCGCCCTCCGGTACTACTCATGCGGTTCGGACCCTCCGTGACAGTCGATGGGAGCGGACGGCAGAACCGTCCGGCAGCGGGAATGAATGAAGGCTGTGCACGCTCGTCGCACCGACGGGCGGTTGGAGAGCGGCACGCACCCATTCATGTTATCTGTTCGGAGGAACAAGCTCGGCTCCCACCCTGTTCCCCGATGTTCCTCACATCACCCCGTGTGATTTCACGGCGTGTCCCCTGGCGACCGCTGGCGCAGACCCCCTCGTTCTGCGTACCGTGGAGTCGTGCGTGATCAGTTGCCTCCCGGACTCCCACCGGACCCGTTCGCAGGAGACCCCGACGATCCGTCCGCAGCACTGGACGCGATCGAGCCGGGCCAGCCCCTGGATCCTGCGGAGCGGCTCGCGGTGGAAGAGGACCTCGCAGACCTGGCCGTCTACGAGGCGCTGCTGGCTCCCCGCGGCGTCCGCGGACTCGTGGTGTGCTGCGAGGACTGCCACCAGGACCACTACCACGACTGGGACATGCTGCGAGCGAACCTGCTGCAGCTGCTCGTCGACGGCACCGTCAGACCGCACGAGCCGGCCTTCGATCCGTCCCCCGACGCCTATGTCACCTGGGACTACTGCCGCGGCTACGCGGACGCGTCCATGAACGAGGCTCTTCCCGTCGACCCCTACGGTCTGGATTCCTGACCGACCGTTCCCCACGCGGACCACGCATCACGTCACTTCCACGAACGACCCGGGCCCGACAGCACATGCTGCCGGGCCCGGGTCGTTCGGTACTTCTAGCCGCCTTCCGAAGTGGTCACGGACCCCGGAGCGAAATCTGCTCCCGGTCCGTCCTGCGTCGACCGCGGCGACGACGCGGTCGTGGTGGGTGCAGGGGTTGCGGACTCCGACGTCGCCGGCGGCGGCGGTTCGCTCGGCGGAGGTGACGGCTGCGTGCTGGAGGACGGCGGCGGCGCGGTCTGCGACGGCGTGGACGTGGCGGACACCGGAGGCGGCGCCTGCAGAATGGTCGGATCCACGGTCGTCGACGACGTGGGCGGGGCGGTGGTGCCCGTGTCGGTACCCGTTGTGGGAGCGGGCTGCTGCCCTTCCGTGCCGGGCGTCGTGACCGGCGGGGGCACGACGGCACCGGGAACCACCGGTGCCTCGGGTGCCACCGGCGCTGCCGGCGGCGGAGGCACCTGCGGCACCAACCGGCCGAGTTCCTCGGCGAGGCGTTGCGCCCAGTCGCCGAGCGCATCGCGCTCCTCTGCGTCCCGGACGTCGCCCGAACGGGACTCCGCGGACGTCAGCAACTCGCGTGCTTCTTCCGTGTGGCCCTCGGCGATGAGTTGTTCGGCACGTTGCAGGGTCGATGTGGTGTCGATCCGGGCCTCGGTGGATTGCGCCTGCTCACTGAACACGACCTGCTTGACGCCCCACAACGGGTCGCCGGGCTCGGCGCCGTAGGACACCGCGGTCGCGCTGCCGACGGCGACGGCGACGAGCGCTGCTGCACCTGCGAGCGGACGGAGCAACCGGAGTTGCCCCTTCGATCTCGGGCGCAGAGGGGTGACCTCCGGGGTCGGAGCGAGCGTTTCCCGCGTCCCCAGTTCGCGATGGACGGCGGCGACCACTTCGTCGAGGTCGGGGCCGGCGGGCATCGGTTCGGCGAGGATCTCTGCACGCCAGTCGGCGAGCAGCGTGGCGAGTTCGTACTCTTCGGTGTCCTTCGTCTCGACGAGCCCGTTACCGGAGATCGCATCGATCAGCGCGTCGTCACGACGCACGGCGGCGAGGTCCACGGAGGTTTCGCCGTCGGGAAACTCGTCGTCGAAGCCGTCGTCCGAGAAACGCCCCCTACCCATTCCGCTCACCTGCTCTCGTGACTTCCTTCTTGAGTCTCGCGATGGCCCGGTGCTGGGCCACCCTGATGGCTCCTGCAGTACTACCGACTGCTGCGGCCGTCTCCTCGGCCGACAATCCCATGACGAGACGGAGGATGAGGATCTCGCGCTGCTTCTCCGGCAGGATGCCCAGCAGCTGCTTCATCTGCCGGCCCGCCTCGGAGTTGATCGCGTATTCCTCGGGGCTGTCGTCGAGCGACATCACCTCCGGCACATCCGCCACGGGTTCCGCGCGGTTGCGGGCCGCACTGCGGTGCGCGTCGGCGACCTTGTGAGCAGCGATCCCGTACACGAACGCCATGAAGGGGCGGCCTTGGTCCTGATATCTCGGCAGAGCGGTCATCACGGCCAGGCACACCTCCTGTGCAACGTCGTCTGCAGAGAGCTGGCCGCGCTCTGCAGATCCGACCCGTGCGCGGCAGTACCGCACGACGAGGGGCCGGACACTTGCAAGAACCTGAGCGAGAGCCGCCCGGTCGCCTTGCGCAGCCGCAGCAACCGCGGAGTCCAACTCCTCACCCATAACAGTCATCGATTGCGCAAGTCCTGGCGTTACAGACGGCACCACCCCCCCGGGCGGGCTTCCACCTGACCGTGGAACACCCCCAGAGTAACTACAACGACCGACCGGTCGGGTCACCCCCCGCGCGCGAATGGAACTCAACAGGCAGACGAGGTCACGAAGCGACCCCCATGCCCCCTGATCACGGTCGCGCAGAAGTCACGGACGCGTCCCGCGTCGAGATCACGGCCGGGTGCCGCATCGTCGTCACGGACGCGACCCGCATCTCTCCCTGCCCCCAGCCCGTCGAGGAGCATCGCCGCGGCCCATTGCAACGGAATCAGTCCGTGTTCCTCCGCACGCGCGAGGACGTCGGCGGCCAGGTCCATGGCCGGACCGTGGTCGGGCAGTCCGGTCAGAGAGGCCGACCGCACGAGGTCCGACTTCACGGAGTGCCGGATCGATCCGAATCCGTCCGCAAGTTCCACTGCGCGGTCCGCCTGGCTGCGCGCACGGGTGAAGTCGCCTGCCGCGAGAGCGGATTCGGCCCCGACCCATGCGAGACGGATCCGCTGTCGCACGAAGGCCTTCTCCCCCGCTTCCGATTCGGCAGCGTCGAGAGCGGCTGCGCATCGGTCGAGGAGCGACCCGCACACCGCGAGACGGCCCCGCCCGAGCGCATCGGCCGCCAACCCCGTGGCGGCGTCGCACTGTGCAGCGACAGTGTTCCCGGAGCCGATTCGCAGCGACCCCGCCTCGGCGAGAGCACGTCCGTCCAGGACGGCGGCGGCGCGATGTCCGCCCAACTGACGGAGAAGGGAGGCCTCGGTGCTCGCGCCGAACGACGACCACACTCCTCCGGTTCCACGCACTCGGGCCAGCTCGGCCCGCGCGGCGGCGTAACGTCCCTGCCCACCGAGCGCGACGGCCCGCAACCAGTTCTGTTCGGGTCCGTGCGCCGCAGGGAGCGGGTGTGCCCCCGGGGTCGGGCCGAAGGCCGCGGCGACCAGGATCGCGTGACGGTCGGACGGTGTCGGTGCCGTGTGCCGGCGGGCGTCGGAATGTGCCATCGCGGAATCATCGCACCAGCGGATACCGGCGATACGCGGGGCTCCGGGCCGGCGCCGGGCATTTGCCGGAGAGAAATTATCACCGTGAGCGCAAATAGTCTCGATGATTGGAACGCAGGGATGCGCAGAAGACATTTCCGAACATTTTGTTAAACATCGCGTTAAAACATGCGCGGTGCATGTAGGGTGCCGCCCCTGCTCTCCAAGCCCGCGTCGGAGCCACATCAGGCCGCCGAAAGGCCGGGTTACCAGCGAGTAAGGGACCTTCTACCCATATCGGGAGCGGAGAATACCGCGGATCGCCCCCGCCCGCAGCGCACAGGCACGACTCCTCACGAAAGTAAATATTTCCGCGGTTAAATCTTGGCCGTTCGGTTATGGACTATCCCACTCATCGAAAATATTGACGACGAATCGATACAGATCCTACGGTGAGTTTGTTTGATTCGGATCACAGCGGGAATCCCGATGTGTCCACGGTCCGCTCGCACAACTCACGCGAGCTTGCTGCAAAGGAGTGCCACATGCCTGCACCACACACACTGCCCGGCCCCAACGCGGACCTCTGGGATTGGCAGATGCACGGTAAGTGTCGTGGTGTGGACTCCTCGGTGTTCTTCCATCCCGACGGAGAGCGCGGTCGTGCCCGCGCCCAGCGGGAGAACCGCGCGAAGGAGCTGTGCCGCACCTGCCCCGTGCTGGCCCGTTGCCGCGACCACGCCCTCGCCGTCGCCGAGCCGTACGGCATCTGGGGCGGTATGTCGGAGACCGAGCGGGAGATGTACACGAGGCAACGACGGCGGAAGGTCGCTGTGTGAGGCGGTTACCCGCCCCGTGACGACGCCGTCGGGTCGTGACCATGTCGACACGACCGTGACGGTACGACCGGAGGCCGGTTGGAGGAGATGCGTCGATACGACGAAGGCCCCGCAGGGAATGCGAACATTCCTTGCGGGGCCTCGCTGTATTCGTGCCGTCCGGAACGACTTTCACGTCCGGCTCGACCTACGGACCCGCCGGGCGGCGGGTCCGCGGCCCTGACCGGTCGCTCAGTGCGCGTGACCGTGGCCGTGCCCGGCCTCGGCCTCTTCCTCCGGCTTGTCGACGACGGCGCTCTCGGTGGTGAGCACCATGCGTGCAACCGACGCGGCGTTGACGACAGCGGAGCGCGTCACCTTCACCGGGTCGACGACACCCTCGGCGACGAGGTCGCCGTAGGAGAGGGTCGCGGCGTTGAAGCCCTGACCGCTCTCCTCGACCTTGCTCACGACCACCGCACCGTCGATGCCGGCGTTCGTGGCGATCCAGTACAGCGGCGCGGTGAGCGCGGTGCGCAGCGCGGCCACGCCCGTGGCGGCGTCGCCGGAGAGGGACGCCTGAAGCTCCTCGAGCGAGCGTGCGGCCTGTACGAGAGCCGACCCGCCACCCGGGACGATGCCCTCCTCGATGGCCGCCTTCGCGGCGTTGACTGCGTCCTCGACGCGGAACTTACGCTCCTTGAGGTCCGTCTCGGTCGCCGCACCCACACGGATGACCGCGACGCCACCGGCGAGCTTCGCGAGGCGCTCTTCGAGCTTCTCGCGGTCCCAGTCGGACTCGGTGGCCTCGATCTCACGACGCAGCTGAGCGGCGCGCGCCTCGATGTCCTCGGCGGTACCGGCACCGTCGACGATCGTGGTGCTGTCCTTCGTCACCACGACACGGCGGGCCGAGCCGAGCAGGTCGAGTCCGGCCTCCTTGAGGGACAGACCCAGATCGGAGTTGATGACCGTACCCGCGGTGACGACGGCGAGGTCCTCGAGGAAGGCCTTCCGGCGATCACCGAAGTACGGAGCCTTGACGGCAACGGCCTTGAGGGTCTTGCGGATCGCGTTGACCACGAGGGTCGACAGCGGCTCGCCCTCGATGTCCTCGGCAATGATCAGGACCGGCTTGCCGGACTCTGCGATCTTCTCGAGGAGCGGGAGGAAGTCGGGAAGCGAGCTGATCTTCTCGCGGTACAGCAGGACGAGCGCGTCCTCGAGGACCGCTTCCTGCGCGTCGATGTCCGTGATGAAGTAGGGCGACAGGAAGCCCTTGTCGAACTGCACGCCCTCGGTGACGACCAGTTCGGTGCTCAGCGTGGAGGATTCCTCGACGGTGACGACACCGTTCTCCCCGACGCGGGTCAGCGCTTCGCCGACCATCTCACCGATCTCCTCGTCGCGCGAGGACACGGTAGCGACCTGCGCGATGGCAGTCTTGCCCTCGACGGGAGTGGCGGCAGCGAGCAGCGCCTCGCTCACCTTGTCCGCACCCTGGGCGATACCGGCACCGAGCGCGATCGGATTGGCGCCTGCGGCAACGTTCTTCAGGCCGACCTTGACCAGCGCCTGGGCGAGAACGGTCGCGGTGGTGGTGCCGTCACCCGCGACGTCGTTGGTCTTGGTCGCGACACTCTTGACGAGCTGGGCGCCGAGGTTCTCGAACGGATCCTCCAGCTCGATCTCACGGGCGATGCTCACACCGTCGTTCGTGACGGTGGGACCACCGAAGGCCTTGGCGAGCACGACGTGCCGACCACGCGGGCCGAGCGTCACCTTGACGGCGTCGGCCAGCTGGTCGACACCGCGCTCGAGAGCCCGCCGCGCGGTCTCGTTGAACTCGATTTGCTTGGACATGTTCTGCGACTACTCCTGGACTCGGATGTTCCCCAACGTATTCCGCCCCGGGTCCGAAACGGGACACCGGGGCGGAATGCAAGCGGCCTACTTGGCGACGACAGCCAGGACGTCGCGCGCAGACAGGATCAGGTACTCCTCGCCGGCGTACTTGATCTCGGTTCCGCCGTACTTGCTGTAGATGACGACGTCGCCTTCCTTGACGTCCAGCGGGATGCGCTTGTCGCCATCTTCGTCCCAGCGGCCGGGGCCGACGGCGACGACGGTGCCCTCCTGGGGCTTCTCCTTCGCCGTGTCCGGGATGACCAGGCCGGAGGCAGTCGTCGTCTCGGCCTCGTTGGCCTGGACGAGGATCTTGTCCTCGAGCGGCTTGATGTTCACGCTCGCCACGATGAGCCCTCCACTTTCAGGGGTAATGGGGTCCGAGAACCGGTGTTCTCGAACACGGGTGTGTTCAGTCATCACGGTGACTCCGCACGCGTCCCGTCGTCGCGGGTGCCGGGCCGGCGCTCGGTGTCACTAGCACTCTATACACGAGAGTGCCAGCGCTCAAGGGCAACGTGTGCAAACACGCCGACCTGCGTGGAACCCGACGCTATGTTACGGTTGAATAACGGAAACCCATGAGCGTGATCGTTCGGTGACCTCAGCCGAGGTAGGCCCTGGACGCCTGGTCGTCGATCACGCACGGAAGGTGAACAATGCCCACGTCGCTCGGCATCTCCGTCGGCGCCTCCGGCGTCGGCTCGGCCCTGCGCGTCGATGCTGCACACGCGCCCGCAACGGAATTCCGCAGACTCGCCTCCGAGTCGCAGCCCGGGCGCGATCTCGGAGATCTCGTCTTCGACGCCGTCTCGCTCACGTCTCCTCGCGGAACCGCCCGCGGAGCCGACAGCCCGGACATCATCACAGTCGCATACCGCACCGAGGAACAGGCGAACGAGATCCGCACGGCCGCCGAGCGGACGGGCCACATGGTCCGCCTCGTTGCGGAGACCACCGCCGCCCTCGAATACCTCTACACCGTGGGGGTCCGTCGCGAACCCGGCGCGATCGCGCTCGTGGACATCGGAGCCACCGGCACGACCGTCTCCGTCCTCGACCGCGCGACCGGCACCCTGCTGCGGTCCGCACGCACCGAGACCGTCAGCGGCGACGCCCTGACCGCACGTGTGCTCGATCATGTCCGCAACGCCACCGAGCGGATGCGCACCCGGCGGCAGATCGACCCCGGCCTGCTGGCGGCCCGGTGCCACGGCGCCCAGGAGGCACTCTCCTCGGCGACGACGACCCGCATCGACATCGCCGAGGCCGGTCCCGACGCGACGGTCACCCTCACCCGAGCGCAACTGGACGAACTGACGACCGATCTCGCCGACGAAGCGGCGGCGTTCACGCGGCGCATCTGCTCGAGCACCGATCCGGTTCCCGAGACCATGGCCCTCATCGGAGGCGCGGCCGCGTCCCCCGTCCTCGCCGCGGCGATCTCGGCGGAGTTCGACGGCGAGATCGTCACCGTCCCCGAACCGGGAGCGGCTGCCGCGATCGGTGCGGCGCTGTCGGCCGATTCCCCGTCCTCGGTCGGATACACCGTGGTCGGTGCCCTGTCGCGCACCGGCAACCGATCCTCGGGTCGTGTCTCCGGTGCGGTCGCCGGGCTCCTGGTGCTCAGCGCGATCATGGCCGGCTTCGCCACCCAGCACTTCACCGAACGAGACAGCAGCGACGCCCAGGTGTCGCCGCGTTTCACGAGCGGCGACGTCCCCACGCAGGAGGCCGGTCCCGGCGGGTCGGCCGTCCCGTCCCACGACCCGCCGCCCGAACCCGTGACGTCCCGGAGCACCCAGGACGCACCCGCGCCCACGACGGTTCCCTGGCCGTTGCCGACCGTCGAGCACACCGTTCCGTCGACCCAGGATCCGTGGCCCACCGTGCCCGAGTCGTCGAGCACCACCGTGACACCCACACCGATAGATCAGGTGCCGACACCCGGGTCGACAGCGGAGGAAGAGTCCGACACGGACCGACCGTTCACGTCGCCGGATTCCGAGACCGCACCGAGGCCCGATCCGGACTCCACGGCTCCGGACACGACCACTCCGGACACCACAGCTCCGGACACGACGGCTCCCGACACCACCGAGCCGACCACGCCGCCGGAGACGACGAGCCCTGCGCCCACCGATCCGGAGACGACCGAACCGAGCACCGGCGTGAGCCCGACCCCCCCGTCGACCACATCGCCGACCGAGACGCCGTCCGCGTCGTCCACCGGCGCATATCCGACCGACGTGTCCTCCACGATCGCGTCCGTCACGGAGGAGAGCACGACCGTGCCGTCCACCGGACAGACCACGACGGGCGACACGACCACCGGGGAGACCACCACCGGATCCGGAACCTCGGAGATCGCCCCCACCTAGGCGGAGCGCCCTCCTCGGGCGACGGATCGGTCGGGAACGGTCAGGCGACGACCTGCGACACCGACACCGACAGGCCCGGATCCGTCGCAGCGCCCAGCGAGGACGGCTGCGCCCCCGCGGCGATGAGATGCGCGCCCAGCGACGCGATCATGACACCGTTGTCGGTGCACAGCTTCGGTCGCGGCACACGCAGGGTGATACCCGCGGCAGCGCACCGTTCCTCGGCGAGCGCGCGCAACCGGCTGTTGGCGGTCGCTCCACCACCGAGGACGAGCGTGTCGACACCGAGATCCTGGGCGGCCCGCACGGCTTTCATGGTGAGCACGTCCGCCACCGCCTCCTGGAAACCCGCAGCAACATCGGCGACCGGCACCGGTTCGCCCGCACGTTCCTTCGCTTCGACGAAGCGGGCCACCGCGGTCTTGAGACCGGAGAACGAGAAGTCGTGACGCGCGTCGCGCGGACTGGTCATGCCCCGCGGGAACACGACTGCGGTGGGGTCGCCCTGGCGGGCCAGCCTGTCGACCTCGGGACCGCCGGGATAACCGAGCCCCAGCAGTCGCGCGACCTTGTCGAAGGCCTCCCCGGCGGCGTCGTCGACGGTGGTGCCGAGTTCGACGATGGGCTTGCCGAGATGTTCGACGTGCAGCAGGTGGGTGTGACCACCGGAGACGAGCAGCGCCACGCAGGGCGGCATCGGTCCGTGCTCGAGGGTGTCGACCGCGACATGGCCCGCGAGGTGGTTGATCGCGAAGAACGGCACGTCCCATGCTGCCGCGTAGGCCTTGGCGGCGGCGACACCGACGAGCAGTGCTCCCGCAAGTCCCGGACCGATGGTCACGCACACCGCGTCCGGCTTCTCGATCCCGGCCTCGTCGAGGGCGCGCCGCATCGTCGGCCCCATGGCCTCGAGATGGGCGCGGGATGCGATCTCCGGCACCACACCGCCGAAGCGGGCGTGCTCGTCCACGCTCGACGCCACGGCGTCGGCCATCAGCTCGAGGGTGCCGCCACCCACCCAGCGGACGATGCCGACACCGGTCTCGTCGCACGAACTCTCGATGCCCATCACGACGGGGCGCTCGGGCAGCTCGAATCGGGGGCTGGTGGTGCTCACGCCGGTGACTCCTCTCGCGGATCCGGACGACGCATCGTGTACGCGTCCGCGCCGCTCGGCTGGTAGTAACGCTTCCTGGTTCCGACGATCTCGAAGCCCTCGCGCCGGTACAGGGCGATCGCCGCGTCGTTGTCGGTGCGCACCTCGAGGAAGACCGGTCCTCCCCAGCGGTCGGCGACGGCCAGCAACTCCCCCAGGAGGGCTCCGCCGATCCCCCGGCGGCGCGCGGCGGGGTCCACGCCGATGGTGTGCACCTCGGATTCGGGTTCGATGGCCGTACCGAGTCGCGCGAGTCCCGCGTAACCGATCAGCCGGCCCTGCGGATCGCGTGCCGCGAAGTAGCGATTGTGAGGCGAAGCCAACTCCGAACGGAAGGCATCGGCGCTCCACGGGTCGTCGCCGGGGAACAGGATCTGTTCGAGTTCGGCGCAGCGTGGTGCGTCCTCCGGACGTAGCGCGTCGATGACGACCGCGTTCTCCGCGGCCGTGTTCTCCTCGGGTGTACTGGTCATGCTCGGCGGTTCGCGGTCTCCACCGCGTCGGGGCGGCGCAGGTACAGGGGCACGAGCGGCTCCGGGGCGGCGCCCGCGCGCAGGGCGTCGGCGGCGACGATCACCAGGCCCGCCGGGGACGGCGTCTGCACGTCCACCGCCGGGAGGTCGAACAGCGCGACGTGCGACGGCGAGCCTGCCACCCGCACCGACGGCTCGGCGGGCACGTCGGCGGGCTTGCGCACCTCGGGTCCTTCGACACGGCAGCCACCGGAATAGCGTGCCCAGTAGATCTCGCGACGACGGGCGTCGGTGACGACGAGCAGATCGTCGTCCGTACCGTGTTCCCGGTGGACGTCCGCGGCGATCGCGTCGAGGCTGCACACACCGTGCACGGGGATTCCGAGAGCATCACCGAAGGCTGCAGCGGTGGCCATGCCGACACGGAGACCCGTGAACGGACCCGGTCCGATGCCGACGACGATCGCGTCGAGATCGGTGGGTGCGGCGCCGGCCTCGGCGAGGCATTCGAGGATCTGCGGGGTGAGAACTTCGGCGTGCGCTCGCGGATTGTCGAGCACGCGCGCAGCGACCGTCTCGGGCCGGGCATCGTCCCGACCGCGGTCGAGACGGACGACTCCCGAGGTCACGGCGGGGGTGGCGGTATCGACAGCGAGCACGAGCACGATGTACCAGCTTACCCCGCGCGACCTGCCCGGTCGGTGCGCAGTGACGGAAGCCACCGGCATGCGGGGTGCCGGTGGGTCAGCCGACCCACTCCCACGCGGCACGGCGGACGTCGGTGCCCGGGTCGCGCCGGAGCCGGACCCTCAGATGCCGTTCGGCGAGCTGCTCGACCAGGCCACCGCCCCATTCGACCACCACGACGGTGTCGGTCAGGTCGGTGTCGAGGTCGAGCGCGTCGAGTTCGTCGAGGGCGTTCGGTCCGTCGCCGAGACGGTAGGCATCGACGTGGACGAGCCCGACCGGTTCGCGTCCCTCCGGACTACCGGGACGGTGTTCACGGGCGATGACGAAGGTCGGGGAGGTCACGCGTCCCTCCACGCCGAGGCCGACGGCGATTCCGCGGGTCAGCGCCGTCTTGCCCGCGCCGAGCGGCCCGTCGAGCACGACGAGGTCGCCGGCCCGCAACTCGGCTGCCAGCCTGCGCCCGAACGCCTCGGTGTCCTCCACGGTCGGCAGTTCGATGCTCTGCGCCCCCACCTGCGGCCCACTCGATTGCGACTCACCCAATTGCGATCTGCCTTCCGCTCGCTCCCTGCGTGAAACTCCGCTGGATCAGGCGATCGAGGGCACGATCGACCACCTCGGGGAACTCCAGCTGCACGAGGTGCCCGGCACCACGTACCCGCTTGAGTTCGACGTCGGGCAGTTCCTCCGCCAGCGCCTCGGAACTCGCGTACGGGATGACCATGTCGGCGTCGCCGGACAGCACCAGCACGGGCACGGTGCCCAGAACCGGAAGCGCCGCGGACTCGTCGTGCAGTTCGAGGGTGCGGAGGAAGTTGACGATGGTGAGCACCGACGTCTCGTCGAGCATCCGGTCGGACAACTTCACCAGGCGGGGGCTCACGACCGTGCCGTAGGACGCCGCACGCAGGATCGGGGTTACGACGGCACGGGCCGCGCCGCGCGCGAACTGCACGAATCCCGGTGCGGTACGCGCCGCGTACCGGAACGCGTCGATCACCGGGTTCTCGAGATTGCGTCCGATACCGGTCTTGCTCAGACCTGCCGCGGTGGTCGCCAGGAGCCCGACGCCCACGATGCGTTCACCGAACAGGTCGGGTCGCTGGGAGGCGAGGGCGATCGCGGTCATGCCGCCCATCGAGTGGCCCACGACCACCACCGGACCGGTGGGCGCGACCTCGTCGATCACCCGGCCCAGGTCACGGCCGAGCTGCGCGATGGTGCACGTCGCGGCACCGGAGAAACCGGATTCGCCGTGACCACGCTGGTCGTAGAAGACGGCACGCACGTCGCGTCCCCACTGTTCGCGCAGGTGTCGGTACTGCATGTGCCAGGACTGCATGCGCAGGCAGTATCCGTGGACGAACACGACCGTGAGCGGAGCCAGCGACGAGCCGCTCTCACGGACCACGAGCGGCACACCGTCCTCGGTGGTCACGATGCGGCGCGGGAGCCGGAGGATCTCGTCGAAGTCCTCGTTCTGATAGATCTCGTGGGCGGGCGCGCCCGCGGTCTTGACCGCGTACAGTCCCGCCGACGATGCGAGCGTCGCGAGGCTCGCACCGAGGAGTCCCATCCTGTTCACGAGGGACATGACGTCACGCTCCCTTCGCTCCGACATAGGTCCGGACGGTCCGTCCGCCGATGCCGGTCACGATCTCGTAGTTGATCGTGTCCAGCTTGTCGGCCCAGTCCTGGGCGTTCGGTTCTCCATGACGCCCGTCACCGAAGAACAACGCCTCGTCGCCCTCGCTTACTCCTGCCCCGTCGGGGCCGAGGTCGACGACGACCTGATCCATGCACACGCGCCCGATCTGCGGGCACCGGCGCCCGCCGAGCTGCACCTCGATGCGCCCGCTGAGATTGCGGCGGATCCCGTCCGCATACCCCATGGGCAACAGCGCCACCGTCGTATCCGCGGGAGCGGTCCAGGTGTGCCCGTAGGACACGCCGTCTCCCGCCTTCACCTTCTTCACCAGCACCACCCTCGCCCGCACGGTCATCACCGGCCGGAAGCCCAGGTCGCCGAGTTCCGGGATCGGTGTCAACCCGTACATCGCAATTCCGGGCCGAACCATGTCGAATCGCAGGTCGGGACGGGTGACGGTGGCCGCGGAGTTCGACAGATGCACCACTTCGGGAGCCAGATGGTGCCGCCGCAGATCCGTAACGGCCTCGCTGAGCCGGTCGCGCTGCTCGGCGTTGCCCGGATGCTCGGGTTCGTCGCCGTGGGCGAGGTGCGAGAACGCTCCACGCAAGCGCACGACACCTTCGGCCTGTGCCCGGCCCAGGTCGCGCAGCATGTCGTCCCACTCGTCGGCGGCGACACCGTTGCGGTTGAGACCGGTGTCGACCTTGACCGTGACGGTCGCGGTGACCCCGACCTGCCGGGCCGCCTCGACGACGGCCGCGAGGTGGCGCGGCGAGGACAGGCCCAGTTCGACCCCGGCCTCGACGGCGGGAGCGAAATCGGAGTCGGCGGTGTGCAGCCACGACAGGATCGGCGCCTCGATACCCGCGGCGCGGAGTTCGAGTGCCTCGCCGAGCGTCGTCACACCCAGTTCGCGGGCACCTGCGGCGAGCGCGGCGCGCGCGACCGGCACGGCTCCGTGGTTGTAGGCGTCGGCCTTGACGACGGCCATGACCGCAGCCGGACCCGCGTACTCCCGGAGCGCTCGTACGTTCTCCGCCACGGCGCCGAGATCGATGACGGCTTCGGCTTGGGGAAGGACGGTACGTGCAGGTCGCGGGGTGCGTTGGGTCGTGGTCACGTCTGTCGATCCTGCCACTGTGCCGTCGAACGCCGACGTCGTGTCCCCGTGTGCCACGTCACGATTCGGCAATGTGGGTGCGCAGCAGACGAATCGAGTCGCCGATGCGGGAGAGGATCGCGCTCGCCGAGATCGGCGCCGCTCCGGGAGAATCCGGGTCCTGCGCAGCGAGATTCGCGGCGAGCGCATGGGCCCGAGCACCGGCCGCCGCGGCCAGGTCCACCGGCATGCCCGACGAGAGCAACGAGCCGATGACACCGGCCAGCACGTCCCCGGCGCCCGCGGTCGACGCCCACGACCCGCCCGCGTCGTTGACGAAGACGTGCCCGTCGGGCCGTGCCACGAGAGTCGCGCGGCCCTTGAGCAGCACGTGCACACCCCAGTCGGCGGCGAGGGAACGTACCGCCGCGACCCGGTCCGGTTCGGGACGCTGCCCGGTCAGGCGTGCGAATTCGCCGGCGTGCGGGGTGAGCAGGGTGGGCGCGGACCGGCCCCGCACGAGACCGGGTTCGCGGGCGAGGAGCGTGAGCCCGTCGGCGTCGACGAGCACCGGCAGGTCGGTGGCGAGGATGTCGCGCAGGTTCGCGCAGGCCTCGTCGTCGGTACCGGCGCCCGGCCCCACGACCCAGGCCTGCACTCGCCCGGTCTCCGCCACCGAGGGCGACACGACGACCTCGGGGAACCGCGCGAGCACCTCGGAGGCACCCGATCCGGCGTAGCGCACCATGCCGGAGGTCGCGGCGACGGCCGCGCCCGTGCACAGCACACCCGCCCCCGGATACCGGGCGCTGCCGGCACGGATACCCACCACACCCTGGGAGTACTTGTCGTCCTCGGCGCCGGGCACCGGCCAGATCGCACCGATCTCGGACGGTTCCGCCGCGACCAGCCCGGCCTCCGGGAGTGTGAGTCCGATGTCGACGAGTTCGACGCGGCCGCAGCGCGCGGCGGCGAGCGCATGGACCGGCTTGTAGGCGCCGAAGGTGACGGTCACCGCGGCCGTGATCGCCGGTCCGTCGACGGCGCCGGTATCGGGATCGACACCGCTCGGGGTGTCGACGGCGATGATCGGCACGGTGATCTCGTCCACGACCGCGGCCGCCGCCGGTCGTAGCGGGCCGCGCCCGGAGATGCCGACGATGCCGTCGAGCACGAGGTCCGGGTCGCCGACGTGCTCGGGAGTCGCCTGGACGATCCGCCCACCGGCCTTCCGCAGTGCCCGCAGACCCGCGGGGTGCACCCGGTCGGGGTCGAGCAGCAGTGCCGTGACGGACACGCCGCGGTGGCGCAGGAAGGTTCCCGCCCACAGCGCGTCGCCGCCGTTGTCGCCGGATCCGACGAGCAGGCTCACCCGCCGACCGGCGATTCCACCGGTGCGTTCGCGCAGTTCGGAAGCCACGACCCGCGCGAGTCCGTACGCCGCGCGCCGCATGAGCGTCCCCTCGGGGAGGGACGCCAGCAGCGGGGCCTCAGCCGCACGGACCACGTCGGACGGGTGAAAACTGCGCATTGTCCCCCTACCCTGTCCCTCCTGCACCGGCGGCGGGTGGGCCGCTACTCGACGGTGACCGACTTGGCGAGGTTGCGGGGCTTGTCGACGTCGTAACCGCGGGCCTGCGCGACCTCCGCGGCGAAGACCTGCAACGGCACCGTCGACAACAGCGGCTGCAGCAGCGACGCCGACGACGGGATCTCGACGAGGTGATCGGCGAACGGCCGGACCGTCTCGTCGCCTTCCTCGGCGATGACGACGGTGACGGCTCCGCGGGCCTGGATCTCGCGGATGTTGCTGAGCAGCTTGCTGTGCAGCACGGCGCGGCCCTTCGGCGACGGCATGACGACGATGACGGGCAGCCCGTCCTCGATCAGCGCGATCGGGCCGTGCTTGAGCTCACCGGCGGCAAAACCCTCGGCGTGCATGTACGCCAGTTCCTTGAGCTTGAGCGCACCCTCGAGCGCGACCGGGTAGCCCACGTGCCGACCGAGGAACAGCACGGCCGGCGAGGCCGACAGCTCCCGCGCCAGCGCCCGCACCGGCTCCATGCCGGTCAGCAGCTCGGCGATCTTCTCCGGCATCGCCGCCAGGTCCTGGTATTCGCGGGCCACCTCGTCCGGATACTTCGTGCCGCGCGCCTGCGCCAGCGCCAGACCCACGAGGTAGTTCGCGGCCATCTGCGCCAGGAACGCCTTCGTCGACGCCACACCGATCTCCGGGCCGGTACGGGTGTAGAGCACCGCGTCGGCCTCCCGCGGGATCTGCGCGCCGTTGGTGTTGCACACCGCCAGCACCCGCGCCTTCTGATCCTTGGCGTGCCGGACCGCTTCGAGGGTGTCGGCGGTCTCCCCCGACTGCGAGATCGCCACGACCAGCGTGGACCGGTCGAGCACCGGATCGCGGTAGCGGAACTCCGAGGCCAGCTCGACCTCGACGGGCAGGCGGGTCCAGTGCTCGATCGCATACTTGGCGACCAGGCCCGAGTGATACGAGCTGCCGCAGGCGACGACGAACACCTTGTCGATGTCGCGCAGTTCCTGATCGGACAGGCGCTGCTCGTCGAGCACGATGCACCCGTCGACGAAGTGACCGCGCAACGTGTCGGCGACCGCGGCCGGCTGCTCCTCGATCTCCTTGAGCATGAAGTAGTCGTGGCCGCCCTTCTCGGCGGCGGCGAGATCCCAGTCGATGGTGAACGGACGCGTCGCCACGTCGGTGTTGCCGTCGAAGTCGGTGACCTCGTAGGAGTTGTTCGTGATCACCACGACCTGGTCCTGCCCGAGCTCGACCGCCTCCCGGGTGAACTCGATGAACGCCGCGACGTCCGAGGCGATGAACATCTCACCGTCGCCGACCCCGACGACCAGCGGCGTCGACCGACGCGCCGCGACGATCGTGCCCGGATGATCGGCGTGGGCGAAGACCAGCGTGAACGCACCCTGCAACCTGCGCAGCACACTGCGGGCGCTGTCGACGAAGTTGCCCGCCGTCGGGCCCTCGGCGTAGGCGCGGGCCACCAGGTGCACCGCGACCTCGGTGTCGGTGTCGCTGGCCAGCTCCACACCCGACTTCTCGAGCTCCTCACGCAGCGGCGCGAAGTTCTCGATGATGCCGTTGTGCACCACCGCGACCTTGCCGGTCGCGTCGCGATGCGGGTGCGCATTGCGGTCGGTGGGACGACCGTGGGTGGCCCACCGGGTGTGCCCCATCCCCGCGGTACCGGCGAAGTGCTCCTCGCCGATCTCGGCGAGCTCGGCCTCCAGATTGACCAGCCGCCCCGCCTTCCGCTCGACGGCCAGAGCGCCCTTGCCGTCGAGGATGGCGATTCCCGCCGAGTCGTAACCCCGGTACTCCATCCGCCGCAGCGCTTCCACCACGACGTCGAGAGCACGACGGTGCCCGACATAGCCCACGATTCCGCACATGCCTAGCAGGGTACTGGTCGACCCCCGCCCGGGAACAACACACCGGTGAGCCCGTACACGTGCATCGGGGCACGCCGTCCGGTACGCACCGACCCCGGCGGGCAGCGCCATCCGCTAACGTTCAGGCCGTGGCGGCGAACCCCAAGAAACTGGCTCAGGAACTCTCCCGGCGCGGCCCGCACTCGGTGCTGCGCGGCGACCTGGCGCTCGCCGGTCAGCCGGGTGTCGTGTACACCCCCGCGGAAGGCTTCGACCTGCCCGCGATCGCGTTCGGGCACGGCTGGCTCACCGGGGTCACGAAGTACACGAAGCTCTTCGAGCACCTCGCGTCCTGGGGAATCGTCGTGGGCGCGCCCAACACCGAGCGCGGACCGGTGCCGTCGGCGATCGGGTTGTCGACCGACCTGCTCACCACCCTCGACATCTGCACCGGCGTGCGTCTCGGTACCGGGCGGATCAGTGTCCATCCGTCGAAGCTCGCGCTGGTAGGCCACGGCTCGGGTGCCGGGTCGGCGGTGCTCGCCGCTGCGAGGCGTGAGGTCGCGGCCGTCGCTGCGCTCTATTCCTCGCCCGTCTCCCCCGCCGCCTCCGAGGCGGCCGGCCGCGTGCGGGCACCGGGCCTCGTCCTCGTCGGTGAGAAGAGCATCGGGTCGATGACCAGCGACGCCGTTGCGGTCGCCCGGGGCTGGGGCAGCGACGACGTGCAGCTGCGGGTCGTCGACAAGGCGAACGACGAAGGACTCGTCGAGGGGCGCCGCCTGCTCGGAGCTCTCGGCGTCGGTGGTGCCGAGCGTCGCACCCAGGAACGCACTCGTGCGCTGCTCACCGGCTTCCTGCTGCACCGTCTCACGGGCGACAAGACGTACGCGATCTTCTCCGACCTCACCACCGAGCTGCCCGGCTCCACGGTGATCTCCGACCCCGACGTCGTCGATCGCGATCTCGGCACGCAGGTCAACCTGCTCCTCGGGCGCTGACGCACCGTCGTTCGCGTCACAGCGGTCCGGCTTCCGCGAGCACGACTCCCGCATCGCCCGCGTCGTTCTCGTCCTGCCGGTGGTCGTCCTCGACCGGTCCTGAGGCATGTTCGCGTCTGCGTTCGCCCGGGCGGATCCCGGGAACCGTCAGCAGTGCACCTTGATTCGGCGGATCGCTCGGTCCGTGCCGCATCGTCCCGTCGTCGACGACGGGAGCCACCGTCCCGGCACCGGACGCACCCACGGCCGCCCCGGCGCCCTCGGCGACGCGTTCGGTGGTCGTCGCCAGGTCGGTGACAGTGCCGGCGATCCGGTGGCCGGCCCCCTCACACGCCCCGAGCACCACGGCGACGGCGTCCCGGACGGCCGGGACCAGACGTTCTTCGACCCATCTCCGGCACTCGGCGGCAGGGTCGCCCACGTTGCTACCGGGCGGGTCGCCCACGTTGCTACCGGGCGGGTCGCCGAACCAGCGGGCATGCTCCTCTGGGCTCGGTCCGTGCGGGCCGCCGCTCGCTCCGGCGACGATCGTGTCGATCTCGTCCCTCGTGCGACCGTCGACGGCGCGTTCCGCGAGATCCCCGACAACGCGGGCCTTCTCACGCAACGCCGCGGCGATCGCGGTGGCGGCCGACTCCAGAGCGACCGCGAGATCGGTCAGCGACGCACACAACGCCACTCCGGCACGGACGGTGGTCGTCAGCTCGGCGCGAGCCCGGTCGGCGGCGGATCCGTCCCACGACTCGTCGAGTTGCTGCAGGAGGCGACGCTGTTCGTCGGTCCGACGACCGAGCGAGGTCGCGAGCGAGCGCGTCGTGGCGGCGTCGTCGGCGAGGGCGGGCAACGAGAGAGCACGTTCCTCGTCGTAACGTGCCCGGACGTCTGCGACGCAACAGCCGGACTCGAGCCCGAGAGTGTGCAGGGACTGCACGAGGTCGATCAGACGGGCCAGGCCGGGCGCTCCCGCGTCGAGGATGTCGCCTGCGCTCTCGGGCGAGGTCCTCACGGCTGCCGGGTCCCTGCGTCGCCGAACCCGGCACTGTCGAGGTCGGCACCGGTCACAGCGGTGAGGGCGATGACGGTCGCGTCGTCCTGGTGCCGGTAGGTGTCCGCCACGACGCGCAACGCGTCGGCATGCGCCTGCACGGTCGCCGCCCAGCTCTCACACGCAGCACGCATCCTGCGATAGCCGGTCTCGACGCGGACGCCGGCCGCCCGATGCGTCGATCCGGCACCGCCGCCGTCGAAGACGAGACCACCGAAGCCGCGACGGATCCCGGCGTCGGCGTCCTCGGCGACCTCCGCGAGTCGTGCCGCGACGGCGCGCACCGCCTCGTCGTCGAACCTGATCGTGCCGTGCTGTGTAGCTGTGTCGTGCTGCGCTGCCGTGTCGTGCTGCTGTGTGTCCATGTCCGCCCTTCGCCCACCGAACCCTCTCGAAGGGTTAGGACGCAGCGCGGGGCGATCCGGTTCCACCGCAGCGGCACTGCGAGCGGAAGGCGGCGGCGATGTGCAGGGACCGCGCAGGTCAGACGGCGGCGACGACTCCCGCGAGACGGTCGGCGACCGCCCGGGCGTGATCGTCGTCGGCGGCTTCGACCATGACGCGCACAAGCTGCTCGGTGCCCGACGGACGCAGCAGCACCCGGCCGGTCTCACCGAGTTCGCGCTCGGCCTCCGCGACCGCGTCCGCCACCGCAGGATCGTTCGCGACGGCGACCTTGTCGTGGACCCGCACGTTCACGAGGACCTGCGGAAGCGATGTCATCACCGAGGCGAGCTTCGCGAGCGGCAGACCCGTCGTGGCGATCCGCTCCATCAGGCGCAGACCCGTGAGCACGCCGTCGCCGGTCGTACCGTGCGCGGGCAGGACGATGTGACCGGACTGCTCACCGCCGAGGCCGTAGCCACCGCGGCGGAGCTCCTCGAGCACGTAGCGGTCACCCACACCGACGGTGCGCACCTGGATTCCCGCCGCCCGCATCGCGAGATGCAGACCGAGATTGCTCATCACCGTGGCGACGAGGGTGTCGTCGGGAAGTTCACCGGCTTCGTGCATGCCGAGGGCGAGGATCGCCATGATCGCGTCGCCGTCGACCACCGTGCCGGTCGCGTCGACGGCGAGGCAGCGGTCGGCGTCGCCGTCGTGCGCGAGACCGAGGTCGGCGCCGTGCTCGAGCACGGCCTGCTGCAGCACGGACAGGTGCGTGGATCCACAGCCGTCGTTGATGTTCAATCCGTCGGGTTCGGCGTTGATCGCGATCACCGTCGCACCCGCGGCCGCATAGGCGGCCGGGCCGGCCTGCGAGGCGGCGCCGTGCGCGCAGTCGACCACCACGGTCGTACCGGTGAGCGGCTTGTGCACGGCCGTCGCGAGATGCGCGAGGTAACGTTCGAGGGCGTCGGACACGACGCGTACCCGGCCGATGCCGGAGCCGGTGGGGCGTGCGGCGCTCTCGGCGTCGCCGTGCAGCACCGCTTCGATCCGGTCCTCGGCCTCGTCGTCGAGCTTGTGCCCGCCGGCCGCGAAGATCTTGATGCCGTTGTCGGGCATGGGATTGTGCGACGCGGAGATCATCACGCCGAGGTCGGCGCCGTAGTCACCCGTGAGGTACGCGACCGCAGGGGTGGGCAGCACGCCCACCGACACCACGTCGACTCCGGCTGCGGTGAGTCCGGCCGTGACGGCCGCCTCGAGCATCTCCCCGCTCGCGCGTGGATCTCGACCCACGACCGCGACCGGTCGCCGCTCGGCACCCTGCGGGGCCAGGACCGCTGCCGCAGCGCCTGCCAGGCGTACTGCCAGCTCCACTGTGAGCTCGGCGTTGGCCAAGCCCCGGACTCCGTCGGTGCCGAACAACCGACCCATGTACACAGCCTCCCAGTCGTGTGCGGCCCCCGCCGCGGGTGTCGATAGAGGACAGAATGCACGAAAGCAGGCGCCGGTAGGAGATGTCTACCGACGCCTGCTCTCGTGGTGGAACAGGTGCCGACTCTGACGAAATCAGCGTCGGCGGCACATCAGCGCTTGGAGTACTGCGATGCCTTACGGGCCTTCTTCAGGCCGTACTTCTTGCGCTCGACGGCACGCGGGTCACGCGTGAGGAAGCCGGCGCGCTTGAGCGCGGGGCGATCCTCGGGGGTGACCTCGGTGAGTGCACGCGCGATGGCGAGACGCAGCGCGCCGGCCTGGCCGGACGGGCCGCCGCCGTGCAGGCGTGCGTGGATGTCGAACGACTCGGTGCGCTCGACCGTCACCAGAGGCGACTTCACGAGCTGCTGGTGCACCTTGTTCGGGAAGTAGTCCTCGATGGTGCGGCCGTTGAGGGTGAAGTTGCCGGTGCCGGGCACGAGACGGACGCGGACGACAGCCTCCTTACGGCGACCGACGGTCTGGACCGGACGGTCGAACACGATCGGGGCAGCAGGTGCCTCGACGACGTCCTCGACGTACTCGTCTGCAGCGACCTCGACGTTCTCGACGTACTCTTCGGGGTTCACGTTCTGTTCCTCGGGCGTCGTCACTGTGCCACCTGCTTGATCTCGAACGGCACCGGCTGCTGCGCGGCGTGGGGGTGGTTCGGGCCCGCGTAGACCTTCAGCTTCTTCGCGATGGCGCGACCGAGCTTGTTCTTCGGGAGCATGCCGGTGACGGCCTTCTCCACGAGGCGGTCGGGGTTCTTCTCGAGAACCTCGCCGACGGAACGAGCCCGCAGACCGCCCGGGTGACCGGAGTGGCTGTAGAGGAACTTGTCGGTCCGCTTGTTGCCGGAGACGGCAACCTTGTCGGCGTTGATGATGACGACGAAGTCACCACCGTCGACGTGCGGCGCGAATGTGGGCTTGTGCTTTCCGCGGAGCAGGTTTGCCGCCTGCACCGCGAGGCGGCCGAGCACCACGTCGGTGGCGTCGATGACGTGCCACTGATGGGTCACGTCGCCGGCCTTCGGTGTGTACGTAGACACAGATCTTCCTCGTCTATCGTTTCGCTGCTGGCCTGCATGCCGACGGTTGCCACGCCCGGCGGCCAGTTGGGACCCGGGAGAGGTGTTCGTCGCGCCACAGGGCACGACGACGTGCGACACGCCGAGGGGACACTCTACCGGGCGGACGCAGGGCCGGTCAAAGCGCCGCAGCAACCCTGACCCCGATCACCCCCGGCCGGAGCACCCCGGAAGCAGCAGCACGTCCCGGCGGCCTCTCCACCACCGGGACGTGACAGCGCCGGATCAGCTCGGATCCGGCGGACCCGGATCAGCCCGGGAAGCGCTGCTGGTTCAGTCGCTCGACCTCCTGCATGTTGTCGTTACCGGTCGAGACCACCCGACCGATGTCGTGCAGCACCTGGATGAGGCCGGCCTCGGCCTCGTTCCAGCGCGCCTGCGTGGCGGCGTAGCGCTCCTGCGCCCCGCTGTCCCAGGTGGCGATGAGGGGCGCCACCTGCCCCTCGATGCGGTCGAGCGTCGCCTCGATCGCCTTCTGACCGGACACGAGCTGGGCGTGCAGGTCGGCGACGCCGGCGAAGTTCTGATAGATCTCGGACACGGATCGTTCTCCTTGTTCTCGAATGTGTGCCGGAGGGGCTGTGTGCCGGAAGGAGCGGGGATCAGGTGAACGACCCGTTGAGCACCGAACCACCGTCGGGGTCGATCGCCGACAGGGACTGGGCCTGCTGGTCCTCGGCCGCGGCGTACGACCGTCCACTGGTGCGCACGGCTTCTGCCAGTTCGTCCAGGGCGTTCGACAGCTTGGTGTGGTTGACGTTCCAGCGCTCCATGATTCCGGCGAACTGTTCCGCCGAGCGGCTCCGCCAGACCGACGGCGCGGACTGCACCACGCCCGTCAGGCGACCGAGGATCGCGTCGAGTTCGGCGCGGGAGTCCTGGAGTTGTCCCGCGACGACCTCCATGGTCGTCACATCGGTGGTGAGGTGATTCGAATTGCCGGTCGGTTGGGTCAACGGCGTACTCCTTCGCTCGTGCGTGGATCATCCGGCTCGGCGTCGAGCCGGTCCTGGCTCCTACATGTGGTTGGACGCACCCGATCCGGTATCGGTTCCGCGCCTTCCGAAATTCGTGGACTTTCTTTTCTCACCCGACCCGGAGGGTGTGGACGGCCTGCTCGCACTCGCTGCGGATACGGGTCCATTCCTCCTCGAGGTACTGGCACCCCACCGAGACCTGAAGTCCCGGGAAGACCAGGACCGACCACCGCACCACCGAGTAGTCGTCGGGAACCTCGGTGTACGCCACGACCTTGCGGTCGGCGAAGGTCGTGTCGGTGTCGAGGTCGCGGATGACCGGTGCGCGTTCGGCGGCTCGTTCCGCCAACGCGGAGGCGACCGAGCGCTCGTCGGTCCCGTCTGGGAGATCGCGGTACACGACCAGGATCCGGCGATCGGTTCCGCCGACCGGTATCAGTTCCGCGCGACCCGCGGGCACGGTCGCGGGGTCGCGGACGCGCCAGCCCTCCGGCAGGTCGAGGTGCAGCGGACCGGCGTCGATCCGCGTCGACGGGGAGGGACCGGTGTCGGCGGCCGACTCCGGCTCACGAGCGTCGGTCGGTGTCTCCTCTGCAGCAACGACTTCCGGTGGATCCGGAATCTCCGCGTCTCCGCCTTCTCCGGTGAGTAGCAGCCACAGGAAGATCGCAGCGGCGAGCAGGAACGGAACCGCCGCCCCGGCGACGACCAGGGTGCGCACCGTGCCGGCCCGCCCGGCACGAGGGGGATCCGGGCGTGCGCGCACCTCGCTCAACCACGGCAACGTCCTGTCGGGTACGTCGGTCGTCGGAGCGACGGCCGGGGCACTCGTGGTCGTTCCGGTTCCGGCCGGTGGCGTTGGAGGGCCGGTCACGGCGCCGAGCATCTCCGAGGCCGCGATGGGCACCACCCGCCGGCCCGCACCCACGAGATCGGTTGCAAGGGCGAACGATTCGACACCGTACGGTTCGCCCGGACCGCCGGTCACCACCACGACTTCCGGCCCTGCCCCGCCACACACCGAGGTCAGCAGGACCTCGAGTCGCGTCGCGGCGTCCGGGGAGTGCACGGACAGACCCGGATCGCGCGCGAGGCGTTCGACGGTCGGCCCGTCGGGTCCCGGCGGAGCGATGCTCACGGCGGTGGCTCCCCCGGCCGCGAATTCGAGCACCGTGCACCGCTCGTGCGGCGCAGGATCGGCGGCGCGCGCGGCAGCCACGGCGACCGGGAGCAGGATCGTATCGCCCGCGACCTGCCGCACGGCGGTCCGGAAGAGATCGCGTCGCCGCTCGTTCCACCAGGTGGGGTGTATCGCGCACGCCACCCCGCCGGTGTCCGGTGCACCCACGGTCGCTGCGGCGTAGGAGACGAGCCCGCTCAGCAGTTCTCCGAGTTCGGTCTCCCCTCCGACCGCGGCCGCATCCACGAGTTCCGTGACATCCACGACGTCTGCGACGCCGACCGGCTCCGACTGTTCCTCCGCTGCCGCTCCGTAGACCCGCCGGTCGCCGAGTTCCGCTGCGAGAGCGGGCACGCTGCGCGTGGTTCCGGGCCACCCGATGTGGACGGACCCGGGTGTCAGCGTGAACGCGACCGCGACGACCGTCTCGTCCCGAATCGCCATCACACCTCCGGCGCCCAGGCGGTCTGGACGAGCGCCGTGCCGTCGCGTCGTACGAGCGTGCCGCGGCCCGGCGGCATCGGCGACGGACGGACCGCGCCGACGAGCGCTCCCTCGTCGCGGCTACCGCTCATGATCAGACCCGGAGTCGACAACTCCCGCAGGCGCCCGAGGATCGGTTCGTACATCGCGCGTCCGGCACCACCCGAGCGACGCGCGACCACCAGGTGCAGACCGATGTCGCGTCCCTGCGGGAGATAGTCGAGCAACGGCAGCAGCGGATTCTGGCCCGAGGTGGCGACCATGTCGTAGTCGTCGATCACCACGAAGACTTCGGGTCCGGTCCACCACGATCGATCGCGCAGCTGTTGTTGCGTCGTGTCGGGGCCCGGCAACCGGCGCTCGAAGATTCCGGCGAGTTCGCGGACCATGGCCGCGAAGACCGTCGCCGACGGGGCATATCCCCCCAGATGGTCGCCGCCGACGACGCCGAGCAGCGTGCGGCGGTAGTCGCCGACGATGATCCTGGTCTGCGCACCGCTGCCGGCTTCGACCAGTCCGCGGCACAGCCCTCGCAGCAGATTGGTCTTGCCGCATTCCGAGTCGCCGAAGATCAACAGGTGCGGATGGTCGGTGAAATCCACCGATACGGGCGCGAGTTCGGATTCGTCGATGCCGATCGGGACGGAGAGCCGGGTCGCCGGGGACGCGTCGGCCGGTGGCGGCCACCCTGCGGGCAGAGCTGCGAGGAGGTCGGATCGGTCGATGCGTTCGGGCAGCATGCGCACCGGCGGCGCCGAACGCCCCGGCGTGGCAGCACGGACGGCCTCGACCGCCGCCGCGACCCCGACCGCGAGATCGGCCGGATCGGAGCTTCCGTCCACCCGGGGCAGCGCCCCCAGGATGTGCAGGCCGTCGCGGTCGATACCGCGTCCCGGCCGCCCTTCCGGCACCATCGCCGCTCTCTTTCGGCCGTACTCGGAGTCGGACGGGTCGCCGAGGCGGAGTTCGAGCCGTGTACCCAGCAGGTCGCGCATGGCGGGCCTCACGTCACCCCAACGCGGGGCGCTGAGCACCACGTGGATGCCGTAGGACAGGCCCTGAGCGGCCAGGATCCCGATCGTCTGTTCCAGCGCCTCGAAGTCCTGCCGGATGCTGGGCCAGCCGTCGACGACGAGGAAGACGTCGCCGAACGGATCGTCGGTGGCCGGTGCGACCGCGTCGGCGCGCATCCGCCGCAGCTGGGCCATGGACTCGATACCGTTCTCGGCGAAGGACCGTTCGCGACGACGCAGCAGCGACATCATCTCCGCGACCGTGCGGCGCACCCGGTCGGTGTCGTGCCGCCCCGCGACGGAACCGACGTGCGGCAGGCCGGCCAGACCGGACAACGTGCCACCACCGAAATCGAGACCGTAGAACTGCACCTGTTCGGCGGTGTGCGTGAGGGCCATCGACAGGACGAGGCTGCGCAGCAGTGTGGACTTTCCGGACTGCGGGCCGCCGACCACCACGACATTGCCGGCCGACCCGGACAGATCGACCACCAGCGGGTCGCGGCGTTGCTCGAACGGCCGGTCGACGACACCGACGACGGTGCGCAGGACTGCGTGACGCGGCACGTCGCCGGTGAGCACCGACCTGGGCAACAGCATGTCGAGCGACGGGGAGTCGTCGAGCGGAGGAAGCCACACCTCGTGCGCCGGTGTTCCGTGCCCCCGGATCCGGTCGACGACCACCTCGAGCACGCTCCGACCGTCGCCCGCGGGAAGAACCGGGAGCGGCTCCGTGACCGGGGCGGGCGGACCGGCGTCGACCGGCACCGCCCGCGCGGTGAAGAGCCGGGGCCGGGACGTGCCGGCCGGCACCGCCGATCGGGTGCGCCGGGTGGGGCGGCCGGGCTCGTACGGTCCCGAGACGTACGCCGCGGAGAAACGCTGGATGTCGGCGGAATCGGTCCGCAGATATCCGGCGCCGGGTGTCGACGGCAGATGGTAGGCGTCGGGAACACCGAGGACGCTCCGCGATTCGTTGGCGGAGAAGGTCTTCAGGCCGATGCGGTACGACAGGTGGCTGTCGAGACCGCGGAGACGCCCCTCGTCGAGTCGTTGGCTGGCGAGCAGCAGGTGCATGTGCAGCGACCGGCCCAGACGTCCGATCGCCGCGAAGAGGTCGGCGAATTCGGGCTGTTGAGAGAGCAGTTCGGAGAACTCGTCGACCACGATGAACAGCGCGGGCAGCGGGTCGAGCGGTGCACCTGCAGCCCTGGCCTTCTCGTAGTCGCCGACGTTGGCGAAATTGCCTGCGGTCCGGAGTAGTTCCTGACGGCGGTTCATCTCGCCTTCGAGGGCGTCCTTCATGCGGTCGACCATCGCGATCTCGTCGGCGAGGTTGGTGATCACCGCCGCGACGTGCGAGATCCGGTCCAGACCGAGGAAGGTCGCGCCGCCCTTGAAGTCCACGAGGACCAGGTTGAGCGCCTCCGGTGGGTGCGTCGCCACGAGACCGAGGACCAGCGTCCGCAGGAATTCGCTCTTTCCCGAACCGGTTGCGCCGATGCACAATCCGTGCGGTCCCATCCCGTTCTCGGCGGCCTCCTTGAGGTCGAGTTCGACGGGCGCACCGTCGATGCCGACACCGATCGGTACCCGCAGGCGGTCTCGTCCGCGGCGCGGCGCCCATGCCTGCGCGGGGTCGAAGCGGGCCACGTCCCCGAGTCCCAGGAGCTCCTGCCAGTTCGACGGCCGGTCGTCGCCGGCGCTCTCGTCCATCGCCCCGCTCGTCACCCGGTACGGCGCGAGGAGTCTGGCCAGCGTCTGTGTCTGCGGAGTCCCGATGCCGTCGGCATCGGCGAAGATGTCGACATCGGTGCCGGTGGCGACCCCGACCCGTCCGTCCTCGACCACCAGGCGCAGGCCGCGCGTCGCGCTGAGCCGCGTGGCGTAACCGGAGAGGTCGAGCACGGTCATCGCGTCGAGACCGTCGTCGAGCACCCCCGAACCCGATCCCGTGACCCCGCCGTCGACGACCACGACGAGATGCACGGCCCCCTCGGTGGCCGGGGCGTTCCGGACGAATCTGCTGCGACCGGCGAGGACCGCCGCGAGATCGGTCTCGAGTTCGAACAGCGAACCGAACACCGTGCGTGCACTGCCCGCACCGTCGCGCAGGACGGGGTTCTGTGCGTGCGGCAGCCACTTGATCCATTCCCATTCCGCGGCGGTGTCGGGCCCGCACACGACGGCGACCTGCAGCGTGTCGGGACCGTGGAAGGTGCACGCCTGCGCGAGCATCGCCCGCGCGAGCGAGCGCGCCGCGCCGCGATCGCCCTCGATGCCGATCGCGGCGAAACCCCGCAGCGACACGGCCGTGGGCAGCGCCTGCACCACCGAGTGCGCACGCACGAACCTGCGCAGCGAGAGGGCGGCGACGGGTTCGAGATCCTCGACCGGTCCGGTGTCCGGAGGCACGAGCCGGGTCGCGAGTCGCTGCCCGCCGCGCCCCACCCTGAGGTGGCCGAAGTCGGGATCGGTGCTGCGTCGCTCCCACATCCGGACGGTGCCGGCGAGGGTCCACAGCAGGGCCGGGTCGGGATGCGACCATTCGAGCGCCCGACGTTGTTCGTGCGCCGTCTCGGTGACCTCGCGCCGGAGCTGGTCGAGATAGCGCAGATAGTCCTTGCGGTCCTCGTTCGCCTCGGCGGTCTTCGTTGCCCCGCTGCGACCACTGTTGGCGAGCATGCCCACCAGGGACACGACCATCATGAGGGGGAAGATCATCGCCATGGGGCTGCGTGCGGCGCCGGTGGTGAACATCAGCGCGACCATCCCGATCATCGCCGCGACCATCACGAGCGGGAGCAGTCTGGTCACCAGATTGCCGGGCGTGGCCCGGGGGATGTCCGGTGGCGGTTGGACACTCACCTCGCCGCTGGGAACGCGCGGTGCCTCCCGCCGTGCTCTGCGCACGAAACGCACGGTACTCACGTTCGTCACCCCCCGGAACGCCGTCGGCCGCCCCCTACGGCCCCACGGTCGTGGAAGACTAACCCATGGCGGCGACCTTCCGTGCTCCTGCTCGCCCGTCGGTCCCTCGACGGACAACTCGGGCACGACACCGGTCGGGACGATGTCGTATGGTCTGCGTCGTTCGGACTGCAGTGACGGGGGGAACCGAGGCCGATGACATCTGTGCGTGCGCGATCCGAGACCCCGGGGCAGGTGGGCGCCCCGGATCTGTGCCGGATCACCGTGCTCGCCCGCCACACCGAGGTCGATCTCGCGCTGCCCCTCGACGTTCCGGTGGCGCTGCTGCTCCCGGGGATCGTGGATCTCGTCGCCGGCCACCGGCCCGACAACGACTTCGACGCGACACCCGAACGCTCGGAACCCGACGGCTGGGCACTCGCCCGGATCGGTCGGGCCCCGCTGTCCGGTGTGCTGAGTCTCGACGAGCACGGCGTCCGCGACGGGGAGATCCTCGTCCTGGAGGATGCCGGATCCCCCGCTCCTCCACCGTTGTTCGACGACGTCATGTACAGCGTCGCGGCCTCGGACCGGACCACGACGCCGTGGGGTGCGGGCCCGTCGGGTCTCATCGCGGCCGTCCTGGGTCCGGTCGCCCTCGCCGCGGGCTGCGTACCGTTGCTGTTCCTGCCCGACGGCGCGAGCCGTCTCACCCTCGGAGCCGTGTGCGCCGCACTGCCTCTCCTGGTGCTGCTCGCCGCAGGCATCCTCGCCCGGCTCCACGACGATCGACGGACCGCGACCGCGCTGCTGTGGTGCACCTTCCCGCTCGCAGCGACGGCCGGTGCGCTGCTCGTTCCCGGCGAATCGCCGGCGCCGCGTCTCGTCCTCGCCGCGGCACTGACCGGTGCGGTCGCAGTGCTCGCCGTACGTGTCACCCGCATCGGCCTCGCACCGTGCACGGCGGTCGCCGCGACCGCCGCGGGTGTCGTCGTGACGGCCACCCTCGCATCGACCACCGATCTCGATGCGCGCGCCCTCGGAGCCGGAACGGTGGTGGTGGCGTTGCTGGTCGCCGGCACGGCACCGCGCCTCGCGGCGATGCTCGCGAAACTTCCCATCCCTCCTGTCCCCGCTCCGGGCGCTCCGCTCGAACCGGAGACCACCGAGAGCAACGTGTCCGGGTTGCCGTCACCGGCGGAGCTCGAGCACCGCGCGGACCGGGCGCGCAGCGCGCTCACCGGGATCGTCCACGCCGTCGTCCTACTCACGGCGGGCGGAGCGTGGTGCGCCGCATTCCCGTGGGACGGAGAGGTGTCCGTCCCCGCGGTAGCACTGGCCGTGGCGTCGGCCGTGGTCCTGGTCTTCCGAGGCCGCACCTACACCGCGACTGCGCAGGCGGCTCCCCTCGTGGCGGGTGGCGCGGTACTGCTGCTCGGGCTGCTCGTCGGTGCGGCAGCGAGCCGAGCGTTGCCGCCGTGGGCGGTGTTCGCATCGGCTACGGGTCTCGCATGCGCCGGTTTCCTCTTCGGGGTGGTCGCGCCGCGACGGACGTTCACTCCGGTGCAACGCCGGATCGCCGAGATCGCCGAGTACGCGACCATCGCCACCGTCGTGCCGTTGGCCTGCTGGGTCGCCGGTGTGTACGCAGCGATCCGCGGACTGTGACGGTGCGGCTGTCAGGTCGGTTCGCGGTCCTGGTCCTCACTGCCCTGGTAGCGACCGTCACACCGGGTCTCGCGACCGCCGCGCCCCCGGTACCCGATCCGGCGCAACTACCCGTCGGCGCGACGCCTGCGCCTCCCGAGGCCACCGAGATGCGGGTGCTGTGCGCAGAACTGCCGGATGCTCCCGACGGACCGCAGACCCCTCGGGCACAACGCATCCTCGACTTCGCGTCCGTGTGGCCGATCACCCGGGGAGCCGGGCAGGTGGTCGCTGTCATCGACACCGGGGTCCATCCGCATCCGCGGTTGCCGGCCCCGATGCCGGGTGGCGACTACGTGTCCACGGGCGACGGCACCGAGGACTGCGACGCGCACGGCACCCTCGTCGCCGGGCTGATCGCAGCGCGGCCGACACCCGGATCGGGTTTCGCCGGTGGCGCACCCGACGTGGGGATCATCGCCATCCGCCAGTCGAGCGGCCATTTCTCCGACCGCTCCCGATCGGACGACGATGCCGCGCGCAACGCCTCCGGATACGGCGACGTACGGACCCTCGCAGCGGCCGTCCGACATGCGGTGGACCTCGGCGCCACCGTCGTCAACATCTCCGAGGTCGCCTGCCGGACGGTCGCAGAGGGCCTCGTCGACGGTCCGCTGGGAGCGGCGGTGCAGTACGCGACGGATGTGCACGACGCGGTCGTCGTCGCGGCGGCCGGCAACACCGACACCTGCCGCGAAGGCAATCCGCGCTCGGCGGATCCGGCCGATCCCGGTGCGGATCCGTGGGATTCGGTCGTCACCCTGGCATCACCGGCCTGGTACGACGAGTACGTCCTCACCGTCGGTGCGGTGGAGGACGACGGCACACCGGCGGAGTACAGCTTGCCCGGGCCATGGGTCGACGTCGCCGCTCCCGGGAGCGGGCTCGTCTCGCTCAATCCCGGCACCGATGGTCTGGCCGACCTGATCCCCGGCCCCCAGGGCGGCAGACCGGTGTCCGGGACGAGTTTCGCGGCGCCGCTCGTCGCGGCGACGGTCGCGCTGGTGCGCTCGCGGCACCCGCAGTTGTCCGCCCGGGAGGTGATGACGCGCATCGAGAACACCGCCCACTCCCCCGCGGAAGGATGGAATCCGCAGGTGGGGCACGGTGTCGTCGACCCGCTCGCCGCCGTCACCGCTCCGCTGCCGGCCGAGCGCGCGGAGCCGGTGCCGGCGGTTGCCGTCGCCGAGCCGACTCCTCCCCCGGTACCGGATCACCGGCCGCGCACCATCGCGCTGATCTCGGCTGCAGCCGTGATCGCCGCGACCGTCCTCGTTCTCGTCCTCACTGCACCGGCACGACGACTCGCCCGATCACGCACCTGAATCAGTTGCCCGCCCGGACGGGGACCGCCCCTGGGTCCGCGGCGACACCGTCGTGTGCGAGGAGTGCCTGTTCCCGGCCGAGCACGGGTCCCGGCGCGAGCAACTGCAGGATCGGCCACGGGACCCGGACGGGTGGATCCGTGAAGCCGAGCGCCGCAGCGGCGTCCGCATCGATGATGCCGTACCGCACACCGGTGTCGGCGACGTAGAACAACGAACCGAGACGGCCGGTGTCCGAGGTCAGCGAGGTGGTCTGCACGTATCTGCCGCGGCCCGGCGGAATGTGGATCGCGTCGACCTGCGGTCCGGCACCGTCGGCCTGGGCCGGGGCCACGGGCACCGCGTCCTTACCGGTGGGCAGGGCCGTCCCCGCGGACAACCGCAGAGCCGAGCGGTGCCGGTCGGCCTCGCCCGTGCCCGGCTGCCAGGTCGAGCACGCCACCGGTCTCTCCCCCGGATCGACGATCCGCGGGACGACCTCGGGAAAGGTGTCGACCGGCAGTTCGTGCACGACCGGCGCGGCCGCGAGGACGTCGGGCGGAACCACCGGAATCTCCGGTGCTCCTTGCGAATCCGAGAAGTGGATGAGATGCGCGGTGGCCCGCGAGACCTCCTGCACACCGTTCTCGAGCACCACGTGGAAACTCTGACCGTCCGGTTCGGACACCGCGACGACCGACCCGACTCGCACACCCGGAATCGACACGCCCGGGACACCTCCGGCGCCGGTGATGACGGGTGCCGTCAGTTTCGGCGACTCCGGCACGGCGGCGAGCAGTCCGGGGCTCGCGGGGCGCGCACGGGAGACGTCGATGCCCAGCAGGCGCACGAGCGACCGGTCGTTCGGGTCGATCTCGGCGCGCCTGCCCTCGTAGAGCAGGTGGTATCTGCCGTCCGCGGTCACGAGGAGCGCTTCGTCGCCGGCGAGTACCGAGCCTGCCCGGTGGTCGGGTGTGCCGGCGAGCACGGCGGTGGTCGAGGACTGCAGACCGTTCGGGTCGGCGACGTCGCACACCGTCCACGGCACCTCCTCTGCATCGTGGACCAGGGAGGATGGCGCACCCGGGATCCCCACCAGCGGTCCGCGTGGTCGTGTCGTCAGTTCCTCGTCGGCCACGACCGCCGGTTCGGCGGGCGATCCGAGGATCAGCCGCGCCGACGCGAGATTCAGGACGGGATGGAAGGTCGTGTCGATCGCGACGTAGAGCGCACCGGAGTCGCGTCCGACGACGACGGAAGCATCACCGATCCGGTCCTGGGGGCGGAACAGGGCAAGGGCGGCACAGCCTCCCAGCACGACACACGCGACGACGATTCCGACGACGAACGCCCGGAACTGGGAACGCATGGGATCGTGGATCATTCGTACGTCGCCCCGCACCAACGCATGATCCATGCGTCGTACCAGGAAACGGTATCCACTGACCTGCCATCGCGTGGTCGGTTGCGCTGCCATCGATCTCCCCCCGTACGGCACGCTCTCTGGCGCAACACAGTACAGTCCTGCCGGGCGCTCACCACAGGTGCTCCGCGCGGTCAGGGGGAAGGTCGGCACCGCGCCGGAATCATTGCCGGCCGTCGTTCGGGGGGATCGATGCAACGGACCGTATCCGAGTCGGAGGATTCACGGGTCGGCACAGCACCCAACGGTGCACGGATCAGCACAACAGCAGGTGGGACGAGAAGTCGTGTCGCCGTGCGGCTCGTGGGTGCGCAGTGCGTGGCCGTCCTCGTGTGGGCGCTGGCGGTGGTGTCGGGGGCGTCCGTGTGGGTGGCCTGCGCGATCGCCGTGCCGTCGGCCGCGCTGTGCCTCGTGCGGATCGGCGGGCGCGGCACAGCCGAATGGATCGCGACCGTTCTGCGCCGACGCACGGAGGCTGTCCCCGTCTCGGGTGTCCTCCGCGACTTCCATGTCGGGTCGGCGGTCCCGGTGGGGGTGCGATGGGACGGCCCGTACGCGACCGTCGTTCTCGAGCTGACCTCCCAGGCCGGCGCGATCACCCGGCTCGGGCGCGACAGCGAGGAGACGGGGCGAACCCTTCCTCTCGACGCGATCGCCGCCTGCCTGTACCGGCACGATGTCGTTCTGGACGGGATCGATGTCGTGGTGCAGGGGCGCCGGGTTCGCGACTCGACCCCCGCGGGCCACGCCTACGCGCAGTTGCTGGGCCCGCTTCCCGCCGCGGCCGAACGCACGGTGCGGGTGGTGCTCCGACTCGATGTCACGTCCTGCGCGGCCGCTGCCGCCCGTAGAGGCGGAGGCTCCGAAGGTGCGGCCCGGACCGTCGTCGCGGCGGCGCGGCGCGTGATCCGCGCGCTCGGCGACGCCGGGTACGGTGCGCGACTGCTCACCGCGAGCGAGATCGAACAGGCCGCGCTGCGTATCTCCCACGGGGTGCCGGCGACGGAGTGGGTCCCGACGCACCGACACGTCGCCCTGTCCTCTGCCTTCAATTCGGGCGGCGCCTTCGATCCCCGACGGATCGACCGCCACCACACGGCGGCGATCTGGTCGCATCCGACCCTGGCGTCGACTCTGGTCCTCCGGTTGCGACCGGGTGATGACGGGTCGGTTCGGGTCGGGGCGCTGGCACGGTTCACCACGCGCGAGGCGGACGTCCCCTCGGTGGCCGGGCTGCTCCCGGCGTACGGACGTCACGCCGAACTTCTCACAGCGGCACTGCCCCTCGGGGTTCCGCAGCTGGAGGACCGGGTTCCGTTGCGCGAATCGCGCACCGGGGAACTCGACGCCCTCGCTCTTCCGGCCGGTGGGTGTGGGCAGCTCGTCGGATCGGACGACGCCGGTCGCGCCGTCACCGCGCGTCTCACCGGTCCCGGAGTCCGCTCGGTCCACATCGCGGGTGAGTTGTATCTCGCCCAGCAGGTGGTCTTCCGCGCCGTCGCGGTGGGGGCGCGGGTCGTCGTCCACACCGACCGCCCCGGCGCGTGGCGCGGCCTGGTCGGATCCGCGGCCGGACCCGACCGGCTGCGTCTGGCGGGCGAGTACGCGGGCGACCGCGATTTCGACACGGTCGTCTACGACGGCGTCCCGCCCACCTCGTCCGTGCCGCACGCGACCGCGATCCACGTGCATATCCATCCGGACGGATGGCCGCGCGAGCGCCCCACGGTGTCGTTGCTCCAACCCGGAGCGGCCGGGGACCGTGTCGTGCTCACGGCGGGCGACGAACGCACGCCCCTCACACTCGTGACGATCGCGGCGGAGAGCACCCATCTCGGCCGGTCGCGCATGCCGGATCCGGCGTCTCAGCCGGGATAGCGGTCGAGAGCGGTTCCGGCGCGGACGGTGCGTGCCCACCACGCGAGCTGGTCGAGCATGCGTTCCGCGCCGTCGATCGCGGCCTCGTCGCTCGTGGTGCCGTCGGCAGCGAAGGCGTGCTTGACGCGGTGGAAGCTCACCGACTGCCGCACCGGCACCATGTGGACCTCGACGACGACCTGCCGCAACTGCTCGACCGCGCGCAGGCCGCCGGACAGGCCACCGTAGGAGACGAATCCGACCGGCTTGGTGCGCCATTCACGCTTGACGGTGTCGATGGCCGTCTTCAGCGCGGCGGGATAACCGTGGTTGTACTCGGAGGTCACCACCACGAAGGCATCCGCAGCACCGATGCGGCGGGTGAAGGCGTCGGCGTCGGGCCCGCCCGAGAGGTCCTGCGGGAGCGGGGTGTCGGCGAGATCGAGGACGCCGACGTCGAACTCGGGGCGACGCCGCGCTGTGGCCGCGAACCAGTCGGCGACGACCGGCGCGATGCGACCGGCGCGGACACTCGCGACGACGACCTCGAGGCGGATCGGATCGTTCGGTGCAGCCGTGGTCATAGGGTCGATCGTAGGTGCGGTGCGGCCGAGAGCCCGTGCGCGAGCAGCGCGGCGAGTTCCCGGTAGGCACGTGCGTCCTCGAGACCGGTTGCCTCGGCCACCTGCCGTTGCTGGATGCGGACCATGACCGAGGCCACGACGTCGGCGACGAACGCCGCGTGGACGTCGCGCAGTTCGCCGGCCGCAACTCCCTCGGAGATGAGCTGGCGGACGCGGTCGGCGGCGAACCGGGTGTTGCGTTCGTAGACCTCGCGCGCGACCGGCGTGTGGGCGATGTCCTCCATGAACCGCGTGGAGGCGGGTTCGAGTTCGCGCCCCACGGCCTCGAGATAGACGCCGATGCGTGCCTGGGCGTCCGCGGCCCGCGCGACGTCGGCCTCGACCCGTTCGGCGGCACCCTTGAAGAAGTGGACGGTTGCCGCGTAGACGAGCCGGTCCTTGTTCTCCGCGAGTGTGTAGAGCGTCGATTTCGAGCAGCGCAGGCGCGCGGCGATGTCGTCGAGGGTCAGGTGTGCGAAGCCTTCTGCCAGGAACAACGCGACCAGATCGTCGAACAGTTGCGCCTGCCGGGCGGTGGGTCGCCGGCTACCGACTCTTGCCATACCGAAAACAGTACTGCAGTATCGTCCTCAGTACTATTTTCGGTCCCCAGCCTTCCAGGAGGAACCACCGTGCCCGTCGAGCGTCTGCTTCCCACCCGCGAGGCCTACGACCTGATCGACCTCACCCGCGACGTCGCCGACAAGGTACTCGCCCCGCGCGTCGACGAGCACGAGCGCAAGGAGACCTTCCCCGAGGGCGTCTTCCCCGCACTCGGCGCCGCAGGACTGCTGAGCCTGCCGTACCCCGAGGAGTTCGGCGGCGGCGACCAGCCCTACGAGGTCTACCTGCAGGTCCTCGAGGAACTCGGCGCCCGCTGGGCGGCCGTGGCGGTCGCGGTGAGCGTGCACGGACTGTCGTGCTTCGCGCTCGCCACCCACGGCACCGACGAGCAGAAGAACAAGTGGCTCCCGGAGATGCTTGGCGGCAACACCATCGGCGCGTACAGCCTCTCCGAGCCGCAGGCCGGATCCGACGCCGCGGCCCTCGCGTGCCGCGCGAAGCCCGTCGACGGCGGCTACCGCATCACCGGCTCGAAGGCGTGGATCACCAACGGCGGCAAGGCCGACTTCTACACCCTGTTCGCCCGCACGGCCGACACCGGCAGCAAGGGCATCTCGTGCTTCCTCGTGCCCGCCGGCACCGAGGGCCTGTCCTTCGGCAAGCCCGAGGAGAAGATGGGCCTGCACGCCATCCCCACCACCTCCGCCCATTACGACGACGCCTTCGTCCCGGCCGAGCGCCGGATCGGCGTCGAGGGACAGGGACTGCCGATCGCGTTCAGCGCACTGGATTCCGGACGCCTGGGAATCGCCGCCGTCGCGACGGGTCTGGCCCAGGCCGCGCTCGACGAGGCGACGGCCTACGCCAAGGAACGACAGGCCTTCGGCAAGCGCATCATCGACCACCAGGGCCTCGGGTTCGTCCTCGCCGACATGGCCGCGGCCGTCGACTCGGCCCGTGCCACCTATCTCGACGCCGCCCGGCGCAAGGACGCCGGCCTGTCCTACTCGCGACAGGCATCGGTGGCCAAACTCGTCGCGACGGATGCCGCCATGAAGGTCACGACCGACGCGGTCCAGGTCCTCGGCGGATACGGCTACACCCGCGACTTCCCGGTCGAGCGCTTCATGCGCGACGCGAAGATCACCCAGATCTTCGAGGGCACCAATCAGATTCAGCGACTCGTGATCGCACGCTCCCTCGCGGGGTGATCGATCGCGAGCCGGAAGCGGCAGGGGTTCCCGCGGCGAAAGATCGCTAGAGTGCCTGCATGCCGGACGCCCTGGAGCTCACTCCACAGCAACGCCACCTGCTGACGCAACGGTTCGGCCGCATCGTCGTGGTCGCCGACATGAGTTGGGGCCTGGTGTCGACCACCGTCCTCGCGGTCGACACCGACGACGGGCGACTGGTCGTGAAGGCGGGCGGAACTCCGGACCGGCACATCGGCCGCGAGATCAGCGCCCACGAACGGTGGACCGCTCCGTGGGTCCGGTGCGGTCGCGCCGCCCGGATGGTGTTCGCCGACCGCGCGGCGAAACTCGTCGTAACGGAATACCTTCCGGGCCGGCTCGTTCAGGGCACGGCCGCGTCGTCCCGTCCGGACGTCTACGAACAGGCCGGCGCGTTGCTCGCCCAGTTCCACTGCCAGGAGCGGGTCGTGGACGAGGGGTACGAGCGATCGGCGAACACGAAGACGCTGCGGTGGCTCGCGGCACCGCACCGCATCGGTCCCGACGTCGTCGGCCGGTTGCGCTCGATGGTCGAGGGGTGGCCGACACCGACGGCCACCCTGGTGCCCACCCACGGCGACTGGCAGAGCCGCAACTGGCTCGCCGACGACGCCGGCAGGGTGAAGGTGATCGACTTCGGACGTGCCGCGATGCGCCCGGCGGGTGAGGACTTCGAGCGGCTCGCGGTGCGCGAGTTCCTCCGGGTCCCCGGCGCCGAGGAGGCCTTCCTGCGCGGCTACGGCGAGGATCCCCGTGAGGAGGACGCGTGGTTCCGCCGACGTGTCCGCACGGCGGTCGCGGTCGCGGTGTGGGCTTTCCATGTGGGCGACGACTGCTACGAGGCCGAGGGCCACCGCATGATCGCCGAAGCGCTCGCTCGTGCGTCGACAGTCGCGCGTTAACAACTTCTCGACGGATATTTGTCACATTGGCCGAGGTTGCCCGTTACCGGCAGTTTCGCTTGAATCAGCTCTGGACATACGTCCAATTCGTTTTCTACACGGAGGTCACCACATGCTTCTCGGTTCGCTCGACGCGCTCATCAGCAACGTCCTCAATTTCCTGGACTGGCTGATCTGACGAGCATGTGAGAACGCCCGAGGGGGTGAGGTCGCGGACCTCACCCCCTCGGTGACTTTTCGAGCGCAGCGCTCTCGGCTCAGGCGCCGATGGCCCCACCGAGCACGGGCCACGAATCGTGCAGGGCCTCCTGCCAGTAGCCCCAGGTGTGGGTGCCGTCGGGCCGGACCGAGTAGGTCGCCTCGACCCCGGCTGCGTCCAGCGCACCGCGCAGTCGCGTCGTGCAGTCGTTCACGCCGGCCTCGATGAGCCCGAGCAGAGCCACATCGGGAAGGACGGCGACACCGTCCTGCTCCCATGCCTTCAATTCGTACGGACCCGGGACACCACTGCTCGTGGAGACGTACACGGCCTTGCCGCGCAGCTTCTCGGCGTTGAGCACGACATCCTGTTCGGTCCAGTGCTCACCGGCGACCGGTCCCCACATGTTCTCGACTTCGCCCCCGCCGAACGCGACGACGATCTCCGCGTAGCGCGAACCGATATCCGACGCGGTCTCGGCGCATCCGCTGTACGAACCCACCGCCTGGTAGAGATCGGGCGCCTGCTGCGCCAGAGCCAGCGCCGACGTCGCCGACATCGACACACCGGCGATCGCGTTGCGGCCGCTCGCGCCGAGCGTCTCGTCGACCACCGACGGGATCTCCTCGGTGAGGAAGGTCGTCCACTTGTTGCGTCCGAGAACGGGATCGTCCTCGAGCCAGTCGGTGTAGTAGCTGAACGCGCCACCGACCGGAGTGACGACGTTGACGTTCTTGTCACCGAAGAACTCCACGATGTCGGTCTGCTCACGCCAGGTTGCGCGGTCCAGTCCCCCACCGGCACCGTTGAGCAGGTAGAAGACCGGTCGCGGCGCGCTCGTGTCGGCCGGGCGCAACACCTGAAGCTCGATGGTGCGTTCCATCGACGGCGAGTACACGAACAGCGACCAATCGCGGTCGGTGTGCTTCTCGATGCGTTCGACAGTCGCGCTCTGCGACCGGGTCTCGCCGGTCGCGGCGACCGGGAGATCCTCGGCGTGGGCGACCGCGGCACCGGGCAGGACCAGCGACGAGACGGCGACCGCCCCGATCGTCCCCATCAACGCAAACCGTCGTGCGCGCACATTCGTTCCCTTCATCCGCAACAGCCGGGCGTGATGGGCCCGCGCGTCTCCCGCGTCGCAGCGTTGCGCGCGGCCAGTTCCTCGTCAGCAGGGTAGTCGACGCGGACCAGTGACAGGCCGTGGGCCGGTGCCACCGCGACGGACGCCGCACGTTCGCGTTCGTCGAGCAGGGCCGTCATCCACTCGACACTGCGACGCCCTTCCCCCACGGCCAGGGCGGCACCGACGAGGCTGCGCACCATCGACCAGCAGAAGGCGTCGGCGCTGACGTAGGCGGTGAGGATGTCACCTTCGCGGGTCCAGTCGTATCGCTGCAGTTCGCGTACGGTCGTTGCACCCTCCCGCCGCTTGCAGAAGGCGGCGAAGTCGTGCAGGCCGAGCAGCGACTGCGACGCGCGTTGCATCGCATCGAGATCGACGGCCTTCGGCCACGCGACGGTGTCGCGGGCACGCAACGGTTCGGCGCCGTACACCGCTGTGGTGAGGCGGTATTCGTAATGACGCCGGATCGCCGAGAACCGCGCGTCGAAATGTTCGGGGGCGACGGAGATCCCGGTGACCCGCACGTCGCGGGGCAGGAACCGCGCGAGACGACGGACCCAGCGCGACGGATCGTCGGGCAACGCCGCGGTGGGGACGTCGACGTGAGCGACCTGCCCGGACGCGTGCACGCCGGCGTCGGTGCGACCGGCGACGGTGAGCAGCACGGGGGTACGGACGATCGCGGAGAGCTTCTCCTCGATCTCCCCGCACACCGTGCGACGTCCTGGTTGCCGTGCCCAGCCGGAGAAGTCGGTGCCGTCGTACGAGATGTCGAGTCGCAGACGAGTTGTCTCGTGAGAAGCCACGAGCCCGCCGCCCTCAAAAGGGACGGCGGGCTCGTGAGCTTCAGCAGATGCCGAAACCAAGTGGACTAGTCCTTCTTGGCCTCGTCCGCCTCGGGTGCGTCGGCAGCCGTGGCGTTGGTGTCCTCGACACCCTCGACGACGGCGTCGGCATTCGCGACCTCGGCGTCGGTGGCCTCGGCCTCGACGGCCTGGACCGCGTTGTCCTCGGCGGGTGCCTGCGAGGCGGCGACGCGGCGAGCGCGGTCGGCCTCGGAGGTGACGGTCTTCTCGCGCACCAGCTCGATGATGGCCATGGGGGCGTTGTCGCCCTTGCGCGGCATCGTCTTGATGATGCGGGTGTAGCCGCCGTTGCGGTCCTCGAAGGAGGGACCGATCTCCGCGAACAGCGAGTGGACGACGTCCTTGTTGCGGATGACCTTCAGCACCTCACGACGCGAGGCCAGGGTGCCGGCCTTGGCGTGCGTGACGAGCTTCTCGGCGTACGGGCGCAGGGCCTTGGCCTTGGCCTCGGTGGTGGTGATGCGGCCGTGCTCGAAGAGCGCGGTGGCCAGGTTGGCCATGAGCGCCTTCTGATGCGAGGCCGATCCGCCGAAGCGGGCGCCCTTCTTGGGCTTGGGCATGATTTTCTCCTAGTAACGGACCGTGAGCTGCTACAGCTGCTCGGTCTCGGCGTAGTCCTCGTTGCCGTCGTTGTCACCGAAGGAGCCGGCCTCGGTATCGCTCCAGGTACCGGTCGCGGCGTCGTAGCCGGCGACGGTGCTGGGATCGAACGATGCCGGGCTGTCCTTGAGGGACAGGCCGAGCGAGTGCAGCTTGACCTTGACCTCGTCGATGGACTTCTGGCCGAAGTTGCGGATGTCGAGCAGGTCGGACTCCGTCCGTGCCACGAGCTCGCCGACGGTGTGGACACCTTCGCGCTTGAGGCAGTTGTAGGACCGGACCGTGAGGTCGAGGTCCTCGATCGGAAGTCCGAAGGAGGCGATGTGGTCGGCCTCGGCGGGCGAGGGACCGATCTCGATGCCTTCTGCTTCGACGTTCAGCTCACGAGCCAGACCGAAGAGCTCCACGAGGGTCTTGCCCGCCGAGGCGAGCGCGTCCCGCGCGCTGATCGAGTTCTTGGTCTCCACGTCGAGAATGAGCCGATCGAAGTCGGTGCGCTGCTCGACGCGGGTCGCTTCCACCTTGTACGTCACCTTGAGCACCGGCGAGTAGATCGAGTCGACCGGGATACGGCCGATCTCGGCGCCGGACGCCTTGTTCTGCACGGCAGGAACATAGCCGCGACCGCGCTCGACGACGAGCTCGATCTCCAGCTTGCCCTTGTCGTTCAGGGTGGCGATGTGCAGATCCGGGTTGTGAATGGTGACACCGGCCGGGGGCACGATGTCGCCGGCCGTGACGGTGCCCGGTCCCTGCTTGCGGACGTACATGGTGACCGGCTCGTCCTCTTCCGAGCTCACCACGAGACCCTTGAGGTTCAGGATGATGTCGGTGACATCCTCCTTCACGCCGGGAACGGTGGTGAACTCGTGGAGAACACCGTCGATGCGGATGCTGGTGACAGCGGCGCCCGGGATCGACGAGAGCAGGGTGCGACGAAGCGAGTTGCCGAGGGTGTACCCGAAGCCAGGCTCGAGCGGCTCGATGACGAACTTCGAGCGGTTTTCAGCGATGACCTCTTCGGTCAGTGTGGGTCGCTGAGAGATGAGCATCTGTTGCCTCCTTGTGGGCGTCCGCCATATGACGCCCTAGTGGAATGGAGCGGTGTCCTCCCGCCCGGACGGACCGGAGGACACCACGACACCGAAGTGTCTTACTTCGAGTAGTACTCGACGATCAGCTGTTCCTGCAGCGGGATGTCGATCTGCGCGCGCTCGGGGAGCTGGTGGACCAGCACCCGCAGACGCGGGCCGACGACCTGCAGCCAACCCGGAACCGGGCGCTCGCCCTGGGTTTCGCGGGCGACCTGGAAGGGCAGCGTGCTCAGCGACTTCTCGCGGACATCGATGATGTCGTACTGCGAGACGCGGTAGCTGGGGATGTCGACCTTCTTGCCGTTGACCAGGAAGTGGCCGTGGCTCACCAGCTGGCGGGCCTGACGACGCGTGCGGGCGAGGCCGGCACGGTAGACGACGTTGTCCAGGCGCGACTCGAGGATGACCAGCAGAACCTCACCGGTCTTGCCGGGGCGGCTGGCGGCCTCTTCGTAGTAGCGACGGAACTGCTTCTCCATGACGCCGTACGAGAAGCGGGCCTTCTGCTTCTCCTGCAGCTGGAGCAGGTACTCGCTCTCCTTGATCCGCGCGCGGCCGTGCTGGCCGGGCGGGTAGGGGCGACGCTCGAAGGCCTGATCGCCTCCGACCAGGTCGACACGGAGACGACGCGACTTACGGGTAACGGGACCGGTATAACGAGCCATTATTCTTTACCTTCCTTTCCCGTTAGACGCGACGCCGCTTGGGCGGACGGCAACCGTTGTGGGGCTGCGGGGTGACATCGGAGATGGTGCCGACCTCGAGGCCTGCGGCCTGGAGGGAACGGATCGCCGTCTCGCGGCCCGAGCCCGGGCCCTTGACGAAGACGTCGACCTTCTTGACACCGTGTTCCTGCGCCTTGCGGGCGGCGTTCTCGGCGGCGAGCTGCGCGGCGAACGGGGTCGACTTGCGCGAACCCTTGAAGCCGACGTGGCCGGAGGACGCCCAGGAGATCACGTTGCCCTGCGGGTCCGTGATGGACACGATGGTGTTGTTGAACGTGCTCTTGATGTGAGCGGCACCGTGCGGGACGTTCTTCTTGTCCCTGCGCCGTGCCTTCTGGGTCTTCTTCGGACCGGTGCTGCGTGACTTGGGAGGCATTACTTCTTCTTTCCTGCGACGGTGCGCTTCGGACCCTTACGGGTGCGGGCGTTGGTCTTGGTGCGCTGTCCACGCACGGGCAGACCACGACGGTGTCGCAGGCCCTGGTAGCAGCCGATCTCGATCTTGCGGCGGATGTCCGCCTGAACCTCGCGACGGAGGTCACCCTCGACCTTGTAGCTCTCCTCGATGTACTCGCGGAGCTTGGCGAGGTCCTCGTCCGTCAGATCCTTGCTGCGCAGGTCCGGGTTGACACCCGTGGCCTCGAGGATCTCCTGGGAGCGAGTACGGCCGATGCCGTAGATGTACGTGAGTGCGATCTCCATCCGCTTTTCGCGGGGAAGATCGACACCTGCGAGACGTGCCATGTGGCATTCCTATTCGGTGTGCGGAGGTCTGCTCCCAGCCCGTCCCCTGCGTCGAAGAACTGTGTGATTCAAAAACACAGTGGGGCCCCGGCCTCCGTACCGGGGGTTGATCGCGCAGCTCCTCGACGGATCGAGGATCGTAACCACGCGACTGGTGCTGGAAGGTCTTCGTGCTTGTTGCCAAGCAGATCTTCGAGACGAAGGTGGATCTAGCCCTGACGCTGCTTGTGACGCAGGTTCTCGCAGATCACCATGACCCGACCGTTGCGGCGGATCACCTTGCACTTCTCGCAGATCTTCTTGACGCTAGGCTGAACCTTCACGTAAGTCCGATCTCCTGTATGTGCGCCGCCGGACACGGCAGAGCCGGCCCGGCGACATGATTCTCCCCGACCGTGTGGCCGGGGAAGCTTCGTTACTTGTAGCGGTAGACGATGCGTCCACGCGTGAGGTCGTAGGGAGAAAGCTCCACGACAACGCGGTCCTCGGGAAGGATACGAATGTAGTGCTGACGCATCTTTCCGCTGATGTGGGCGAGAACCTTGTGCCCGTTCTCCAGCTCGATGCGGAACATCGCATTGGGCAGCGGTTCGATTACCCGGCCCTCGACCTCGATTGCCCCGTCTTTCTTAGCCATATCCTCCGCGATCCGTTGTTCGGTGTTGTGGTTGCATCGGCATCCGTTACCGTGACGCTCGGCAACTCCGGGACCGGACACGAACCGAGATTCGAAGGAATTCGACACGGGACCGATCGGAGCGCAGCGCGCACCACCGATCAATGGTACGGGAAGTTGACCGTCCAGGACAAATGAGCTCGGGCACACCGTGCCCACGACCAGGAGGAGGACCGCACGTGCGGGCGTTGATCCAGCGGGTGACCACGGCGGCGGTGGCGGTGGACGGAGCCGAGGTGGCCCGTATCACGCCGGCCGAGGGTGGTCACGGCCTGCTCGTGCTGGTCGGCGTCACGCACGACGACGACGAGGCCACGGCCGCGACGCTCGCCCGCAAGGTGTGGACGATGCGCATCCTCGAGGACGAACGCTCCGCCTCCGACGTCGACGCCCCGATCCTGGTGGTCAGCCAGTTCACGCTCATGGCCGACACGAGGAAGAGCCGGCGTCCGTCGTGGTCGGCCGCCGCTCCCCGCCCGATCGCCGAACCCCTCGTCGATGCGTTCGCGAATGCTCTCCGAGATCTGGGGGCGACGGTGGAGACCGGGAAGTTCGGGGCCCACATGGAGGTGAGCCTCGTCAACGACGGACCGGTCACGCTCCTCGTCGAGGTCTGAACCCGCGCGGCGTGACCGCGACCGTCACTCCGGACGGACGGTGAGGATGCGGGGGCCGTCCTCGGTGACCGCGACCGTGTGCTCCCAGTGCGCGGCCCGGCTGCCGTCGACCGTCACGACCGTCCACTCGTCGTCGAGGACCTCGGTCTCGTAGGTACCGAGGGTGAGCATCGGCTCGACTGCGAGCACCGACCCGACGACGAGCTTCGGGCCCTTGCCCGGCTTGCCTTCGTTGGGGAGGAACGGATCCATGTGCATCTCGCGCCCGATGCCGTGACCGCCGTAGCCGTCGACGATGCCGTACGAGCGGCCGTGCAACTTCTCGGCGGCGTGCGTGCCCTGCTCGATCGCATGCGAGACGTCGGTCAGGCGGTTGCCCGGGAGCATCGCCGCGATACCGGCCTCGAGCGACAGACGGGTGGCCTCGCTCAGATCGATGTCGGCCTGCGACAGCTCCCCGATCCCGAAGGTCCACGCCGAGTCGCCGTGCCAGCCGTCGAGGATCGCACCGCAGTCGATCGACACGAGGTCGCCCTCGGCGAGCACCACCGACGCCGACGGGATGCCGTGGACGACGACCTCGTTGACCGACGAACAGATCGAACCGGTGAAGCCGTGGTAGCCCAGGAAGGACGGAACGGCCCCCGCATCGCGGATGACCGATTCCGCCACCTGGTCGAGTTCCAGGGTGCTCACGCCCGGCTTGGCGGCCTCGCGCACTGCGACGAGTGCGGCCCCGACCACGGCTCCCGCCGCTGCCATCGCGTCGAGTTCACCCGAGGTGCGGAACGGAACCACTGAGCGCTTGCGCCCGAAACCCATGTCGAACTACCCGTCTACTTTCCGAGTGCGGACAGAGCCCGCGAATTGATCTCCTCGACCTCACCGATCGCGTCGACCGTGATGATCGAGTCGGCGTAGTAGTCGAGCAGCGGGGCCGTCTCCTCACGGTAGACCCGGAGACGGTTGCGGATCACGTCTTCGGTGTCGTCGGCGCGACCGCGGGCGAGCATGCGCTCGACCACGACGTCCTCGTCGATGACGAAGGACAACACGCCGTCGAGCTCGACGCCGAGATCCTTCAGGATGTTCTCGAGTTCCTTGGCCTGCTCCACGCTGCGCGGGAAGCCGTCGAGGAGGAAGCCGTTGGCGGCGTCGGGCTCGGCCAGACGCTCACGCACCATGTTGTTGGTGATCTCGGCGGGAACGAGCTCCCCCGCGTCGATGTACTTCTTGGCCTCGACGCCGAGCGGGGTGCCCTGCCCGATGTTCGCGCGGAAAAGATCGCCCGTCGAGATGGCGGGGACGCCGAGCTTCTCGGACAGAATCGCGGCCTGTGTGCCCTTGCCGGCACCGGGAGGACCGAGCAGTACAAGTCTCACTTGAGGAACCCTTCGTAGTTGCGCTGCATCAGTTGACTTTCGATCTGCTTGACAGTGTCCAGCGCGACACTGACGAGAATGAGAACCGCGGCGCCACCGAAGATGCTCGAGGCCGTCTGGCTGCCGGACAGGAAGAAGTTCGGCAGCGTCGCGATGAGACCGAGGTAGATCGAGCCCGGAACCGTGATGCGGTTGAGCACGAAACTGAGATATTCGGCGGTGGGGCGACCGGGGCGGATGCCCGGGATGAAACCGCCGTACTTCTTCATCTCGTCGGCCCGCTCCTCGGGATTGAAGGTGATGGCGACGTAGAAGAAGACGAAGAACACGATCAGGGCGAAGTAGATCGCGATGTAGACCGGGTTGTTCGGATTGACCAGGTACTCGTTGATGATCCGCTGCCACCAACTCGGATCCGGGTTCGTCGTGGCACCGGTGAGCTGCGCAACGAGGTTGGGCAGGTACAGCAGCGACGACGCGAAGATCACGGGGATGATGCCCGCCTGGTTGACCTTCAACGGCAGGTAGGTCGACGACCCGCCGTACATACGACGGCCGACCATGCGCTTGGCGTACTGCACCGGGATCCGGCGCTGACCCTGCTCGATGAACACGACGCCCGTGATGAGCGCCAGGGCCACGACGCAGACGATCGCGAAGACGAGGCCGCCGCGGGATTCGAGGATCATGCGACCCTCGCTCGGCAGCGCGGCCGCGATACCGGCGAAGATCAGCAGCGACATGCCGTTGCCGACACCGCGTTCGGTGATGAGCTCACCGAACCACATGACGACGGCGGCACCGGCGGTCATCACCAGCACGATGACGACCATCCCGAAGATGCTGTCGTCGGCGAGGATCGGCTCCGAACAGCCCTGCAGCAGCTGCCCTCGGGCGGCGAGGGCGACGATGCCGGTGGCCTGGAGGACGGCGAGCGCGACGGCGAGATAACGCGTGTACTGCGTCATCTTGGCCTGGCCGGACTGGCCCTCCTTGCGCAGTTCCTCGAATCGTGGAATGACCACGGTGAGCAGCTGGACGATGATGCTCGCGGTGATGAACGGCATGATGCCGATCGCGAAGACCGACAACTGCAGTAGCGCGCCGCCGGAGAACAGATTGATCAGCGAGTAGATGCCGGCCTGCTCGCTGCCGGCGAGCTGATCGACACAGGCCTGGACGTTGCCGTAGTCGACGCCCGGGGACGGCACGGTAGCACCGAGGCGGTACAGCGCCACGAGCCCGAGGGCGATGAGAATCTTCCGCCTCAGGTCCGGTGTCCTGAGGGCCGAGACGAAGGCGGAAAGCAAAGATCCTCCTGGCGGGCCGATCGGGGACGACGGATCGAGAGGGATCCGTCGGACGGTAGACAACTCTGAAACTCTAACAGTGGGCCCCGATGAGAGGGGTAGCCCGGTAGCCTATGTCACCGCTGTGAACGCAGCCTATGACACCGCTGTGAACGCGCGAACGGCCGCGGTGCAGCTATCTGCACCGCGGCCGTTCGACAGCCGTGACTCACACGCGAAAGTACAGGTCAGGCCTGGACGGTCGCGCTGCCACCGGCTGCAGCGATCTTCTCCTGAGCGGAGGCCGAGAACTTGTCGGCGGTGACCTGCACGGCCACCGTCAGCTCGCCCTCGCCGAGGACCTTGACGAGCTGGTTCTTGCGAACCAGACCCTTCGCCACGAGGTCCGCGACACCGATCTGTCCACCCTCGGGGAACACGCGAGCGATGTCCCCGACGTTGACGATCTGGTACTCGGTACGGAATGCGTTCTTGAAGCCCTTGAGCTTCGGCAGACGCATGTGGATGGGCATCTGGCCACCCTCGAAGGCCGGCGACACGTTCTTGCGTGCCTTCGTGCCCTTCGTACCGCGGCCGGCGGTCTTGCCCTTCGAACCTTCACCGCGTCCGACGCGGGTCTTGTCCGTCTTCGCACCCGGAGCCGGGCGCAGGTGATGCAGCTTGATGGTCATTCTCAGACCTCCTCAACAGTGACGAGGTGACGCACCACGTTGATGAGGCCGCGGTTCTGCGCGTTGTCCTCGCGGACGACGGACTGGCGGATCTTCCGCAGACCGAGGGTCCGGAGGCTGTCGCGCTGATTCGACTTGGCCCCGATGGTGCTCTTGATCTGGGTGATCTTCAGCTCTGCCATTACTTCACGCTCCCAGCAGCCTGTGCACGGGCGCGCAGCATGCCGGCGGGGGCAACTTCCTCGAGGGTGAGGCCACGGCGAGCCGCGACTTCCTCGGGACGCTGCAGACCCTTGAGGGCCGCAACCGTCGCGTGCACCACATTGATGGCGTTGTCGGAGCCGAGCGACTTCGACAGGATGTCGTGGACACCCGCGCACTCCAGCACCGCGCGCACAGCGCCACCGGCGATGACACCGGTACCGGGGGAAGCCGGACGCAGCAGGACGACACCGGCTGCAGCCTCTCCCTGGACGGGGTGGGTGATGGTTCCGCCGATGAGCGGGACGCGGAAGAAGTTCTTGCGAGCTTCCTCGACACCCTTCTGGATGGCCGCGGGAACTTCCTTGGCCTTTCCGTAGCCGACACCGACCAGGCCGTTGCCGTCGCCCACGATCACCAGAGCGGTGAAGCTGAAGCGACGACCGCCCTTGACGACCTTCGACACACGGTTGATCGAGACGACACGCTCGATGTAGTTCGACTTCTCGGCAGCGTTGCCGCCGCGCGAGTCGCGGTCGCGGCGGTCGCGACCGCCACGGTTGTCACCGCTGTTGGGGTTCTGTCCGGCGGGGCCGTTGCCGCCGTCACGCCGCTGACGTCCCGGCATCAGGCGTTCCTTCCGTTCGAGAAAATGGTCATCAGAACTTCAACCCGCTTTCGCGAGCCGCGTCCGCGAGGGCCGCGATGCGTCCGCTGTAGGTGTGGCCACCGCGGTCGAAGACCACGGCTTCCACGCCGGCAGCCTTCGCGCGCTCGGCGATCAGCTGACCGACCTTCGCGCCGCGAGCCTTCTTGTCGCCCTCGAGAGCGCGCACATCGGGTTCGATGGACGACGCTGCGGCGAGGGTGGTGCCCGTCAGATCGTCGACCAGCTGCACGTGCAGGTGGCGCGACGACCGGTTGACGACGAGGCGGGGACGCTCGGCGGTGCCGGAGATCTTCTTGCGGAGGCGGAAGTGACGACGCGTCTTCGAAAGGCGACGCGTGGTGGAGGCGTCCTTGCCGCGCGGGATGCGCTTGGCCTTCTGGTTCTCGGTCTGGCTCATGATCACTTACCCGTCTTTCCGACCTTGCGACGGACCTGTTCACCCTCGTAGCGGATGCCCTTGCCCTTGTACGGGTCGGACTTGCGCAGCCGGCGGATGTTGGCCGCGATCTGGCCGACCTTCTGCTTGTCGATGCCCGAGATCGAGAAGCGCGTGGGGTTCTCGACGGCGAACGTGATGCCCTCGGGAGCCTCGATCAGCACGGGGTGGCTGTAGCCGAGCGAGAACTCGAGGTCCTTGCCCTTGAGAGCCACGCGGTAGCCGACGCCGTGGATCTCCATCTTCGTGGTGTAACCCTCGGTCACGCCGACGATGAGGTTCTGCACGAGCGTCCGCGACAGGCCGTGCAGCGCACGGCTGCGACGCTCGTCGTTCGGGCGCGTGACGTTGATTGCCCCGTCCTCGCCCTTGGCGATGGCGATCGGCTCGGCGATCGTCAGGGACAGGTTGCCCTTGGGGCCCTTGACTGCAACATCCTGGCCGTCGATGGTGACCTCGACGCCCGAAGGAACTGCAACGGGGAGTTTTCCGATTCGCGACATTGTGGTGGCCTCCCTTTACCAGACGTAGGCGAGGACTTCCCCGCCCACTCCCTGCTTGGCCGCCTGGCGATCGGTGAGCAGACCGGAGGACGTGGAGATGATCGCCACGCCGAGGCCGCCCAGGACCTTGGGCAGGTTGGTGGATTTCGCGTACACGCGCAGGCCGGGCTTCGACACGCGACGCACGCCGGCGAGGCTGCGCTCACGGGAAGGTCCGTACTTGAGGTCGACGATGAGGGTCTTGCCCACCTCGGCGTCCTCGGTGCGGTAGTCGGAGATGTAGCCCTCGCGCTTGAGGATCTCGGCGATGTTCACCTTGATCTTCGAGGACGGGAGCTTGACCTCGTCGTGGTACGCCGTGTTGGCGTTACGCAGACGCGTCAAGAAGTCTGCGATGGGGTCGGTCATGGTCATGGCTGACCTGTTCACCTTTCTCGATGCGGTTCCCATGCAACGCCGGAACGTGCCGGCCGTGGGCCTACATCGAAACTCGGTTCGATAGCGGATTCGTCGGCCGGATCGGCGACGAACCCATGACAGCGTGACAGTGGGCGGAGAACTACTCGGTCCTCCGCCCACCGCTCACGTCACCAGGAGCTCTTGTGAACTCCCGGAAGTTCTCCGCGGTGTGCCATCTCGCGAAGGCAGATGCGGCAGAGTCCGAACTTGCGGAAGACCGAGTGCGGGCGCCCGCAGCGCTGGCAGCGGGTGTAGGCGCGCACCGCGAACTTCGGCTTCTTGTTGGCCTTGTTGACCAGTGCCTTCTTAGCCATGGGCTCAGTTCTCCTTGAACGGGAAGCCGAGGTGCTTGAGCAGGGCACGGCCTTCTTCGTTGTTGGTAGCGGTGGTCACGACAGTGATGTCCATGCCGCGCGGGCGGTCGATGCGGTCCACGTCGATCTCGTGGAACATCGACTGCTCGTTCAGGCCGAACGTGTAGTTGCCGTTGCCGTCGAACTGGTTGCCGTTGAGGCCACGGAAGTCCCGGATACGGGGAAGCGCGATGGACACGAGACGGTCCAGGAACTCCCACATGCGGTCGCCGCGCAGCGTGACGCGCGCACCGATCGGCATGCCCTCGCGCAGCTTGAACTGTGCGATGGACTTGCGGGCCTTACGGATCTCCGGCTTCTGACCGGTGATGAGCGCGAGGTCGTTGACGGCTCCGTTGATGAGCTTCGCGTCGCGGGCGGCGTCGCCGACACCCATGTTGACGACGACCTTCACGACGCCGGGGATCTGCATGACGTTCGCGTAGTCGAACTCCGCGTTCAGCGCGTCCTTGATCTCGGCGCGGTAGCGGGCCTTCAGGCGCGGCTGGGTCTTGTTCTCGGTGGAAGTCATGTCAGAGGTCCTTCCCGTTCTTCCGGGAAATCCGAACGCGCTTGCCGGTTTCCTCATCGGTGCGGTAGCCCACGCGGGTGGGGTTTCCGTCCGAGTCGACGACCGCAACGTTGGAAACGTGGATCGGGGCCTCCTGCGTCACGATGCCGCCGGAGGAGGCGCCACGCTCGTTCGCAGAGACGGCGGTGTGCTTCTTGATACGGTTCACGCCCTCGACGAGGACCTTGCCGGTCGCCGGGTAGGCCGCGATGACCTTGCCCTTGGCGCCCTTGTCCTTGCCCGAGATGACGAGCACGGTGTCACCCTTGTGCACCTTCATCACAGCACCTCCGGAGCGAGCGAGACGATCTTCATGAACCGCTTGTCGCGGAGCTCGCGACCGACGGGTCCGAAGATGCGGGTGCCGCGAGGATCGTTGTCGCCCTTGATGATGACGGCAGCGTTCTCGTCGAACTTGATGTAGGAACCGTCCGGACGGCGGCGCTCCTTGGCGGTGCGCACGATCACGGCCTTGACGACATCGCCACGCTTGACGTTGCCGCCGGGGATCGCATCCTTGACGGTGGCGACGATGACGTCACCGATTCCGGCGTAGCGACGGGACGAGCCACCGAGAACGCGGATGCAGAGGATCTCCTTGGCACCCGTGTTGTCGGCGACGCGCAGTCGCGACTCCTGCTGGATCACTTACTTCTCCTTGACCTGGATTGGTGTGTACGTCAGATTTCCGACCTGGACGTACGCGGTCGTCGGCTGCCTGCAGCGCACGTGCGAATCACACACGGGTCCTGTAAGCAACCCGTCCAGAGTAGGCCATATACCGTACGCAGGGCAAATTCGCGAATTGTGATGTCACTCCCCACCCCGGCACCGGGCGTGTCGCAGCGACGTCCACCGTCCCCCACGCGAGGGCTGCACCTACTACCGGACGCACAGCACCCCACCACCCACGGTGCGGGGTGGTGGGGTGCTGCATACTCTCGGTCCTGTCGAGGACGAGGAGGCCCTACTTGGCCTTCTCGAGCACCTCGACCAGACGCCAGCGCTTCGACGCGGACAGCGGACGGGTCTCCATCAGCTGCACGCGGTCGCCGATGCCGGCCAGACCGTTCTCGTCGTGCGCCTTCACCTTGGTCGTACGGCGGATGATCTTGCCGTACAGCGGGTGCTTCACACGGTCCTCGAGCTCGACGACGATGGTCTTCTCCATCTTGTCCGAGACGACGTAACCGATGCGGACCTTGCGGCTCGCGCGCTGTTCCTGGTTGCTCACTGCCTTTTCCTCACTCATGCCACGTCACCCGCATTCGGGCCGGTGGCCAGTCCGAGCTCGCGCTCGCGCAGCACCGTGTAGATACGGGCGATCTCGTTGCGCACGACGCGGAGCCGACGGTTGTTGTCCAGCTGACCGGTGGCCATCTGGAAGCGGAGGTTGAACAGCTCTTCCTTGGCTTCGCGGAGCTTGTCGGTCAGCTCTTCGTCGCTCAGCTCGCGGAGTTCCGCGGCGGGGGTACCGGTAGCCATCAGAACTGCTCCTCCCTCGTCACGATGCGGCACTTGCAGGGGAGCTTGTGCATCGCGCGACGCAGGGCCTCGCGCGCAATCTCCTCGTTGGGGTAGCTCATCTCGAACAGCACGCGACCGGGCTTGACGTTCGCGACCCACCACTCCGGCGAACCCTTACCGGAACCCATGCGGGTCTCGGCAGGCTTCTTGGTGAGGGGGCGATCCGGGAAGATGTTGATCCAGATCTTGCCGCCACGCTTGATGTGCCGGGTCATGGCGATACGAGCGGACTCGATCTGCCGGTTGGTGATGTAGGCCGGCTCGAGAGCCTGGATGCCGTAGTCACCGAAGGCCACCTGGGTTCCGCCCTTGGCGGCACCCGTACGGCTCGGATGGTGCTGCTTGCGGTGTTTGACCCGCCGGGGGATCAACATTGCGTCAGCCCTCCTTGTTCTCGGTCGAGGCAGGGGCGTCGCTCGATGCGGCGCGGCCGGCCTCGGTGCTCGTCGCGGTGGTGCCCGACGCGCCGGAACGACGCGGGCGGCTCGGACGCTCACGACGCGGCCGGTCGGCGGGAGCAGCTGCAGCAGCAGCAAGCTCACGACGGCCACCGACGATGTCGCCCTTGTAGATCCAGACCTTCACGCCGATACGGCCGAAGGTGGTCCGTGCCTCGTAGAGGCCGTAGTCGATGTCCGCGCGCAGCGTGTGCAGCGGGACGCGACCTTCGCGGTAGAACTCCGAACGCGACATCTCGGCGCCACCGAGGCGGCCCGAGCACTGCACGCGGATGCCCTTGACGTTCGGCTGACGCATGGCCGACTGGATGGCCTTGCGCATCGCACGACGGAAGGCGACACGGTTCGAGAGCTGCTCGGCGACGCCCTGCGCCACGAGCTGAGCCTCGGACTCGGAGTTCTTGACCTCGAGGATGTTCAGCTGGACCTGCTTACCGGTCAGCTTCTCGAGCTCGGCGCGGATGCGATCGGCCTCGGCGCCGCGGCGTCCGATGACGATGCCCGGACGAGCGGTGTGGATGTCCACGCGCACACGGTCGCGGGTGCGCTCGATCTCGACCTTCGCGATGCCGGCGCGCTCGAGGCCGGAGGCCAGGAACTTGCGGATCGCGACATCTTCCTTGACGTAGTCCGCGTACTGCTTGTCCGCGTACCAACGAGACTTCCAGTCGGTGGTGACGCCCAGACGGAAGCCGTGCGGGTTGATCTTCTGGCCCACTACTGAGCTCCCTTCCGGCGGTTACGAGTCGAGGCCGACCCGACGCTTTCCACGATCACGGTGATGTGGCTCGACCGCTTGCGGATGCGGAACGCACGGCCCTGGGCACGCGGCTGGAACCGCTTCAGGGTCGCACCCTCGTCCACGTACGCAGTCGCGACGACGAGCGTGCTGGGGTCGAGGTTGTAGTTGTTCTGCGCGTTCGCAGCGGCCGACGCGATCACCTTGGCGACCGGCTCGGCCGCGGCCTGCGGCGCGAACTTGAGGATGGCCAGGGCCTCCTCGACGGACTTACCGCGAACGATGTCGACGACGCGGCGCGCCTTCATCGGGGTCACGCGCACGTGGCGCGCAACAGCCCGAGCGCTGTTGGTGGTGGTTTCAGTGCTCATCGACGCTTGCTCTTCCGGTCGTCCTTGATGTGGCCCTTGAACGTACGGGTCGGCGCGAACTCACCGAGCTTGTGACCGACCATGGACTCCGAGACGAACACCGGCACGTGCTTGCGTCCATCGTGGACAGCGAACGTATGACCGATGAAGTCGGGCAGAATCGTGGAACGGCGCGACCAGGTCTTGATGACCTGCTTGGTGCCCTTCTCGTTCTGCGTGTCCACCTTCGCCAGGAGGTGGTCGTCGACGAACGGGCCCTTCTTGAGGCTGCGTGGCATTCTCTAACTCCCTCCTTGACTAGCGCTTCTTGCCGGTACGGCGACGACGGACGATGAGCTTGTCGGACGCCTTGTTCTTGCGGGTGCGGCCCTCGGGCTTGCCCCACGGGCTGACCGGGTGGCGACCACCCGAGGTCTTGCCCTCGCCACCACCGTGCGGGTGGTCGACCGGGTTCATCACGACACCACGGACGGTCGGGCGCTTGCCCTTCCAGCGCATACGGCCGGCCTTGCCCCAGTTGATGTTCGACTGCTCGGCGTTGCCGACCTCGCCGACGGTGGCGCGGCAGCGCACGTCGACGCGACGGATCTCGCCGGAGGGCATACGCAGCGTGGCGTAGGTGCCTTCCTTACCGAGGAGCTGGATGCTCGCACCGGCGGAGCGGGCCATCTTGGCGCCGCCACCCGGACGCAGCTCGACCGCGTGGATGGTCGTACCCGTCGGGATGTTGCGCAGCGGCAGGTTGTTGCCGGGCTTGATGTCGGCGTTGGGGCCCGACTCGACCGGGGCACCCTGCACGAGGCCCTTGGGGGCGATGATGTAGCGCTTCTCGCCGTCCACGTAGTGGAGCAGCGCGATGCGCGCGGTGCGGTTGGGGTCGTACTCGATGTGAGCGACCTTGGCCGGCACGCCGTCCTTGTCGTTGCGACGGAAATCGATCAGGCGGTAGGCGCGCTTGTGTCCGCCACCCTTGTGACGGGTGGTGATGCGGCCGTGCGCGTTACGTCCACCGCGACCGTGCAGCGGGCGCACCAGCGACTTCTCGGGCGTCGACCGAGTGATCTCGGCGAAGTCCGCCACGCTGGCGCCACGACGGCCCGGCGTAGTCGGCTTGTACTTACGGATTGCCATGAGTCTTCTCGTCCTCTATCTCTCGAGAGTTCCGATCGCTAGGCGACCGGGCCTCCGAAGATCTCGATGGGCTTGCTGTCGGCCGTGAGGGTCACGAGCGCGCGCTTGGTGTTCTTGCGCTTGCCGTAACCGAACCGGGTCCGCTTGCGCTTGCCCTGACGGTTGGCGGTGTTGACGCTGCTCACCTTGACGCCGAAGACCTTCTCGACGGCAATCTTGATCTGCGTCTTGTTCGAGTCCGGGTGGACCAGGAAGGTGTAGGTGCCCTCTTCCATCAGCCCGTAGGACTTCTCGGAGACGACGGGAGCCAGCAGGATGTCGCGAGGATCGGCGATCGTGCTCACTTGCTCTCCTCCTTCACTTCCTGGCCGGACTCGGCCGGCCCGTGGATGAACGTGTTGAGCGCCTCGACGCTGAACACGACGTCATCGCTGTAGAGCACGTCGTAGGTGTTCAGCTGATCCGGCGCGAGCGCGTGGACGTTGGGAAGGTTCTGAACCGACTTCCACGCCGCCACGTCTTCACGGCCGACGACGAGCAGGACCTTCTTGCGGTCGCTGATCTCGCCCAGGAACGTGCGAGCACTCTTCGTCGACGGGGTCTGACCGGCGACGAGTTCGGTGATCACGTGGATGCGCTCGTTGCGCGCCCGGTCGGAGAGGGCTCCGCGCAGGGCGGCGGCCTTCATCTTCTTGGGGGTGCGCTGGCTGTAGTCGCGCGGCTGCGGGCCGTGGACGGTGCCACCGCCGGCGAACTGCGGCGCACGGGTCGAGCCCTGACGTGCGCGGCCGGTGCCCTTCTGGCGGTACGGCTTCTTGCCACCGCCGCGAACCTCGCCGCGGGTCTTGGTGGCGTGCGTTCCCTGGCGGGCCGCGGCGAGCTGCGCGGTGACGACCTGGTGCAGCAGCGCGATGTTCGCGGGAGCGTCGAAGATCTCGGCGGGGAGATCGACGGAGCCGGAGGTCTGGCCACCGGGGGCCTTGACGTCCAGGGTCAGCTTGGTTGCGGTCTCGGTGCTGGTCATGCCCGTGCACCACCCTTCACTGCGGTCTTGACGATCACGAGGCCGCCCTTGCGACCCGGGATCGCGCCCTTGATCAGCAGCAGACCGTTCTCGGCGTCCACCTTGTGGACCGAGAGGTTCTGCGTCGTGATGCGGTCGGAGCCCATACGGCCGGACATGCGCGTGCCCTTGAACACGCGGCCCGGGGTGGCGCAACCACCGATGGAGCCCGGACGACGGTGCACGGCCTGCGTACCGTGCGACGCACCCTGGCCGGCGAAGCCGTGACGCTTCATCGTGCCGGCGAAGCCCTTGCCCTTCGAGGTGCCGGTGACGTCGACGTAGGCGCCGTCCTCGAACACCTCTGCGGTGAGTTCCTGGCCGACCTCGTACTCGGAGGCGTCCTCGATCCGGAGCTCGACCAGGTGACGGCGCGGCGTGACGCCGGCCTTCTCGAACTGGCCGCGAACCGGCTTGTTGACCTTGCGCGGCGCGATGGCACCGTAGGCGAGCTGCACGGCGTTGTAGCCGTCGCGCTCCTCGGTGCGGATCTGCGTGACCACGTTCGGTCCGGCCTTGACGACGGTGACCGGAACGACCCGGTTGTTCTCGTCGAAGACCTGGGTCATGCCGAGCTTGGTGCCCAGGATTCCCTTGATCTGGTTAGTCATGTGTTGTCTCCGCTGCGTCTTTCACAAGCTCGCTGTAATCGAATGTCACTGAATGTTGACGTCGACACTCGCCGGGAGATCGATGCGCATGAGCGCGTCGACGGTCTTCGGCGTCGGGTCGAGGATGTCGATGAGCCGCTTGTGCGTCCGCATCTCGAAGTGCTCGCGCGAGTCCTTGTACTTGTGCGGCGAGCGGATGACGCAGTACACGTTCTTTTCAGTGGGCAACGGCACCGGGCCGACCACGCGGGCACCCGTACGGGTCACCGTCTCGACGATCTTGCGCGCAGATGCGTCGATCGCCTCGTGGTCATAGGCCTTGAGCCTGATGCGGATCTTCTGTCCCGCCACGCTTAGTGTCCTTTTCTTGCCGCGTTTCGTGATCCCCGGCGGAGCCGGAAACCACCTCGTCTGCACAGTTCCCCAGGGAACGGCGACCGAGAACAGCACTCGAAACACAGTGCGAGCCGGACGTATCCGATCCGCTTGCCGCTGTTCATCTGTCATTGTTCTCCGGTCCACGCGGTCGGGCGTGTCGGCCCGCCGCTCATTCCCCGGCGTCGATGCTCGAAGGCTTCGACACCGCAAGGAACGGAACCGGCTGCGCTCCGCAGGAGCGCACAGGGGTACTGCTTCCGTCTTGCATGTGGCCGCGACCAGGCCGTGAGGCTCGATCCGCGACTGTCACGTCTTTCCCGTTCCGAGCCGCGAAACATCCATGGCCCGGTCAAGGCAACCCGACCAGTATGCAGGAGCACGGCCGAGAGTTCAACTCACGACGGTGCGTGATGTGCACCTCGGCGATACGCCGCGCGGTCGGGTCCGCGTGGTCGAGCCTAGCCGATGGGGTTCATCGGCAGGGTCCGAACCGGAGCGGCCGCCCCGATCGTATTCGTCGGGTCGGGACCGGGGCCCGGCGGCACCAGCGCGACCTCGGGGACCCGTGCGCCGGCGGCGACGAGCTGCGGCTCGTCGCGCCAGATCGGCAGTGCCTCCTGCAGTTCGAGCCCGATGCCGATGAGACGTTCGTCCTGCCACGGCCGCGCACCGAGCTGCACACCGACCGGCATCCCCGTCGCGGCGGAGTACCCGGCAGGCAGGGTCACCACGGGGGCACCGGAGTAGTTCGCCCAGCGCACGGGGCCCGTCACTCCGGCCGTGACACTGATGCCGAGGAACTCCTGGCGTCGTGCGCCGTCGACGGAGGCGCCGGGCAGCATGATCGCGTCGAGATCCTGGTCGACGAACATCCGGTTGTAGTCGCTCTGGTAGCGCAGGCGGTCGCGTTCGAAGGTGAGGTAGTCGCCCACCGGCACGGCCAGCGAGGCCACCGCCGTGCCTGCGGCCACCGCGTTCTCGGGGCGGTACAGGCCGAGCCGATCGGTGAACTGCTGGTGGTAGGCGCCCATCTCGACCTGATCGCCGGTCGCGAGGGATTCGGGCAGCGGCGGCATCGTCACCGGGACGGTGACCGCGCCGAGCGCCTCCGCCACCCGCGCCGCGTCGTCGACGACGCGCTGCACGGCCTCGGGAGGTGCGGGATTCGTGTTCACGGGCAGTCCGATGCGCACACCGGCGAGGGGACTCGCTCCCCCGGCCGCCGTCACCGGATAACCGCCCTCGGGAACATCGGGGCCGAGTGCCGTGATCGGGTCGGCCGGGTCCGCGCCCGCGAGCACGGTCATCATCAGGGACGCGTCCGCGATGCTGCGGCCCATCGGACCCACGTGGTCGCGGGTCCAGGTCAGCGGGATCATGCCGTGCGAGGTGATGCGCCCGTAGGTCGGCTTGATCGAGGAGACACCGCAGGCGCTCGCCGGGAACCGAACCGAACCGCCGGTGTCGCTGCCGAGCGCGAGGGGCGCGAACCGCGCGGCGAGCACGGCTGCGCTGCCGCCGGACGATCCGCCGGGCGACATCTCGGTGTTCCACGGGTTGCCCACCTGCGGGGTGGCGACACCGATCGCGAATTCGTCGGTGTGCGCGTGCCCCATGAGCACCGCGCCGGCGTCCTCGAGTCGGCGCCACACACCCGAGTGCCCGGCCGCGATGTTGCCCTCGAGGACGCGACTCGACGCGGTGAGCGGAAGTCCGGAGACCGCGAAGATGTCCTTGAGCGCGATCGGAAGCCCGCACACGAGCGGTGCCGGGGCCTGGTCGCGGCGCGCGCGGGCGAGCCGCTCCCCCGCCGCGTCGGCCGCCGCGTAGGCGACCTCGGGGTAGAGCCGGATCCACGCACCGATCGCTCCGTCGTACGAGCGGGTGCGGTCCAGACAAGCGTCGAGCAGTTCCCGGGGGTGCAGTTCGCCGGCGTGCAGCAGCGCCGCCGCCTCGACCGCACTCATCCTCGCGGGATCGGTGACGGTGACGGTGTCGGGTGGAGGAAGCCTGCGTGGCGGAGCCGCACGACCGCTCCCCGCGGTCGCACCCCACGCGAACAATCCGCCGGCGGCCCCTCCCAGTAACCGTCGGCGTGATACTCCGGTGCTCACCCCGCCAACCAAACCACGAACTGCGTCACGATCCGGGCGAGGCGAGGAATGTGTGCCACATGTCACCCCCGGCCGTGATGCCGCCGAGACCGTGCGGTGATAATGCGAGCCGTCCACCAGAGGAAGGCGCATGCCATGAACTCGTCCGCTTCGTCCGGATCATCACGGTCTCCGAAGATTCGTCGGCGACCGCAGCTCTCGGACGACGTGGCGGCGCACGTGAGAAACCTCATCATGTCCGGCGGTGTGCGACCCGGCGATTTCGTCCGTCTGGACGAGACCGCGGCCGACCTCGGGGTGAGCGTGACCCCGGTGCGCGAGGCTCTGCTGACCCTCCGTGGTGAGGGGCTCGTCGAGCTCGTCCCCCATCGCGGGTACGTGGTGTCCCCGCTCGACAGATCGGACATCGACGACATCTTCTGGCTCCAGGGCAGACTCGCCGAGCGGCTCGTGGAGCGCGCCGCGACCCTGATGACGGCCGAGACCCTCGCGGAGCTCGACGAGCTGGCCGCGCGTTTCGCCGAGGCCGTGCGGGCCGGTGACGGCGCGCGCATCGAGGACCTCGAATTCGAGTTCCACCGGACGTTGAACCGGGTGGCGCGTTCGCGCAAGCTCGCGTGGTTCCTCCACAACGCGACCCGGTACACCCCCGTGCACTTCTACTCCGACGATCGCAACTGGGGGACGGCGGCGATCGCCTCGCACGAGCGGTTGCTGCAGGCGCTGCGCACCGGTGACGTCGAGGCCGCCGGACGCGAGACGCGCGAACACTTCACCGACGGAGCCCACCGACTCGTCGAACACCTCGAAGATCTCGGCGTCTGGTCCTGACCGACCGGCGTGAACACCCCGAGGGGAACGGACGTCGGCGCCGACGCGCATGTCCGTCCACCCCTCCCGGGATCGTGCGCACCGGTACGATTCCGACGGTGACGGACCGACCCGTCCCCGACGGGGACCGAGATCTACGGCGGGGTGTGATGTGAGCGATCACGACCAGGCAGTTCTCGTGGAGGACGTCCACAAGTCGTTCGGCGACGTCCACGCACTCGACGGGATCAGCTTCTCTGCACCGCCGGGCCGTGTCCTCGGCATCCTCGGCCCCAACGGCGCCGGCAAGACCACGATGGTCAAGGTGCTGTCGACACTGTTGCGTCCCACCTCGGGTCGCGCCGTGGTCGCCGGGCACGATGTGGTCGCCGACGCCGCAGCGGTCCGGCGGTCGATCATGATGACCGGCCAGTTCGCCGCGCTCGACGACACCCTCACCGGCCGGGAGAACCTGATCCTGTTCGGCCGCCTGATGGGTCTGGACAAGAAGTCGGCCACCCGGCGCGCCGACGATCTGCTCCGGGAGTTCGATCTCGTCGACGCCGGTCGTCGCCCCGTGAAGGGTTATTCCGGCGGTATGCGCCGCCGGGTCGACATCGCGTGCGGCCTCGTGGTCCGTCCCAAGGTGGTCTTCCTCGACGAGCCGACCACCGGTCTCGACCCGCGCAGCCGGCAGGGCGTGTGGTCGCTGGTGGCGGCGCTCAAGGACCAGGGCATCACGGTGCTCCTGACGACGCAGTACCTCGAAGAGGCCGACGTGCTGAGCGACAACATCATCGTCATCGACAAGGGCACCGTGATCGCGGAGGGCACCGCGAACCAGCTGAAGTCCTCCGCGGGTGGCACCCACTGCGAGATCGTTCCGGCCGACCCGCGGGCGATACCCGAGATCCTGCACGCCCTGGACGGTCTGCTCCCCCAGGACGTCCTGGTGGGTACGGTCCCCGACACGGATCGGGTGTCCGTCCCGGCACCGGACGGCGCCGCGACCCTCACCGAGGTGCTGCGGCGCATCGAACCCCTGGGCATCGAACTCGCCGACATCGGTCTGCGACGTCCCTCGCTCGACGACGTCTTCCTCCGCCTCACCGGGCACTCTGCTTCCGACGGCGGCGGTCCGACGGACGGTGGCCCCACGAACGGCGGCCCGACAGCGCCGCCCGAGGCGGAACGAGCGGTGCCTGCGCCGGCAGGTGAGCGGCCGTGACGGCCCGCACCGACGAGACGGTCCGCGGGACGGAAGCCTCCACGGTCTCGTTCACCGACTCCTCGTCCACCCTTCCCGCACGTCGGGGAGGTGTCCACCGCCGGATCACGCCGTCGGGCGTCGAGCAGTGGTGGGTGCTGACGCTCCGGTCGTTGCGCACGATGGCGCGGTACGGCGAGTTGGTCCTCGCGGTCCTGGCACCGTTCGTCTTCGGTCTCGGCTTCTATCTGCCGCTCAAGTTCGTGATGCAGTTGCAGGGCATCGACTACGCGCAGTTCCTGATGCCCATCATCGTGTTGCAATCGATGGCGTTCACCGCCATCTCCGCGGCGCAGCTGGCAGCGCAGGAGGGCACGACCGGTGTGACCTCGCGTCTGCAGACGATGCCCGTCGCCCCGGCGGCGCCCCTGGCGTCACGGATGACGGCGAGCATGGTGCGGTCGGTCATCTCCTTGGCCGCGGCGATCGGATTCGGTTATCTCATCGGTTTCCGTTTCTCCGCCGGGCCCGGGCAGGCAGCGTTGTTCTGCGCGACCGCACTGATCATCAGCCTGTTGTTGTGCCTGGGCGCCGACGCGATCGGATGTCTGTCCCGGAGCCCCGAGGCCACAGCGCAGGCGCTGACCCTGCCACAGCTGATCCTCGGGATGCTCTCGTGCGGTTTCGTGCCCGAGGAGGGATTCCCCGAGTGGATCAGACCGTTCGTCCGCAACCAGCCGATCTCACAGTTCTCCTTCGCGATGCGCGACATGGCCCAGGACGGCGTGACCTGGGAGGTCTTCCGGCCGAGCCTGTTCTGGATGATCGGGCTGGCCGTGATCTGCATCCCGGGCGCCGTGTGGGCCGCGACGAGGCGGGAGTGAGTCGATGAGCAAGACCGTCGAGACACAGCGGGCACGGGCCCGATCGCGAGAGCGGGCAGGGACTCCGGGTCGCGCCTTCGCCTATCCCGAACCGGATCGCGTCCGCAGCGAGAGTTCCCTCGGCGCACTGTGGGAGCACAGCCGCCTGCAGTGCGGTCGCCTGCTGCTCCGGTGGGCCCGCGATCCGGCCACGATGATCCAGGCGCTCATCTATCCGGCGCTCACCCTGGTGATGTTCCGCATCGTGCTCGGCGACAGCATCACCGCCGCGACCGGCTATTCGTCGATCTTCGGCACCGTGCCCATGATCGTGCTCGTCGGCGCGATGTTCGGCTCGGTCGTCAGCGCGGTGGGGCTGCGCACCGAACGCGATTCCGGCCTGCTGAGCCGGTTCCACACGCTGCCCGTCCACCGCTCGTCCGGTCTGGTGGGACGATTGATGGCGGAGATGGTGCGCGTGTTCGTCACCTCTCTCGTGATCTTCGCCGCCGGCATGGCATTGGGTTTCCGGTTCACGCAGGGCATCGGCCCCACCCTGCTCAGCCTCGTGGTCCCGCTGATCTTCGGTCTAGGATTCGCGATGATGGTGACGGCTCTGGCGACCCTGCCGGGACGCACTCCCCTGGTCGAGACCGTCTCGATCCTGTGCACCCTGCTCATGTTCTTCAACTCGGGGTTCGTGCCGGTCATGGCATATCCGAGCTGGCTGCAACCCGTGGTGGCGAACCAGCCGATGTCCTGCGCGATCGACACCATGCGCTCGCTCGCGATGGGTGGTCCGATCGCGGAACCGTTCCTGAAGACCGTCCTGTGGTCGGCCGGGATGGTGGCGATCTTCGTGGTCCCCGCCGTCGTCGGATACCGGCGCTCGGCCGAACAGAATTGATCTTCCACTCTCCGGACCACCCCGCGACCTGCTGTTACGCTGTCCCGCGATCCCGACCCGTGTGAACGCCGTACCCAGAGCGTTCGCCGAGGAGTTTCGTATGTTCCGTTTTCGTCGCAGCACACTCGTGTCCGGCGTCGCCGTCCTCGCCGTCTCCGCATCGGCACTCGTCGCGCCGGCGATCTCGGCCGCCGATCCGATCCCGTCCGACCGGCGGGCCGCCGATCCGGCGGCCACCGCCCCCGCTCCCGTACCGCTCCCCACCTCGGCGGATGCGCCGGACAGTCGCCTCGCTGCCCTGCTGAGCACGATGGGCCAGGGCGTCGACGGTGCGAACGACCTCGGGTGTGTACCGTCGCCGGAGCATCCACGTCCGGTCGTCCTCGTGCACGGCACCGGGGCGGGCATGTACCCGACATGGACCTATGTCGCGCCCGAACTCGAACGGCTCGGGTACTGCGTCTACGCATTGAACTACGGCGCCGCGCAGGGATATCTCGATCCCGATCGCACGGTGTGGGGCGTGTCGAACATCGAGAGGTCCGCCGAGGAACTCGGAACGTTCGTCGACGCGGTCCTCGAGCACACCGGCGCCGGGCAGGTCGATCTCGTCGGTCACTCCCAGGGTGGTGTCGTCTCCCGCCAGTACCTGAAGTTCGAGGGCGGCGCGAACCCGGCCGATCCCGCCCTCAACCGCGTCCGGAACCTCGTGATGCTGGGTGCGACCAACCACGGCACCACCTTCAACGGTCTCCAGCAGCTCTACACGGTGCTCGCCGTGCTCGGCCTGACTAACGGCAGCGATGCGGTGGCCGAGTTGTTGTTCCGCGGCACCGATCTCGGTGCCGCCGGCCAGCAGCAGTTGATCGGCTCGCGCATGCTCAGCAATCTCAACAAGGACGGCGACACCCGTCCCGGCGTGACGTACACGTCGATCGCCACGCGCTACGACCAGATCGTCACGCCACCGGAGAGCTCGTTCCTGCGGCCCGGACCGGGCGCCGAGGTCCGCAACGTGTGGGTCCAGGACGGCTGCCCGAGTTCCCCCGCCGACCACTCCACGATCCTCATGCGGCCCGAATCGCTCCACCTGGTGAAGGCCGCCCTCGACCCCGACTACGCGGCCGGAAACTCCGTGCCGTGCCCGGCGCCCGAGGCCGGATAGCGCCGTCGCACCTCGGTCGACCGTCGAACACCGAACACCGAACACCGAACACCGAACGCAGAAGGCCCCTACCGCTACGCGAGCGGTAGGGGCCTCTGCTCTGCTCTGTCGCAGAGCCTGTCAGTCCGAGAGACCGAGGGCCTTTTCGAGGACAGGCCACGAATCCTTCAGGTCGTCCTGCCAGTAACCCCACGAGTGGGTGCCGGAGTCGCGGAAGTTGTAGGTGGCGGGGATGCCCAGCTGGTCGAGGCGGCCACGGAGGTTGTGCGTGCAGTAGTTGGTCGCAGCCTCGATGACACCGCCGACGACGATCTGGTTGGCGAGCACGTCGACCTCACCGTCGATCTGCGGGCCGTTCAGGGTGTCGTGGACACCCGGCAGTCCGGTGCCGTTGGAGATGTACAGATCGAGCCCGCGCAGCTCCTCGGCGTGCACGTAGGGGTCGTTCTCGACCCAGGCCGGATCATTGAGCTCGCCCCACATGTTGCGGGTGTCGCCGCCACCCCAGGTCTCGACGACGAGCTTGACGAACTGCTGACCGATCGGGTCGGAGGTCTGCGCGCATCCGCTGTAGGCCGCGACGCCCTGGTACAGGCCGGGGGCAGCGATGGGCAGCTGAAGGACGGACGTACCCGAGGACGACAGACCGGCGATCGCGTTGACGCCGTTGGTGCCGAGCGCGGCGTCGATCAGCGGCGGGATCTCCTTCGTCAGGAAGGTCTCCCACTTGTTGACGCCGAGCTCCGGGTCCTCGTTCTTCCAGTCGGTGTAGTAGCTCCACTTGCCGCCGACCGGCGAGACGACGTTGACGTTCTTGTCCTTGAAGAACTCGATCGCGTCGGTACGGAAGCGCCAGGTCGCGCTGTCCTCGCCGCCGCCGGCGCCGTTGAGGAGGTACAGCGTCGGGCGCGGTTCGCTCGTGTCGGCCGGGCGCCAGACGTCGAGCAGGATCTCCTTGTCCATCGAAGCGGAGTACACGTAGACCAGCAGCTGCTGCTCGCCGTAGTTCTCGATACGGGTGATCTTGGAGCCGTTCTCGCTGGTCACCGACTCGATCGGCTGAAGCGTGTCCGCGACCGGGTCCGCCCCGGCGGTCACGCCGCCGAAGAACAACGGCAGGGCGACGACCGCCGCGGAGACCGCAGCGAACCTCACCTTCCGAGCTCGCGTCCTCGACTGGACAACCTTCATTCCGACAACCTCCTCAGACCCGCTTCCGGGCGTGGGCTACAGACCTCGGGCGGGGCCGAGGCGCGCCGTCCGGCGCAGCACAACGTGTATCGACGAATCGTTCGTGCACATTACCGCGACCGACGGTCTCCTCCACTTTCGGCGACCACCCGTGTGGTGGCGTCGAGCGCCGGCGCGATGATCTCGATGGCGGACGGCTCCATCATCTCGCCGTGCGCACCCGGCACGAACCGGGTCCGGATACGGCCCGACACGAACGGTCGCCACAGATCTGCGGCGTCCGCCTCCGTCGGGTGCTCTTCCGTCGCACTGAAGAACTCCATGTCGCCGGCGAACACCTCGGGGTCGTGACCGTTGATCAGTTCGGGCGAGGTCACGGCCGCGGAGAACAGGTCCTGCACCCGCTCCACGTCGAGGTCGATCAACCCGTCCGGCACGGCCCGGACCAATGCTTCCGCAGCTTCCTGCGGAAGACCGCCGTCGAGTGCGGTGGTGTCCACAAAGACCCCGAAGGCACGCAGGTTCTCCGCGAGTTCGGTCGCGAACCGGTCGGTGTCGATCCGCGGGATGCTGTCGATGAGGGCGAGGCCCTCGACCTGCAGTCCGCGTGCCTGCAACTCGACCGCCACGGCGTGCGCGAGCACACCGCCGAGCGACCATCCGATGAGGCGGTATCGGCCGCCGGGTGCGGCGGCGACGATCTCGTCCGTGTACCTCCGCGCGAGATCGACGAGCGAGGACGCGACGAAGCCGGGTTCGCTCAGGGCCGGCGTCTGTACGCCGTACACCGCGCTGCTCGTCGCGAGTCGCGCTGCCAGAGGCGCATACGGCCAGGCCAGTCCGATCATCGGGTGGAAGCAGAAGACCGGTGTCGTCGAATCGCCCGCACGCAGCGTGACGAGCACGTCCGACGCCGCGTTCGCGGTCCCTGCGGAATCGACGTCCGCTCCGTCCACGGCCGCGGCGAGCCGCGACGCGAGAGCCTCGACAGCCGGCGTCTCCATCAGCCACGGGACACGGACCTGCAGTCCGGTCTCGTCGCGCAGCCTCGCGACCACCTGGGTGGCCACGAGGGAGTTGCCGCCGAGGTCGAAGAAGTCGTCGTCGAGACCGACCTGCTCGGCGTCGAGGGCGTCGGCGTACACCCGCGCGACGACCTCCTCGAGGTGGGTACGCGGAGCGCGGTACGGGCGGGTCCGTGTCTCCGGTTCCGGCAACGCCGCGCGGTCGAGCTTCCCGACGTGCGTCAGCGGCACGGCGTCGAGCACGACGATGTCGTCGGGAACCATGTGCTGCGGCAACGCTCGGGCGGCCGCGCGGAGCAGGTCGTCCGTGTCGACGAGGTGACCGGCCGTCGCGGTCACGTACGAGACGAGGCGGACACTGCCGGTGTCGTACCGGCGGGCGACGGTGGCGGCGAAGTCCACGCTCGGCTCGCGTCGCAGCACGGCGTCGATCTCGTCGAGTTCGATGCGGAAGCCGCGCACCTTCACCTGGAAGTCCGACCGTCCCACATAGGCGATCTTCCCGTCGTGGGTCCAGCGGACCACGTCGCCGGTGCGGTAGAGACGTCCACCGGATCCGAACGGATCGGCGACGAAGCGCTCCGCCGTGAGACCGGGCCTGCGGTGATATCCGCGTGCGATCTGCACTCCCGACATGTACAGCTCGCCGGGCACACCGACCGGCACCGGCCGCAGGCGCCTGTCGAGCACGAGCGCGCGGACGCCCCGGATCGGTCCTCCGATCGTGATCGGATCCCCCGGCGCCAACGGTTCACTGATCGTGGTCACGATCGTGGTCTCCGTCGGACCGTAGACGTTGTGGAACGCCCGTCCGGGCGCCCAGCGCGCGACCAGTTCCGGCGGCACGGCCTCGCCGCCGGCGGCGAGCACCCGGAGCCCGTCGAGCCCCTCCGGATCGAGGGTGGCGACGGCCGCGGAGGTGATGAACGCGTGCGTCACGCGCTCGGCCCGGATCAGCTCGGCGAGTTCGCTGCCTCCGTAGATTCCCGGGGACGCGACGACGAGGGTGCCACCCCCGCCCACGGCGAGGAGCAGTTCGAGCATGGAGGCGTCGAAACTCGGTGACGCGAAGTGCAGCGCCCGCGTGTCGGCATCCAGACCGTAGTGCTCACGTTGCGCCGCAGTGAAATTCGCCAGTCCGGAGTTCGACACCACCACGCCCTTCGGAAGGCCCGTGGACCCCGAGGTGTAGATGACGTAGGCGGTGTTGTCCGCTCGGACCGGACGGACCCTCTCGTGCGCGGCGAACGGTTCGTCGGACAGGGCCTCCAGCTCCGTGAGCGTGGCGGGATCGGTCAGGTCGACCCACTGCACGTCGCCGGGCAGCCGGTCCCGCTCGGCCGAGACGGTGAGGCCGAGGACGGCCCCCGAATCGGAGAGCATGTGGGCGACACGGTCGGCCGGGTAGTTCGGGTCGACCGGCACGTAGGCGGCTCCGGCGCGGGCGACCGCCCACACGGCGGTGATGGAGTCGAACGACCGCGTCAGTCCGAGCGCGACCACGTCCTCCGTCCCGATGCCTCGGCCGACGAGCAGCCTCGCCAGTCGCGACGACCGGGCATCGAGTTCGGCGTAGGTCAGCGAGCGTCCGTCGTGGACGACCGCGACGCCGTCGGGGTTGCGGGCGGCGGTCTCCGCGAGCAGATCACCGAGCGGCACCGCGGGCAGCGCGGGTCCGCCCCACCGGTCGGCGAGATCCTCGATCTCGGCCGCGTCGAGATACGGCAGCGAGTCCACCGAGGAGTCGGGATCGGCGACGAGCGCATCGAGGATGCGGACGTACCTGCCGGCCAGCGTCGCCACGTCCTCCGCGGCCAGGATGTCGCTGCGGTACTTGAACGCGAGCGTCAACGCCTCCTCGGAGGTGACGACGGCCGTGAGCGGATAGTGCGTCGCGTCCCGGGCGTTGACGCCCGCGACGACGAGGCCGTCGATCGATCCCGCAGCCTCGATCCCGCTGCGGTCGACCGGATAGGACTCGTACACGAGCAGCGTGTCGAACAGCGCTCCCGTACCGGCACGCTGCTGGATCTCGGCGAGCCCGACGTGATGGTGATCGAGCAGTTCGGCCTGCTCGCCCTGGATGCGGCGGAGCAGATCGTGCCCGGTCTCGCCGGCGCCGAGGCGCACCCGCACCGGGAGGGTGTTGATGAACAGTCCCACCATCGCCTCGACGCCGGGGAGGTCCGCGGGCCGGCCCGACACGGTGGTGCCGAATACGACGTCGTCGCGGTCGGTCGTGCGGGCCAGGAGGACGGCCCAGGCGCCCTGCAGCACGGTGTTGACCGTGACGCCGAGCCGCGTGGCCGTGTCCGCGAGGAGGTCGGACCGTTCACGACCGAGGTCGATCCGGTGCTCGTCCGGGGTGCCGCCCGTGCCGTCGGTGTTGCCCCCGGCCAGCAGGGTGGGCTCCTCGATCCCGTCGAGCGAGCGTATCCACGCTTCGACGGAGGTCTCGTGGTCGCGACGCGCGAGCCACTCGAGATACGCCCGGTAGGACGGTGCCCGGCCGAGGACGCCCGCATCACCGCGGGTCGCGTAGAGCACCAGCAGGTCCTTCATCAACAGCGGCATCGACCAGCCGTCGAGCAGGATGTGGTGACTCGTGACGGCGAGGGTCCAACTGTCGTCACCCGTGCGGACGAGGACGAAGCGGATCAGCGGCGGCTCGGCCATGTCGAACGCGACGGCCTGTTCCGCTCGCAGCACATCGGCGAGTACTGCGGAGTCCTCGCCCCGGATGTCGACCTCGCGCCACGGCAGGGTGACCTCGTCGACGACGACCTGGACGGGGATGCCCGATTCGCTCGCGACGAATGCCGTGCGGAGGTTCGGGTAGCGCCCCAGCAGCGCCTCAGCCGCCGTGCGCAGCCGCTGCGCGTCGACCACTCCTGCGAGGTGCACGAGCACCTGCGTGCTGTAGGCATCGGAGTGCCCCTCCGCCAGGAGTGCGTGGTAGAGCAGGCCGGCCTGGAGCGGAGCGAGCGGCCAGGCGTCCGCCGCGCCGCGGTACCGCGACTCCCACAGGTCGATGTCGCGTTGGGTGACGTCGACCAGCGACAGGTCGGACGGGGTCCGTCCCCCGGCCTCCGGGCGCGTGGCGTGCGCCGCGAGGGCTTCGAGTGCACGCACCCAGCGCTGTGCGAGGTCCTCGACGTCGGCGCGGTCGAGCAGACCGGACGCGTAGCCGAAGTTCGCTCCGAGTTCGCCTCCGAGGACGACGGCGTTGATGTCGACGGCGGCGAGGGCCGGGGCGTCGGGATCATCGGTTCCGGACAGGTCCCCGAGGTCGCCGGCGGGCAGCCACCCGAGTTCCGGCACCCGGTCGGTCGAGACCTCACCGGCGTCGAGCCGGCCGAGATAGTTGAAGCTGATCTGCCCGGCGGGCGTCGCGGCGAGACGAGCGGACGTCTCGGGGTTGCAGTACCGGAGCAGGCCGTAGCCGATGCCCTTATCGGGGACGCGGCGGAGATCCTCCTTGACCACCTTCAATGCCGCACCCGCGCTCGCACCACCGGCCGCCGCGTCGTCGAGGTCGACGTCGGACAGGTCGAGCCGCACGGGGAACATCGTCGTGAACCAGCCGACGGTGCGCGAGAGGTCCGAGCCCGGGACGACGTCCTCCTCGCGACCGTGGCCCTCGAGACGGATCAGTGCCGACCGCACGTCCGTGCCCCGCGCCCGACGCCACTCGGCCAGGGCCAGCGCGAGACCCGTGAGCAGCACGTCGTTGACCGAGCCGTGGTAGAGCTCGGGCAGGGTGGTCAGCAGTGTCTCGGTGGTCGCCGCGTCGACCCGGACCGGCACCTTCACGACCGTCGACGCCAGGTCGACCGACGGGTCGAACGGGCGGTCGCCGAGCAGCGGGTCGGGTCCGTCGAGAACGGATGTCCACAACGGCAGCTCCGTCACTCGTCCGGCGGCACCGTCGACGAGGGCGTGAGCCCAGGTGCGGAACGACGTGCCGACGGGCTGGAGGGCGGGCTGCTGCCCGTGGCTGATCTGTGCCCACGCGGTGACGAAGTCGGGCACCAGGATCCGCCACGACACCCCGTCGACGACGAGGTGGTGCGCCACCACGATCAGCCGTCCGGTCCGTGCCGCCCCGGCAGCGGGGTCGAGCCAGACGAACTGCGTGACGATGCCCTGCGACGGAGCGAGACGCCCCTCGGCAGCGTCGACTTCGCGCGCGGCGATCTCCGCCCACTGCTCGTCGCCGGCCTCCGCGGGAACCTCGACGCGCGTCACGAGCGCGTCGACGTCGACACTTCCCGGCGCGGAGGTCGACAGCACCCACTCACCGGAACCGTCGTCCCGCAAGCATGCCCGGAGCATGTCGTGCCGGCCCACCACGGCGGCGATCGTCGCCACGACGTCGCTGCGTCCGATACCGGCGGGCAGTTCGAGTGCGATGGTCTGCGTGTAGCGGTCGAAACCGCCGCCACGCTCGACCATGTACCGCACGATCGGGGTGAGCGGGATCTCGCCGACGCCGCCGCCTTCGAGTTCGCGCAGCACCGGTTCGGATCCCGTTCCGGCGCGCGCCACTTCGGCGAGACCGGCCACCGTGCGCTGCTCGAACACCTCGCGCGGGGTGAACACGACACCGCGCGCCTTCGCCCGGGACACCAGCTGGATCGACACGATGCTGTCGCCACCGAGAGCGAAGAACGAGTCGTCGAGCCCGACCCGCTCGAGACCGAGCACGTCGGCGAAGACCTCGGCGATGGTCTCCTCCGTGGGGGTCCGCGGCGCCCGGAACTCGCGGTCGCTGGTGAACACCGGCTCGGGCAGCGACCTGCGGTCGAGCTTGCCGTTCGGGGTCAGCGGCAACTCGTCGAGCACGAGCACTGCGTCGGGAACCATGTAGCCGGTGAGGAACTCGCCCACCCGCTCGAGCACCTCGGACGGGGCGACCGTGTGCCCGGCCCGCGGCACGACGTAACCGACGAGCTTCTCCCCCGTGTGCTCGTCCGACCACACGGACGCGACGGCGTGCGCGACACCCTCCACACCGGTCAGTGCCGCCTCGATCTCGCCGAGTTCGATGCGGAAGCCACGCAGCTGTACCTGTAGGTCGCTGCGACCGGCGTATTCGAGCTGCCCGTGCGCGTTCCATCGGGCGACGTCACCGGTGCGGTACATGCGCGAGCCCGGCGCACCGTAGGGATCGGCGACGAACCGCCCGGAGGTCAGCTCGGCACGACCGAGATAGCCGCGTGCGAGCTGGCCACCGCGGACGTAGATCTCGCCGGGCACGCCCACCGGGACGGGCTGCAGACGGGCGTCGAGCACGTAGATGCCGAGACCGGGGATCGCGCGGCCGACGGTGCTCGCGGGGTTGTCGACGTCGGCGGAGGACAGTTCGAGATGGGAGACGTGCACGGTGGTTTCGGTGATGCCGTACATGTTGACCAGGCGCGGCGCTCGCCCTGAATCCCCGTGCCGCCGATACCAGCCGGCCAGGCGACGCAGATCGAGTGCCTCACCACCGAACACGACGTACCGCAGGGACAGCGGCTGCGCATCCGGATCCTGCTCGGCCACAACGGCGTCCGCCTCGGCGATCTGGTAGAAGGCCGACGGGGTCTGGTTGAGCACCGTGATCTTCTCGCGCCGCAGGAGGGCGTGGAAGTCCTCCGGGGACCGGGAGGTGTGGTAGTCGACGACCACGAGGCGACCACCGTGGAGCAGCGGACCCCACAGTTCCCACACGGAGAAGTCGAAGGCGTAGGAGTGGAACAGGGTCCACACGTCGTCGGCGTCGAATCCGAAGGCGGGCGCGGTGTTCTCGAACAGTTCGAGCACCGTGCGGTGCGGGATCTGCACGCCCTTGGGCCGGCCTGTGGAACCGGAGGTGTAGATGACGTAGGCGAGGTTGTCGCTGCGCAGCGGTGCCGCGCGCTCGTCGTCGGAGAGCGGATCGGCCGACCGCGTCGACAGGTCGAGCCGTTCGAGGTCGATCGCCGGGACGTCGGTGGCGGGCAGCGCATCCGGCTCCCCCGCCACGAGCACACACACCGGCGCCGCGTCCTCGAGCATGAAGGTCAGACGCTCGGCCGGGTAGGTGAGGTCGATCGGCAGATAGCCACCGCCGGCCTGCTGCACCGCGAGCAGCGCGACGACGAGTTCCTCCGTGCGCGGCAACGCGACTCCGACGAGGGTGTCGGGTCGGACACCGCGGTCGACGAGTTCGCGCGCCAGGCGGTTGACCCGCGCGGACAGTTCGGCGTAGGTGAGCTGCCGGTCGCCGAAGGTCACGGCGACCGAATCCGGATGTGCCTCGGCGGCCTCGCGGAAGCGGTCCACGAGCGTGACGTCGGGGACTCGGGTGCCGGGCTCATTCCACGCCTCGAGCACCTCGGTGCGTTCCGCCGGGTCGAGCAGTGGGACGTCGCCGATCACGGACTCGGGATCCGTCGCCACCGCCGCGAGCATCCGGCCGAGACGCTCGCCGAAGAGGCGCATGGTCGCGTCGTCGAACAGGTCGACGGCGTAGGTCAGCACGACGTCGAGGCCGCCGGGAGTGCCGTCGGCGTCGAACCTCTCGACGACGGTGACCTGCAGGTCGAACTTGGCGTGGGCGACCGGGACGTCGAAGCCTTCGACGGCCAGGCCCGGCAGTTCGAAGCGGGACTGCCCGAGATTCTGGAAGGTCAGGGCGACCTGGAACAACGGGTGGCGTGCCTGCGATCGTTCCGGGTCGAGGACCTCCACGAGGCGCTCGAACGGCAGGTCGGCGTGCCCGAACGCGCCGAGGTCGCTCTCGCGCACCCGTCCGAGGAGATCGGCGAAGGTGTCGGCGGGGCGCACCTCGCTCCGCAGTACGAGCGTGTTGACGAACATGCCGATCATGTCGTCGAGCAGCTGCTCACCGCGTCCGGCGATGGGGGCGCCGATCACGACGTCCTCGGTGCCCGACAGCCGAGCGAGGAGGGCCGCCAGGGCGCTGTGGAAGACCATGAACAGCGACGCGACGCGCTCCCGCGCGAGGCGGTCGAGCGCCGCGTGCGTCCGCGCGTCGATCTCCACGGCGGTGTTCGCACCCCGGCCCGAGGCGACGGCCGGCCGCGGACGGTCGGCGGGCAGGTCGATCTGCTCCGGGATGCCCTTCAGGGCGTGGCGCCAGTAGGCGAGCTGGCGGGCGATCGGCGACTCCGGATCGTCCTCGGAGCCGAGCACCTCCCGCTGCCACAGGGTGTAGTCGGCGTACTGGACCGGAAGCGGCGACCAGTTCGGCTGCAGCCCTTGGGTTCTGGCACCGTAGGCGACCATGACGTCGCGGGCGAGCGGGCCCATCGAGAAGCCGTCGCCGCTGATGTGGTGGAGCACCACGACGAGCACGTGGTCGTCGGCGGCGACACGCAGCAGCCGGATCCGCAGCGGAACCTCCGCGGTGACGTCGAAACCGGCGTCGAGGATCGCGGCGACCTCGTCCAGGATGTCGGTGGGATCGACCTCGGACGGTTCGATGTCGGGAACGACGGACGCCGCGGGGAGGACGACCTGGTGGGCGATGCCGTCGGTCTCCGGGTAGACGGTCCGCAGGGATTCGTGCCGCAGCACCACGTCGCCGACCGCGCCGCGCAGGGCGTCGAGGTCCAGCGATCCGCGCAGCCGGATCACGAGCGGCAGGTTGTTGACCGCCGAGTCCGGTTCGAACCGGTTGAGGAACCACATCCGCTGCTGCGCCAGCGAGAGCGGCACGTGGTCGGGTCGGGGGCGTGCCGTGAGCGGGACGGCTGCGGCACCGGCCGCCGACGACTCGATGTGGGCCGCGAGGGATTCGACCACTGGATGTTCGAAGAGCGACCGCACCGCGACGCGCGCGCCGAGGGCGGCACCGAGCCGCGCGGCGACCTGCGTCGCGACGAGCGAGTTGCCGCCGAGGTCGAAGAAGTGGTCGTCGCGTCCGACCCGCTCGACGCCGAGGACGTCGGCGTAGACGTTCGCGACGATCTCCTCGATCGGGGTGCGGGGAGCGCGGAACTCGCGGACCTCGAAGACGGGTTCCGGCAGGGCCTTGCGATCGAGCTTACCGCTGGTGTTGAGCGGGAACGCGTCGAGCACGACGACCGCCGACGGCACCATGTACGACGGCAGGACGCTGCGCACCGCGTCGAGCAGCACCGCCTTGTCGACGGTGTGCTCGGGTGCCGGCACGACGTAGGCGACCAGCTGCTCACCGGTCGGTGTCGGCACGACGAGCGCGACGGCCTGGCTCACCTCGGCGCAGCCGAGCAGCGCCGTCTCGATCTCGCCGAGTTCGATGCGCTGACCGCGGAACTTGACCTGGAAGTCGGTGCGTCCGAGATAGTCCAGGACGAGGGCACCGTCGGCGGTGCGGCGCCACCGCACGAGGTCGCCGGTGCGGTACATCCTGCTTCCCCGCACCCCGAGGGGGCTCGCGACGAACCGGTCGGACGTGAGGTCGGGGCGCTTCTCGTAGCCGCGCGCGAGTTGCACGCCGCCGAGATACAGCTCGCCCGGCGTTCCCACGGGGGTGGGACGCAGACGCGAATCCAGCACGTACACCTGCACGTTCGCTTCGGGAACACCGATCGGCACGGAATGGTCGCCGTCCTCGGCGGGCCAGTAGGTCGCCGAGACCGCGGCCTCGGTGGGGCCGTAGAGGTTGTGGACCGCCGCGTCACCGAGACGCCGGAAGGCCGTCACGGTCTCCGGCGGCAGGGCCTCGCCGATGACGAAGACGTGGCGCAGGCCGGCGCAGCTGCCCGCCGGGGCGTGGGCGGCGAAGACGGTGAGCATGGACGGGACGAAGTCCGTGAGCGTGACGCCGTACCGGACGATCGCGTCGGCCACGTAGGCCGGGTCGCGGTGACCGTCGTGGGTCGCGACGACGAGCGTTCCGCCGGTGCACAGCGGCAGGAAGTAGCCCCACAGCGACACGTCGAAGGTCGTGGCGGTCTTCTGCAGGTACACGTCGTCGGCCGAGATGTCGTACTCCGCGGCCATCCACTCGAGCTGGTTGACGATCGCCTCGTGCGGGACGGACACACCCTTCGGGCGTCCGGTGGATCCGGACGTGAAGATGACGTAGGCCGGCGAGGCGGCCTGGACGGTGCCTCGCAGTTCGTCCTCGCGCACGGGCTCGGCCGGATGGTCGGACAGAGCCGGGTCGTCGACGACGATCGTGTCGACACCGGCGGGAAGGTCCCCGGCGTCGGCGGTGGTGCTCAGTACGCACACCGGTCGTGCGGTGTCGAGGATGTGGCCGATCCGGTCGGCCGGGTGATCGGGGTCGAGCGGCACGTAGGCGCCACCCGCCGTGACGACCGCGTACATGGCGACGACGAGATCGATCGAACGCCGGATGCCCAGTGCAACGAGCGATTCGGGTCCGACACCGACCGAGATCAGGTGACGGGCGAGTCGGTTGACCCGCGCGTCGAACGCCGCATAGGTGAGCGCGTCGTCGCCGAAGACGACCGCGGTGGCGTCCGGAGTCGAGGCGACCTGCGTGCGGTAACGCGAGAGCAGGGTCTGCGGGGTGACCGGACGTTCGGTGGCGTTCACCTCGACGGTGAGCGTCTGCCGCTCCGGCGCGGCCAGCAGGTCGACGTCGCCGACGACCGTGTCGACGTCGCCGGTGAGCGCTTCGAGCACCGTCACGAGGCGGGTGGCGAGCGACCGCACCGTCGCTTCATCGAAAAGGTCCGTGGCATAGGTGAACTGGGCGCCCATACCGGCGGGTCGTCCCTCGACCTCCCGCGGTCCGACGGTGAGCTGCAGGTCGAACTTGGCGATGCTGCCACCGAGATCCACCGGCTCGACGTCCAGTCCGGGCAGGGCGAGTTCGGGTTGCTCCATGTTCTGGAAGAACAGGGCCACCTGGAAGAGCGGATGGTGACCGGCGGAACGAACGGGGTCGAGGACCTCCACGAGCCGCTCGAACGGCAGGTCGGCGTGGGCGAACGCGTCGATGTCCGAGGCGCGGACCTCGCGCAGGACGTCGGCGAACGTCCGATCGGGAGTGACGGTGGTCCGCAGCACGAGCGTGTTGACGAACATGCCGATCAGATCGTCGAGCGTCTGCTCGCCACGGCCCGCGACCGGAGTGCCGATCGCGATGTCGCTCGCACCCGAGATCCGGGACAGCAGAACGGCGAAAGCGGCGTGGACGACCATGAACGGCGAACATCCCGCCGCCCGGCCGAGTTCGACGACGGCCTCGTGCAGAGCCGGCTCGATCTCGAACTCGACGGTGGCACCGCTGCCCGACGCCTCGACCGGGCGGGGCCGGTCGGTGGGCAGTTCGAGACGATCCGGCAGATCTACGAGAACGGAAGTCCAGTAGGCGATTTCCTTCGAGACCGTCGATTCCGGATCGTCCTCGTCGCCGAGGACCGCGCGCTGCCACAGGGTGTAGTCCGCGTACTGCACGGCCAGCGGTTCCCAACCGGGCGCCGTGCCCGACGTGCGGGCGAGGTAGGCGGTGACGAGGTCGCGCACGAACGGCTCGATGGAGGTGCCGTCGGCGGCGATGTGGTGGACGACGATGATCAGGACGTGCTCGTCCTGCGCCGTCGTGACGCCGGCGGCGTCGCGCGAGATGCGGAGCAGTTCGAGGCGCAACGGGACCTCGGCGGTGACGTCGAAGCCGGTCGTCACCGCGCGCACCACTCGGCCGTGCACCTCGGCCTCGGTGACGTCCTCGGCCCGCAGCGTCGGTGTCGCTTCAGAGGCGGGCAGGATCAGCTGACTGCCCACCCCGTCGTGGTCCGGATAGACGGTGCGGAGCGTCTCATGGCGTTCGACGAGGTCGGCGACCGCGGCGCCGAGCGCATCGGTGTCGAGTGTCCCGCGCAGTCGCAGCGCGACGGGGATGTTGTTTGCGGCCGAGGCGGTGTCGAACCGGCTCAGGAACCACATGCGCTGCTGCGCGAGCGAGAGAGGGATCGTCTCGGGGCGCGGCCCGGCCACGAGGGGGATCCGGTCGTCACCGGTGAGGGGTTCGACCAGCGCCGCGAGCTGCGCGACCGTCGAACCCTCGAAGAGCAGACGGGCGGGCACCCGCACACCGAGGCGCTCGCTCAGCCGCGCCGCCACCCGCGTGGCGACCAGCGAGTTGCCGCCGAGATCGAAGAAGTCGTCGTCGAGGCCGACCCGCGTGGAGTCGAGTCCCAGCACGTCGGCGAACACCGCGGCGATGGCGATCTCGGGGCCGGTTTCCGGGGCCCGGAACTCGGTGACGATCGGCCCCGGATCGGGCAGTGCGTCGCGGTCGAGCTTGCCGGTGGGCGAGAGCGGGATCTCGTCGATCGGCACGATCGCCGAGGGCACCATGTGGGCCGGGAGCCGCTCCGCAGCGAGGGCCGACAGTTCCTGCGGGTCGACGAGCGCGCCGGGGGCCGCGTGCACGTATGCGACCAGCTGTGCCTGCCCGGACGGGCCCGTCCGCGCGAGCGTCGCCGCGAAGTCCACTGCCGGCGAGGAGGCCAGCACGGCGTCGATCTCGCCGAGTTCGATGCGGAAGCCGCGAACCTTGACCTGGAAGTCGTTCCGGCCGATGTAGACGATGGATGATGCGGCGTCGCGGGGTCCGCGGACGAGGTCGCCGGAGCGGTACATGCGCGTGCCGCCGGGGGCCGCGACGAACCGGGCGGCGGTCAGCTCCGGTCGGCGGTGGTATCCGCGGGCCACGCCCGGACCCGACAGGTAGAGCTCGCCCGTGACCCCGGCCGGAACGGCGTGCAGTCGCGTGTCCAGCACGTGCGCGGTGGTGTTGCGGATGGGCGCACCGATCGTGATCTGCTCACCCGGAACCAGCGGGTCCGAGATGTTGGTCATGATGGTCGTCTCGGTCGGACCGTAGCCGTTGAAGAACCGGCGTCCCGGCGCCCACCGCTCCACCAGGTCCGGAGGGCACGCCTCACCGCCGACGACGATGCAGTCGAGCACGTCCAGGCCCGTCGGGTCGACCGAGGCCAGCGCGGCCGGGGTGACGAAGGCGTGCGTGACCTGCTGTCGCACAACGAGTTCCGCGAACTCCTCGCCGCCGTACACGGAGGTCGGGGCGATCACCATCGTCGACGATGCGCCGATCGCCAGCAGCAGTTCGAGGATGGAGGCGTCGAAGCTCGGGGACGCGAAGTGCAGCGTGCGCGAGTCGGAGGTCAGGGCGTACCGCTCCACCTGCTCGGTGCAGAAGTTCCCCAGACCCGAATGGGTCACGACGACGCCCTTCGGACGTCCCGTCGACCCCGAGGTGTAGATGATGTAGGCCGTGTTCTCGACCCGCAGCGTCCGTACCCGTTCGTCGAACGAGACGGGCTCGGACGGAAGAGCCGCGAGCTGCTGCGCGATCGCGGGGTCGTCGAGTGCGATCCACCGGGTCGTGGAGGGCAGGGCGGGTTCGTTCTCGAGGAGGGTGAGGCCGAGTGCCGCGCCGGAGTCGACCGTCATGTGCTCGACGCGGTCGGCGGGATAGTTCGGGTCGACGGGCACGAAGGCGGCACCGGTCTTCGCGACCGCCCAGGTGGCGAGCACCGAGTCGATCGACCGGGCGATCGCGAGCGCGACGACGTCCTCGGGACCGACACCGAGGCCGATGAGATACCGCGCGAGACGCGACGACGCCTCGTCGAGCTCGGCGTAGGTGAGCGAACGGTCGTCCTCGACCACTGCGGTCGCGGAGGGGTCGCGTTCGACCGCCGCCGCGATCAGCTGGGGAAGCAGCGCGGCCCTGGCTCCGCGACGCTCGGGACGCCTGCGTGGCCGCCGCCGCTCGGCTGCCGCAGGTCGGGCATCACCGGAGGCTTCGATACGAGCACCGCCGGAGGCTCCACCGTTCCCCTCGGCCCCCTGCTCGCCGACCTTACGCAAGGCTTCACTCACCACTGGTCCCGATCCCTCGTACGTCCCGTTCCGGCCGCGGCCACCCGGTTGTTACCGGGCAGTCATGTGCCCATTAGAGCATCGGTGGCCGAGGAGCCATGTTACGGCCGTGGGCGCGCACGCCACGGTGGGACGACCCGGCGCGGGCCGCCCCACCGTGGCGGGATGTCGAGTTGTGGCCGGTCAGCGCCTCTCGTCGAGACGGCGACCGATGGCGGGTCCGATGACCGCCCACGCCTTCCTGGTGGCCATGTCCCAATGGGAGACCGGCACCTCACGTGTGGTCACCAGCCCGTTCACGTAGGGATACCAGGCCTCGGTGGAGGACATCGGACGATCGCTCTCGGCGACGAAGACCGTCAGGTCACCGTCGTAGACCTCGGGACGATGCGTCGCGAGGACCGAGTACGAGTGCCGGACGCCCTCGACGATCCGGGTGATCCGTTCCGGGGAGAGGCTGTCGAACGGCGCCGGCAGAGCCTGCACCACCTGCTGCGCGCTCTCGGCGGTGAGCTCGGTGAGGGGGATCTCCGCAGCCGGGCCCTCGGCCGGGATGCCGAGTACGTTCGCGACCGTCGGGGCGGTGGCCGCGGTGCGCTGCGCGTCGGTCCGCGCGGCCCCGGTCTCGGGGTAGGCGTCGAGGATCGCGAGGGTCGGGACCTGCTCCCCCGCCCGTCGCAGCCGGACCGCGACGGCGTGGGCCAGGATGCCGCCCATGGACCATCCGACGAGATGGTAGGGGCCGTGCGGGTGCGCCTGCCGGATGAGCCGGACGTACTCGTCCGCCCAGGCGCCGATGTCGCCGGGCAGGTTGCCCGCCTCGCCGAGCGCGGGCGACTGCAGACCGTAGACGGGACGGTCGCCGAGGTACGGCACGAGACCGGCGAAGCCCCACGCGAGGCCGGTGACGGGGTGGATGCAGAACACCGGTGCACCGTCCCCACCGGAACGCAGCGGCAGCAGCGGGTCGAGACCGGCACTCCCGAGCGTGTCCGTCTCGGACGTGCTGTGCGAGTCGATCCGGGCGGCGAGTTCCTCCACACCCGGGTGCAGGAACAGCCACGGCAGCTCGACGTGGGCGTCGAGGCGGTCCCGCAGGCGCGCGGCGACCTTGACCGCGCTGAGCGAGTTGCCGCCGATGCCGAAGAAGTCGTCGTCGAGACCGACCGGGTCGTCGCTGCCGAGCACTTCGGCGTAGACCGACGCGACCGTCGCCTCCGTGCCGGTGCGCGGGGCGCGGTAGGGCGCCGTGACGACCTCCGCCTCCGGGAGGGCCTTGCGGTCGACCTTGCCGTTGACGTTCAGCGGGAGGGCGTCGAGGGTCACGAAGCCCTGCGGGACCATGTAGGACGGCAGCGTCCGCGCCAGCGCGCCGCGGATCGCGGTGATGTCGGGGGCTCCGCCGGTGGGGACGACGAAGGCGACGATCCGGTCGCCGTGCTGCACCGTCACCACCGCGTCGCGGATCTGCGGCAGCGCCCGCAGCGCGGACTCGATCTCCCCGAGCTCGATGCGGAAACCACGCACCTTCACCTGGAAGTCGGCCCGGTCGAGGTATTCGAGCGTGCCCGACAGCTGATCGTCGTCGAACCGCCAGCGCACGAGGTCGCCGGTGCGGTACAGGCGTGTGCCGGGGTCGCCGAAGGGGTTGGCGACGAACCGCTCGGCGGTCAGTTCCGGTCGGCCGGAGTAGCCGCGCGCGAGCTGGGTTCCTGCGAGGTAGAGCTCCCCGGCCACTCCCGGGGGCACCGGGTGCAGCCGCTCGTCGAGGACGAAGACCTGCGTGTTGGGGATCGGGCCGCCGATCGGAACCGAGCTCTCCCCCGTCTCGGTGACGCGGTGCGCGGTCACCGAGACCGCCGCCTCCGTCGGCCCGTACAGGTTGACGAGGTCGGTGTCCGACCGTTCGAGGGTGCGTTCGGCCGTGTCGACGGGAAGCACCTCACCGATCGCGAGCACTCGTCGCAGCGAGTCGGGCAGTTCTCCGTCGGCGTCGTCGAGCAACGCGTCGAGCATCGAGGGCACGACGTGCAGGGTCGTCACGTGCTCGCGGCGGATCAGGTCGTTGAGGTAGGCCGGGTCGCGGTGGCCGTCGGGTGCGGCGACGACGAGTTTCGCGCCGGAGGTCAGCGACGACCAGAACTCCCACACCGACAGGTCGAAGGTCGCTGCGGTCTTGAGCAGGACGGCGTCGCCCACACCGAGGCGGTATTCCTTCCGCTTCCAGACGAGCTGGTTGACGATCGCCTCGTGCGGCACGACGACGCCCTTCGGCCGTCCCGTCGACCCGGACGTGTAGATCACGTAGGCGGCGTTGCTCGCGCGCAGCGGAGCGAGGCGGTCGGCGTTGCGGATCTCCTTGCCGCTGTAGGCGGCGAGGTCGACGGTGTCGACCTCGATGGTCGGCCGGTCGCCGGGCAGGTCGAGGCGGTCGCGGCTCGTGGTGAGGATGCAGGCGGGGTCGGCGGATCCGAGGATGTACTCGACGCGTTCGCGCGGGTGGTCGGGGTCGAGCGGCAGATACGCGCCGCCGGCCTCGACGACCGCGTACATCGCGACGACGAGGTCGATCGAACGTCGGATCGGGAGCGCGACGACCGTCTCGGGACCGACGCCGTGCTCGATCAGCATCCGCGCGAGGCGTCGGACCCGGTCCGCGAAGTCCCCGTAGGTGAGTTCGCCGTTCGCGTCGACGAGCGCGCATGCCGTGGGCGTCGTGCGGGCCTGATCGTCGAACAGGTCGGCGAGGGTCCGGCCGGGGCCCACCGCGATCTGCTCGGCCTCCCAGGCTTCGAGCATCGCGGCGAGCTGGTCGGGCTCGTGCAGGTCGATGTCGCCGACGACGACGTCGGCGTCCTCGGCGACGGAGCGCAGGATGCGCAGGTAGCGGTCGACCATTCGCCGGATCGAGGCTTCCTCGAACAGGTCGGTGGCGTAACCGAATTCGATGTCGAATCCACCCGGCCCGCCGTCGATGCCCTTGTCGACGATCGTCACGTGCAGGTCGAAACGGACCGACGAGGACGACGCGTCGAGCGCCTCCACACGCAGGCCCGGCAGCTCGAGCGTGTCGATGGTGAAGTTGTGGTACGACAACCCGACCTGGAAGAGGGGGTGCCGGGACGGCGACCGAACGGGGTCGAGCACCTCGACGAGCCGTTCGAACGGGATGTCGGCGTGGTCGAAGGCGTCGATGTCGACGGTGCGGGCCTGCTCGAGCAGATCGGCGAAGGTGCCGCCGAGATCGACCTCGGTGCGCAGCGCGAGCATGTTGACGAACATGCCCACGACACCGTCGAGTTCGGGCGCCGAACGCCCGGCGACCGGGGTCCCGATCACGACGTCGTGGGTGTTCGACAGGCGTGCGAGGAGTGCGGCGAGTGCGGCGTGCACGACCATGAACGGGGTGGTTCCCGCCCGGCGGGCGAGGCCGGTGATCGCCTCGTGGACGTCGTCCTCGAGTTCGACGCGCACGGCACCGCCGCCCGCGCCGAGGATCGCAGGTCGCACGTGGTCGGTGGCGAGATCGAGATGCTCGGGGACACCGGCGAGCGCGTCCGTCCAGTACGCGAGCTGACGGCCCGCGATCGATTCGGGGTCGTCGTCGGTGCCGAGGACCTCCCGTTGCCACAGCGTGTAGTCGGCGTACTGCACCGGCAGCGGCGCCCAGTCGGGCGCGTGCCCACCGACACGTGCGGTGTACGCGGTGACGAGGTCGCGCACGAGCGGCGCGAGCGAGGTGCCGTCGCCGGCGATGTGGTGCAGGACGAGAACGAGCACGTGCTCGTCGGGTGCGGTCGCGAACAGGTGCGCACGGACCGGAACCTCGGCCGTGACGTCGAATCCGCGGCCCGCGACGCGCGCGAGATGCTCCGGCAACTCGCCGGCGGGCACCTGCTCGACCGGAACGTCGACGACGCGTGCTCCCGGTTCGAGGATGCGCTGCTCACCCACACCGTCGATCTCGGGGTAGACGGTACGGAGGGTCTCGTGGCGCTCGACGAGGTCGGCGAACGCCGCGCGCATCGCGTCGACGTCGAGTCCACCGGTCAGACGCACCGCGAGAGGGATGTTGTACAGGGCGGATTCGGGATCGAGGCGGTTGAGGAACCACATGCGCTGTTGCGCGTAGGACAGCGGCAGGTGTGCGGGTCGCGGGCCGGCGACGAGCGGTACCGCGCGATCGGAGCCGGCCGCGTCGAGGTGCCGGGCGAGTGCCGCGACGGTCGGCTCGTCGAACAGCGCGGCCGCGCGGACGGTGACGCCGAGACGCGCCCGGAGGCGGCCGACGACGGACGTCGCGAGGAGCGAGTTGCCGCCGAGATCGAAGAAGTCGTCATCGAGTCCGACCCGGTCCACACCGAGGACATCGGCGAAGACATCGGCGACGGCCTTCTCGGAAGCGGTGACGGGAGCGCGGAATTCGGCGACGGTCGTTCCCACCTCGGGAAGTGCCGCGCGGTCGACCTTGCCGGAGGGGGTCAGCGGGATGCGGTCGAGGGGCACGACCGCGGCGGGGACCATGTACGTCGGGAGCACGCCGGCGACGTGTTCGACGAGGCTGCCCGGATCGGGCGGGCCGTCGGTGCCGTGCACGTAGGAGACGAGTTGGGTCTCCCCGGCAGGGGTCTCGCGGCCGACGGTGAGGGCGAAGTCGACCCCCGGGTGCGACGCGAGTGCGGCGTCGATCTCCCCGAGTTCGATGCGGAATCCGCGGACCTTGACCTGGAAGTCGTTACGGCCCACGTAGACGATGCCCGACGAGGGCGTCTCGGGTCCGCGCACGACGTCGCCGGTGCGGTACATCCGCGCACCTCCCGGCGCTGCGACGAATCGCGCTGCGGTGAGCCCTGGGCGACCGAGATACCCGCGGGCCACCCCCGGCCCTGCTGTGTAGAGTTCGCCCGCGACACCGACGGGGACGGGGTGGAGTCGCGAATCGAGCACGGTCTCCGTGACATTGCCGATGGGAGGTCCGATCGTCACCCGGTCGCCCGGGGTGAGGGGTTCGGAGATGTTCGAGACGATGGTCGTCTCGGTGGGTCCGTAGACGTTGTGGAAGCGGCGGCCCGGCGCCCATCGCGTCACGAGTTCGGGCGGGCACGCCTCGCCGCCCACCGCGACGGTGCCGAGTACCTCGAGACCGGCCGGGTCCACCGAGGCCAGCGCTGCGGGTGTGACGAATGCGTGTGTGACCCCGTGCTTCCGCACGACATCCGCGAACTCCGACCCGCCGAAGACGGTCAGCGGGGCGACGACCATCGTCGACGACGCACCCACCGCCAGCAGGAGTTCCAGCACGGAGGCGTCGAAACTCGGTGACGCGAAATGCAATGTGCGCGACTGCGGCGAGAGTCCGTAGCGCTCCACCTGTTCGGCGCAGAAGTTGGCGAGCCCCGAATGCGTCACCACGACGCCCTTGGGGCGACCGGTGGAGCCGGAGGTGTAGATGACGTACGCCGCGTTCTCCGCACGGACGACACCGCGTCGCTCGTCGAAGAAGACGGGCTCCGAGGACATCCCGGCCGATTCGTCGCGCACCTCGGCCGAGTCGAGCACGAGTGCGGGTACCTCACCGGGCAGCGTGCCGGCGTGTTCCTCGGTGGTCAGGACGAGCCCGGCCCCCGAATCGTCCAGCATGTAGGCGATGCGATCGGCGGGATAGGTGGGGTCGACGGGCACGAACGCCGCGCCGGTCTTCGCCACCGCCCAGGTAGCGAGGACGGATTCGAGCGAACGCGTGAGGAACGGCGCCACGCGGTCCTCGGGACCGATTCCGCGCGAGATCAGAAGACGTGCAAGGCGTGACGATGCCGCGTCGAGTTCGCGGTAGGTGAGAGCGCCGGATTCGGAGACGACGGCGATACCGTCCGGATTCCGTTCGACGGCGACGGCGAGCAGATGGGGCAACGATGCGGTCGGTGCGCTGCGGCGCAATCTCCGAGGCCTGCTCGACGTACGGATCCCGGAAACGGATCCCTCGTCCGAGTGGGCCGAGTCGAAGTCCATCGCATTCGTCGTCATACCACTCCCCGCTTCGCGCCGGGGGACGGTACGGCTGATGAACGCACGCCGAAACAGGCGCGCGTCCTAGCGCATCGACGTGATCAGGCCCCCGACTGCCGAATCACGTTCGCCGAACTACACGAGTTTTGCACAGTAGTACAGACGCTGCCACTTCAATCGCCGACACGGAGTGTCGAGTCGCGCTCATAGGCTTCACAATTCGGACATACGCGGCGGTTGCACCAGGCGGCGAGGAGCGGGCCGACGGTGCGACATGCATGCTCTCCCGTCATCGCCCAGTGGGACACGTCGATGTCGTGGCGGTGCACCCGTCCGGTGACGAACTCGGTCCAGTCCCGCCGGGAATCGTCTTCCGGCGACGGCGAACTCCGCGACCCCACGAAGAGCAGGTCGCCCTCGAAGCGTTCCGGCAGATGCCGTTCGAGGACGTCGAACGAGTGGCCGATACCGGCGAGCAACGACTCGACGGACGGGAAGACGTCGCCGCCGTGTTCGGCACGCCCGAGAATCGATGTGATATCCCCGACGTTCGGCGTGGCGCGGTCACCGTTGTCGAGACCGTTCAGTGCCGCGAGGGCCACCGACCGCGGATCGACGGACTCCGGTAGCGGAGCCGGGACGTGCGCGTCGAGCAGGACGAGGGAGCCCACGCAGCTCCCGTGTCGTTGCAGTTGCACGGCCATCTCGTGCGCGATCACTCCGCCCATCGACCACCCGACGAGGTGGTAGGGCCCGTCGGGATGTGTGCACCGGATCTCGTCCACGTACAGGGCAGCCCATTCCCGGATCGATCCGGGAAGCTCCTCGGTGCCCGACAGCGCGGGCGACTGCAGTCCGTAGACCGGACGACCGGCGTCGACGAACTCCGCGAGCCTCGAGAATCCCCAGGCGAGGCCGACGACGGGGTGGACGAAGAAGACCGGCTCACCGAAGGCGGGTCCCGTGCGCAGGGGGAACACGACGTCGAACGCCGTGGACGCCGACTCCTCACCGTCGCGCTCGCTGCGTTCGATCCGCTCCGCCAGTTCGGCGACGACGGGGTGGGCGAACAGCCACTCGAGAGGCACGGGACGCTCCAGCGCCGCCGCGAGTTCGCTGACCGCCCGGACCGCGACCAACGAGGTACCGCCCGAGCGGAAGAAGTCGTCGTCACGTCCGACCGACTCGATGCCGAGGACCTTCCCGAACACCTTCGCAACGGCGGATTCGACGGCGGTGGCGGGCGGACGGTGCTCGGCCGGCGCGGCCGGGACGAGTGGGAGGGCGTTCCGGTCGAGTTTGCCGGTGCTCCCCTTCGGCAGGCAGTCGATCGCGCGGATGTCGGCCGGGACCATGTAGTTCGGTAACCGTTCGCCGAGCGAGGTCCGCAGGGCGGCGGTGTCCGGTGCGGTGCCGTCCGAGGTGACCACGAAGGCCACCACGCGGTCGCCACGATGTGCGTCCTGCTGCACCGTTGCCGCCGCGGCAGCGACGCCGGGGCATGCCCGGAGGGCGTCCTCGATCTCACCGAGCTCGATCCGGAACCCACGGATCTTCACCTGGAGATCCCGGCGACCGACGTAGTCGAGTTCGGGTCCGCGTGCGGTCGTCACCCAGCGCACCAGGTCCCCGGTCCGGTAGAGACGCCCTCCGCTGCCGAAGGGGTCGGCGACGAACCGGCCGGCGGTCTCACCTGCCCGCGCGACGTAGCCGCGCGCGAGTTGCTCGCCGGACAGGTACAACTCCCCGACCGCGCCGAGCGGGACCGCACCGAGGCGGTCGTCGAGCACGTGGACGCCCGTGTTCCACACCGGTGTCCCGATCGGCACGCCATGGACGTCGGCGTCGGTCACCGGGTGATCGGTCACCGAGACGGCCGCTTCCGTCGGTCCGTAGAGATTGACCAGTTCGGCGTCGCTGCGGGCCGCGAACTCCCGCGCGGTCGCGGCGGGCAGGGACTCGCCGATGGACAGCACACGCTGCAACGTCGACGGAAGTCGATCCTCGACGCCCGACAGGAGCATGCCGAGCATCGTCGGAACCCCGTGGAAGGTGGTGACCCGTTCGCGTTCGAGCAGGGCGATCATGGCGCGGGGGTCGGGGTGGCGTCCCCGGTCGGCGATCACCAGCCGACCACCGCACGTCGACCAGCCCCAGAACTCCCAGACCGACAGGTCGAAGGTCGCCGGGGTGTGCAGGACCGACACGTCGTCGGGTCCGAGATCGAACCGTTCTCGCAGCCAGCGCATCTGATTGGTGACCGCACGATGGGTGACCGCAACACCCTTGGGGACCCCCGTCGAACCGGAGGTGAACAGGACGTACGCGATGTTCTCCGGTCGCAGCGGGGCGAGCCGCTCGGCATCGGTCACCGGCGCTGCGGACAGTCCGGCATGGGCGGGATCGTCGACGTCGATCACCGCGGCACCGCCGAGATCGACGGCCGCGGAGGCCCCACCCGCACGTACGACGACGGCGGGTTCGGCGGCCGCGACGATCTGCGCGATGCGTCCGGACGGCAGGGAGGGGTCGAGTGGAACGTAGGCTCCGCCGGCGACGGACACCGCGTACATCGCGACGACCAGCTCGACGGATTGCCCGATCATGAGGCCGACCCGGGTCTCGGGGCCGACACCGGCCGCGATCAGCGCACGCGCACACCGGTTGACGCGCTCGTCGAATTCCCTGTAGGACACCGACGTTCCCTCGTGGACGAGGGCGATCGCATCGGGGCGACGATCGGCGTGCGCCCGGAACGGATCGGGAAGGACGGATGCGTCCGGACTGCAGTGCTCTCCCCTGCCGATGTCGAGCAGCCTGGTCCGCTCGCTCTCTCCGATCATGTCGGCATCGCCGACGGGACGTGACGGGCAGTCCACGAGTGCGGCGAGCACGCGCGTGAACATGGACGAGAACGAGCGGGCGGTCTCCTCGTCGAACAGGTCGGCCGCATACGTGAGCCGACCCGCCAGCCCACCGCACCGTCCATCCTGGTCGACGCGTTCGCCGACGAGCAGATGCAGGTCGAACTGCGAGATACGGGTGTCGGGGACCAGACTCTCGACGGACAGACCGGGAAGGTCGAGCCGGGACGGTGCGAGGTTCTGGAACGACAGGCCCACCTGGAAGAGCGGGTGCCGTGCCAGGGATCGGGCCGGATCGAGCGCTTCGACGAGCCGCTCGAACGGCAGGTCGGCGTGGTCGAAGGCCTCCAGCACCGTCGCGCGACTGCGGTCGAGGAGTTCGTCGAAGGATTCGGCGGGGTCCACGACGGTCCGGAAGACGAGGGTGTTGACGAACATGCCGATGAGGTCGTCGAGCAGCGGATCGGTGCGCCCGGCGACGGGGGTACCGATGGCGATGTCGCGCGTCGCCGACAACCGGGCGAGCATCACCGCGAAGGCGGCCTGGGCGACCATGAACGGGGTCGCACCGTGACGCGCGGCGAGTTCGCGCAACTGCTCGTGGACGTGGGCGTCGACCTCGACGTCGACACTGCCCCCGCGGTGCGACTGCACGGTCGGCCGGGGACGGTCGGTGGGCAGATCGAGCTGGTCGGGCAACCCGTCGAGGGCGCGCCGCCAGTAGTCGAGTTGCCGCGCGGCGATCGATTCAGGGTCGGATGCATCACCGAGCGCATCCCGTTGCCACAGGGCGTAATCCGCGTACTGGACGGCCAGCGGCGGCAACTCGGCCGTGGTCCCGGTCGCGCGGGCGGCATAGAAGGCGGCGAGGTCGCGGGTCAGCGGCGCGAGCGACGCTCCGTCGGCGGCGATGTGGTGGACGACCACGACGAGCACGTGTTCCGTTGCGTCACGGTCGCTTTCGGCACTGCTGCCGCAACGCAGCAGTCGGGCCAGGACCGGAACCTCACGGGTGACGTCGAATCGGGTCGAGAGGACGGCGTCGACCTCGGACCGTACGGCGTCGGATTCGACTTCGACGGGCAGGAGGTCCGGTAGGAACGCCTCGACCGGGAGGACCTCCTGCACCGGGACACCGTCGATCTCGGGGTAGACGGTGCGGAGTGTCTCGTGCCGAACGACGAGATCGCGGACCGCCGCCTGCATCGCCGCGGCATCGAGATCTCCGGTAAGCCGGACGATGATCGGAATGTTGTATGCCGCAGAGGAATCGAATCGTCCGAGGAACCACATGCGTTGCTGCGCCAACGACAACGGCACCCGCTCCGGACGCTGCCGCGCCGCCAACACCACACTCCCGACCCCGGCACCGGCGGTGCCGGTATCGAGACGGGCCGCCAACTCCTGCACCGACGACGCCTCGAACACCACCGGCACCGCCACCCGATACCCCAACCGCGCCGACAACCGCGCCACCAACCGCGTCGCCGCCAACGAATTACCACCGAGATCGACGAACGAATCATCCAACCCGACCCGCTCGACCCCCAGCACCTGCGCGACCTCCTCGGCCACGGCCACCTCCACCGGCGTCCGCGGAGCCCGATACTCGGCCACCTCGAACACCGGCGCCGGCAACGCCGCCCGATCGACCTTCCCCACCGGCGTCAACGGCACCTCGTCGAGCACCGTCACCGACGACGGCACCATATAACCGGGCAACACCTCCCCCACCGACGCACGCACCTGCGCCGGATCGAGCACCACCCCCACCTCGGGCACCACATACGACACCAACGCCGACTCCCCCGACGCCAACGCCGCCCCCACCGTCACCGCGAAACCGACCCCCGGCACCGACGACAACACCGCATCGATCTCCCCCAGCTCGATCCGGAACCCCCGGATCTTGACCTGGAAATCACTACGCCCCACATACTCGAACACCCCATCACCGCCGCGACGCACCAGATCCCCCGTCCGATACATCCGAGCCCCCGGAGTGAACGGATCGGCTACGAACCGCGCCGCGGTCAACCCGAACCGACCGTGATAACCCCGCGCCACCTGCGCCCCGGCCACATACAACTCACCGACCACACCCTCGGGCACCGGACGCAACCGCTCATCGAGCACGAACGCCCCCACCCCCGCGATCGCCGACCCGATCACCACCGGCGCATCGGACACCAACTCCGCCGACGAGGTCGCCAGAATCGTCGTCTCCGTCGGACCATAGGCATTGAAGAACCGCCGCCGACCCGGCACCGACCACCGCCGCACCAGATCCGGGGTGAACGACTCCCCCGCCACCACCACCACACGCAGATCGTCCAAGCCCGCAGGATCCATCGACCCCAACGCACCCGGCGTCATGAACACATGCGACACCGACTGCGACGCAATCACATCCGCCAGATCCGGACCACCACCGACCCCCGCCGGCGCCACCACCACCGTCGCCCCCGCCGAGAACCCCACCCCCAACTCGAGCAACGACACATCGAAACTCGGCGAACACACATGCAACACCCGCGACGAAGCATCGACCCCGAAATGCTCACGCTCGGCCGACACCACCCCACCGACACCGGCATGCGAGACCACCACACCCTTCGGCCGCCCCGTCGACCCCGAGGTATAGATCATCCACGCCGCATCCGACAGCTCGAGCGAACGCACCCGATCCGCATACGACACCGGACGCGACGACAACTGCCCCACCTGCGCAGCCACCGACACCTCGTCGACCGCCACCACCGGCACCGACCCCGCCGCCTCAGCCACCACCTGCGCCACCGACGCCACCGTCAACGCCAACACCGCACCCGAATCGGCCACCATGAACTGCACCCGCTCGGCCGGATAACCCGGATCCACCGGCACAAAAGTCGCCCCCGACTTCGCCACCGCCCACAACACCACCACCGACTCGAGCGACCGCGGCACCGCCACCACCACCGCATCCCCCGGCCCCACCCCACGACCGATCAACCACCGCGCCCACCGCGACGACACCGCATCGAGCTCCCGATACGACAACGACCGAGAACCCTCCACCACCGCCACCGCATCACCCGCGGACTCCACCGCCGACACCAACAACTGCGGCAACAACACACCACGACGACCACGGGTCATACGCGGAGCACGAGGGCGAGCACGGTCCTGGCTCCGTGCCCTCATGCGGTGGGTTCCCCCATCCGTGTGCGCGTCCCCGAGCGTGCTCGGCCCCCGACAAGACCTTTGTGCAACACGGAACAGCTCTCCTTCCGGCCGTGGACGCCCCGAACGAACTCGGCCGGTAAGTAAAGTTACCTTTCCGCAATCATTCCTGCAGGACCCAGGGGGAACGCAGGTCGGAGAGTTTGCCGGCGAGACCGGCAGACAGCTCCGCACCGTCGTGCACCGGTCCGTCCGTGACGACGACCGCCACGAGGTCCTCGGTGTCGGGCAGAGCGGCGAGTTCCTCGGCCGGGACGAAGCCGTGGGTCACCCACTCCTCGTCGACGAGGATGCCCGGATCATGGTCGGGACCGGCGGGAACGACGACGGCGCCGGTGATCGCCGCGGCCAGGACGGCGAAGACCGTCCACTGGTCGAGGCGGGAACCGGCGAGAAGGACCCGCGACTCGTAGGTCAGATCGAGGCCCTTCCGGCCGCGCCGCAGCGCCGCGACGACCGCACCGTGGGTGAGATCGAGTTCACTGGTCCGGACGGCCGTGTCGTCGGGGCCGAGGACGCCGGAACGGTCGGTGTACGCGATCGAACGGGTCGGCTGCTCCGCGACGAGGGCGAGCGTCTCCGGATCGTCGACGAACGTCCCCGCGACCGAGGACGGCAGATCGTCGCTGCGTGTGAGGGTGGTCAGCACGTGATCTGCGGTGACCGCGGGGTCGACCGTGACGGCGGCTCCCGTCTTGACGGCGGCCCACACCGCGACGACCAGTTCGGGACCGACCGGAAGGTCGACGGCGACGGTGCGACCCGGACCCGCTCCACGGGAGATGAGGTACCGGGCCCACTGCGACGACCGGCGCTCGACGTCGACGAAGCCGAGCTCGGTGTCGCCCACCACCACGGCGGGCGCCTCGGGATCGGACTCGACCGCGATCTGCAGCTCTTGGACGACGGTCCGGTCGACCGTCTCGAGAGCGGTTTCCCGCACCGGAGCGGCGACCGCGGTGGTGGCCGCCTCGCGCTCGGTCTCGGTCCGGACCTCGATGTCGCCGACCACCGAACCGGGATCGGCGGCAACGGCGTCGAGGACCGTCACGAAGCGTTGCGCGAGTGCCTGCGCCGTCGTCTCGTCGAAGAGGTCGGCGGCGTAGGTGAGTGCGATCCGCATGCCGTCGTCGCCGGCGAGCGGCTCCACGGTCACCTGCAGGTCGAACTTCGCGGCGAGCACCCCCGAATCGAGTGCTTCCACCGTGAGCTCGGGCAGGTCGAGCCGGGCGGGTTCGAGGTTCTGGAACGAGAGCATCGTCTGGAAGACGGGATGACGTGCCGGCGACCGGGTGGCGACGACCTCGTCGACGATGCGCTCGAACGGGATGTCGGCGTGCGCGAACGCTTCGAGATCGGCGGTGCGCGCCTGTCCGAGGATGTCGGCGAAATGCGCGCCCGGATCGACGTCCGTGCGCAGCGCGAGTGTGTTCACGAACATGCCGACGATGTCGTCGAGCACCCGCGAGCCGCGTCCCGCGACAGCGGTTCCCACGACGATGTCCCGCGAACCGCTCATCCGCGCGAGCAGCACGGCGAGCGCGGCGTGGACGACCATGAACAACGACGCGCGGTTCTCGGTCGCCAGTGCCTCGAGCTGCTGCCGGGTCGACGCGTCGACCTCGGTGAAGACGGTGGCCCCGCGCAGGCTCGGTACCGCGGGGCGCGGCCGGTCGGTGGGCAGGTCGAGCAGGTCCGGTACCCCGGCCAGCTGTTGCTTCCAGTAGGCGAGCTGGCGGCCGGCCGGCGAGTCGGAGTTCTCGGCGTCGCCGAAGGTCTCCTGCTGCCACGCCGCGAAGTCCGCGTACTGCACCTCGAGCGGTGGCCGGTCGGGGCGCGATCCGGACAGCCGGGCGACGTAGGCCTCCATGAGGTCGCGCGCCAACGGCACGAGCGAGGCACCGTCGGCCGAGATGTGGTGCACCACGAGCGCGAGGACATGATCGTCGGAGACGACCGGGCCGGCGCTGCCGCCGGCAGAGATCGAGACGAGGCGACCGCGCACGGGCGGCTCGGAGGACACGTCGAATCCCTGCGAGGCGACCTCGACCACGGCCTCGAAGGCCTCCTGCTCGGAGGCCACCCGCACCACCTCGAGCAGCGGCATCGACTCCGCATCCAGAATCTTCTGGAACGGGCCCTGCTCGTCCTGCGCGTAGACGGTGCGCAACGTCTCGTGCCGCTCGACGACGTCGCGCACCGCTGCGGTCAGCGCATCGATGTCGAGCGCACCCCGCAAGCGGATGGCGAGCGGGATGTTGTAGCTCGCGGAGCCCGGATCGAGCTGGTTGAGCACCCACATGCGCTGCTGCGCGAGCGAGAGCGGGATGCGATCGGGACGCGGCCGTGCGACGAGTTCCGGCACAGCCCGATCGGAACCGCCGGCGTCGACGCGCGCCGCCAGACCCTCGACGGTGGGATCCTCGAACAGTTCCCGGATGGCCAGGCTCGCTCCGGTCGCCTCGTTGATGCGCGCGACGACCCGCGTCGCGACGAGGGAGTTGCCGCCGAGGTCGAAGAACGAGTCGTCGGCACCGACGCGTTCGATGCCCAGCACCTCGGTCCAGACCTGCGCGACGATCCGTTCCGATTCGGTGGCCGGTTCGCGGAAACGATCGGCGTCGATGTCGATGCGGGGTGCGGGGAGAGCGCGCCGGTCGAGCTTGCCGTTCACCGTGAGCGGCAGTTCGTCGAGCACGGTCACCACATCGGGAACCATGTACCCCGTGAGGAATTCGGACGCGTGCGCGCGCACCGCGGCCGCGTCGACGGTCTCACCGGTGCGGGCGACGACGTAACCGACGAGACGTTCGCCGAGTCCGTCGTCCCGGACCATGGCGACGGCCTGTGCGACACCCGGAGCCTGCAGTAGCTGCGACTCGATCTCGCCCAGTTCGATGCGGAAGCCGCGGAGCTGGACCTGCGAGTCGCTGCGACCCGCGTATTCGAGGATGCCTTCACCGTTCCACCGCGCGATGTCGCCGGTGCGGTAGAGGCGACCGCGACCGAAGGGGTTCGCGACGAAGCGCGCGACCGTCAGGTCGGGGCGTCCGAGATATCCGCGGGAGAGCTGGTCGCCGGAGATGTACAGCTCGCCCGGCACGCCGGCGGGCACGGGATGCAGGCGCCGGTCGAGGACGTAGGCGTCCAGTCCGGGAAGCGACCGTCCGATCGCGCTGGCGGCACCGGCCTTCGCGAGGGTGCGGTCGATGGGCTGGTACGACACGTGCACCGTGGTCTCGGTGATGCCGTACATGTTCACCAGTTGTGGGCCGGCGGGGTGACGATCGAACCAGCCCGCGAGCCGGGCCGGGTCGAGTGCCTCGCCGCCGAAGACGACGTAGCGCAGCGCGAGCGGTGCCGTGTCGGCGGCGAGAGTGCGATCGGCCTCGTCGAACTGGTAGAACGCCGAGGGCGTCTGGTTGAGCACCGTGACGCCCTCGCGGCGGACGAGCTGTGCGAACAGCTCGGGTGACCGGGAGGTGAGGTAGTCGACGACGACGAGCCGGCCCCCGTACAGCAGCGGTCCCCACAGCTCCCACACCGAGAAGTCGAAGGCGTAGGAGTGGAACAGCGTCCACACGTCGTCCGGGCCGAAGCCGAAGCGGGGCTCGGCGTTGGCGAACAGGGTCAGTACGTTCCGGTGGGTGACGGCGACGCCCTTGGGGCGGCCGGTGGAACCGGAGGTGAAGATGACATACGCGAGATCGTCCGGCTGCGGCGACGCGATCCGGTCGGCGTCGGTGAGCGGATCGGCCGAGACCGAGGCGTCGTTCTGTGCGGCGGCAACGTCGAGCATCTCGATTCCGCTGCCGCGCAACGCCTCCGCTCCGGGCTCGTCTCCGAGTGCATCCGAGGTGAGGATCACGCGGGGTCGCGCCTGGTCGAGGATGTACCGCACACGGTCCTGCGGGTGAGCGGTGTCGATCGGCAGGTAGGCGCCGCCGGAGAGCACGACCGCGGTGAGAGCGACCACGAGGTCCTCGGTCCGCGGCAGGGCCACCGCGACGAGAGTGCCCGGTCCGACGCCTGCGCCGACGAGCCGGCGTGCGATCCGGTTCGCGCGGGCACCGAGCTCGGCGTACGTGAGGGTCGTCTCCCCGTGGGTCACCGCGGCATTCGCGGCGTGCGCGCGGACGGCCACGTCGAAACGGGCAGCGAGCGTGGCCGGTTCGGCGACCGGGACGGACTCGCCGAGCGTGTTCCACTCGGTGAGGATGCGGTCGAGCTCGCCGTCGGTGACGAGCGGCACGTCGCCGACCGCGACGCGCGGATCGGTGGTGACCGCCTCGAGGATCCGCGAGAACCGTTCTCCGACAGCGGCGACGGTCTGATGATCGAACAGTTCGGTGGCGTAGTTGAATTCCACCACGAGGCCGGAAGGATCGCCGGCGGCGTCGACGACATCCGCGACGGTGACCTGCAGATCGAACTTGGCGACCTGCGCGTCGAAGTCGATACCGGAGACGGTCAGCTCGGGCAGTTCCAGCTGCGAGACCGGCATGTTCTGGAAGGTGAGCATCACCTGGAAGAGCGGGTGGCGCGCCTGCGAACGAGGCGGATCGAGCACCTCGACGAGCCGCTCGAACGGCACGTCGGCATGGGTGAACGCCTCGAGGTCGGCCGTGCGCACCGAGTCGAGGAAATCACCGAAGGACGCATCGGGTTCGACGGGTGTACGCAGCACCAGGGTGTTGACGAACATGCCCACCAGATCGTCGAGCGCGGCGTCGCCGCGGCCGGCGACGGGAGTGCCGATGGTGATGTCGTCGTCACCGCCGAGCCGGGCGAGAAGCACGGCGAGCGCGGCGTGGACGACCATGAATTCCGTTGCGCCGCTGCGGCGGGCGAGATCGGCGATCGCTGCGCGGACCCGCTCGCCGAGGGTGAGTCGGTGCGAGGCACCCCGATAGCTCGCGACGGCCGGCCGGGGACGATCGGACGGCAGCGTCGCCTCTTCGGGCAGATCCGCGAGGGTCCGCGTCCAGAAGTCCGTCTCGCGCGCCATGAGCGACTCGGGGTCGGACTCCTCGCCGAGGACCTCGCGCTGCCAGAGTGTGTAGTCCGCGTACTGCACCTCGAGCGGTGCCCATCCGGGTTCCCCGCCCGCGACACGCGCGGCGTAGGCCGTCACCACGTCGCGGGTCAGCGGTCCCATCGAGTAGCCGTCGGCGGAGATGTGGTGCACCACGACGACGAGCACGTGCTCGTCCGGGGCCACGGAGAACAGGCGCACTCGGATCGGAACCTGCTGCGTCACATCGAAACCGGTAGTGACCGCTTCGGCGACCCGGGCCGGGACCTCGTCGGCTCCGACGGTCTCGGGACGGACCTCGACGACCGCGTCCGCGACGGGCAGCACCTGCTGGTAGCCGACACCGTCGATCTCGGGGTAGACGGTGCGGAGCGATTCGTGACGTTCCACCACGTCGGAGACCGCCGCCTGCAGCGCATCGACGTCCAGACGTCCCGAAAGACGAATGGCCACAGGGATGTTGTTCACGGCGGAATGCGGTTCGAGTCGATTGAGGAACCACATGCGTTGCTGCGCCAACGACAACGGCACCCGCTCCGGACGCTGCCGCGCCGCCAACACCACACTCCCGACCCCGGCACCGGCGGTGCCGGTATCGAGACGGGCCGCCAACTCCTGC